>DASSIJ010000239.1:0-2498 GCA_035692045.1 Pseudolabrys sp. | reverse complement strand
GCGATTTTGCTGTGTCCGCTCATTCTCCGGGCATTCAACCGGATACCGCAGCCGATCCCGAAAGTGGCGTGATCGCCACTTCATACAACCGCCGCTAACCCCCCATTAACGCTGCTGGCCGTAGGGTCTGACGACACCGAGAAGCCGGTTGTCGGGTGGCGAAGATGGCGTTGGCGCACAAAAGATCGATACTTCCGGCCGCCGAAGAGCGCCGCCGTTTCCAGCGGGTCAAGGTTCACCTGCTCGGCCGCTACATGCTGCCGGACCGGCGCGAGTTTCCGTGCCAGGTGTCCGATATGTCGCCCGGCGGCATGTCGGTGGTCGGACCCGTGGCCGGCAAGGCCGGCGAGCGCGTGGTCGCCTACATCGATCATGTCGGGCGGCTGGAAGGCACGATCATCCGCGTGCTGCCGAACGGTTTCGCGATGTCGATCTCGGCGACCGCGCGCAAGCGCGACAAGCTCGCCGCGCAGCTCACCTGGCTCGCCAATCGCCATATCCTCGGCCTGCCCGAAGACCGCCGGCACGGCCGCGTCGTTCCGCGCAATCCGGTCGGCCGCCTGATCCTGCCGAACGGCCTCAACCTCACCTGCCGGATCATCGACGTATCGCAGTCGGGCGCCGGCATTGCCACCGATCAGCGCCCGCCTATCGGCGCATTGGTCACGCTTGACAAGGTGCAAGGGCGCGTGGTGCGCCATCTGGAAGACGGCTTCGCCATCGAGTTCACCCGCCTGCAGCATCTCGACTTCCTCGAAGAGAACATCACCGGCGTTTGAGGCTACAATCCGCTTTCCGCGGGAGGGGCGATATCAAGATCGACCTAGGAGCCTGTCCGAGTTATCCGCTGTTCAAATCCCAGCGAGTCTGATTCAAGCTTGGACTATGAGCAAGCACTTTCGCCCCTGGAATATCGATCAGACGCTGCTTCTGCCGCCGAATGTGCGGGACTTCGTGCCCAAGGACCACGTCTCGCGGTTTATCGTTGGGCTGGTGCGGGAGAGCCTGGATCTCAAGGCGATCATGGGCAGCTATGTGAGTGGGCTGGGCCAGCCGCCGTTCGATCCGCGCATGATGGTTTCGCTTTTGCTGCATGGCTATGCAAGCGGGCTGTATTCGTCGCGGCGCATTGCGAGAGCCTGCTGCGAGCGGAACGATTTCGTGATGATTGTCGCGCTCGATCCGCCGGACTTCCGAACGATCAGCGACTTCCGCAAGCGCCATTTGAAGGCGCTCGGCGAGTTGTTCCTACAGGTACTGAAGTTGTGCGAGACAGCAGGGCTGGTCAAACTCGGCCACGTCGCACTGGATGGCACGAAGATCAAAGCGAATGCGTCGAAACATAAAGCGATGAGTTATGAACGCATGAAGAAACGTGAGGCGGAATTGAAAGCCGAGGTCGCTGGCATGCTGGCGGCCGCCGCGGCGGCGGATGTCCAAGAGGACGAGATTTTCGGCAAAGACAAGCGTGGTGACGAGATGCCGGACTGGGCCAGCGATAAGGAGAAACGGCTGGCGAAGATCCAGGAGGCGATGGCGGCGCTGGAGGCCGACGCCAAGCTGGCCGCGGAGGAAGAGCGCCGCATCGAGGCCGAAAAACAACAGCAGCGCAACGCTGAAGGCCGCAAGAAGCCGGGCAAACCGGCGGCACCACTACCGGACCAACCTGATCCCAAGGCGCAACGTAACTTCACCGATCCGGACAGCCGCATCATGAAGTCGAAGGAAGGCTTCGTCCAAGCCTATAACGCACAGGCAGCGGTCGACGCAGAGGCCCAGATCATTGTCGCGCACGAACTCACGCAGTGCGGCAGCGATCAGGGCCAATTGGTGCCCTTGGTCGAGGCCATTGAGAACAATCTCGGCCGCAAGCCAGAGCAGGCCTCAGCGGACTCTGGTTACTGCAGCGAACCCAATCTCGAAGCGCTCGTAGCACGTGGCATCGACGGCTATGTCGCACCTGGACGCGCTCAGCACCCGACAGTGGCAAACGGAAAAGTTGGTGGACCGCTGACGCGACTGATGCGCAAAAAGATCGATGACGGCGGCTTCGAAACGCCTTACCGATTGAGAAAGCAAGTGGCGGAACCGGTGTTCGGACAGATCAAACAGGCACGCGGCTTCCGCCAGTTCCTGTTGCGCGGCGTCAAGAAAGTACGTGCCGAGTGGGCCATGATCTGCACCACCCACAATCTCTTGAAACTTTTCACCCTCGGAAAGGCCGCCTGAGGCGGCTACCGTGCAACAAATGCCCGGCCGCAATGCCTATCTGGACGGGCTCCTAGCTGGGCACACTTCCGCTTTTCATCCGACTCGGGAGAAATCGCTGCATCGCGGTGAACCATTTTGCCATGTCTTCCCGATTCCCCGCGGCATGCTCGAACAGCTAACCCTAGGAGCACGTCCAGATAGGCATTGCGGCCGGGCATTTGTTGCACGGTAGCCGCCTCAGGCGGCCTTTCCGAGGGTGAAAAGTTTCAAGAGATTGTGGGTGGTGC
>DASSIJ010000238.1:0-2096 GCA_035692045.1 Pseudolabrys sp. | reverse complement strand
TCGTTCAGCGTGCTAAGTCCGGCGCGTTCGACCGCCGAGATGTGCACAAACACATCCTTCCCGCCTTCTTGGGGCTGGATGAAGCCATAGCCCTTCGTCGGATTGAACCACTTTACGGTGCCCTGAGGCATGCTAGATCTCCGAAGTATTACCAACGCTACAGTGTGCCACAGTCCTCAAGCCGCGAACAAGGCCGATAGGTCACCACTTTTGGGATATTTTTGCGGACAGCCGGGCCTGATTCCAGTGCCGGTTGAGGGGTTTGGACCCCGAGGCCGGCGTGGTCAATTGGCGGCTGCCGGACGCATCGGTCCGGGCTTTCATTCAAACTATCGCGACTTTTGGATCTGGCCGGCTAACCCTCTTTCCAGCCTTGAGTCACTCCGGTTCCAGCCTTGAGTCGGTCCGGCCAGCTTGGATCAGCCTGGCGGGCGTGCCGTCAGGGCGGAAACATTGCCTCTGCGGTGCCCTTGCCGAGAACTTTGCCGCCGGGATCGAGTGCCTGCACCGTCCAGCGATAGTTGTGGCGCTCGCCCTGCGGCGGGCACGGGCCTGTGTAGGTGACGGCGCCGCGGTTCACCACATTTCCGGTATACGGGACGGTTGAGCCGCCGTGGTGGAACGACGGCATATTGAGATCGGTCATCATGAAACTCAAAAGCCTTGTGTCGGCAGGCACTCCGCCCAACTCGAACACAGGCGAGATCGTCGCGCATGCTGGAATGCCGGCCCAGGAAAATCGCAAGGACAGGGGCGGCTTGTCGTCGTCCGATGCCGAATTCGAAAAATTGAAATAGAGGGCGACAACGCAAAGCGCTGCCAACACAATCACGGTGAACCAGTAGCCGGCCCTTCTCCCCATGCGTTACTGTAGATCACACCCGCGCACCGAAACAGAGGCAGCGTGGCAGGGGAGGGCTTGGTCGTACGGTCCAAAAAATCACGGCGCTCTTTGGCGCGACCCGTTTAACCGGCGGATATTCTCGTCGAGCAACCGACCAGGTTCGACCTTACGATCAATCCCAAGACCGCCATGGCTCCTTCCGTCGCTGCTCGCTACGGCCGATGCGGTGGTCGGATAACGATCTATTTTTTGCACGGCATGAGTCCGCTTTTGGTCCTCGGCGGATCGGTGAATACGATGCGGCGTGAAGCGGCACAGCAAGCGCGACCCGTCAAGATGCCGGTTGGATTTTACCGTCTTGATTGCGAGGATAACTTTAATTCGGACAAATTCCGGACACACGTGTGCTCGGTAATTCCCCCGGGCTAATCTGGGACTGGGGGAAGTGAAGTGAATAGCGCGTTTCAGCTTCCACGGCGTTTGCCGGTGGGAACGAAGTACGTTGTCGAGAGCAACGGACAATTTGTTCGGCGGTTCGTAGAACTGCCTAACGGCGTCAAAATTCCGCTGCGAAAGCGAAAGGCCCTGAGCGTGCGCAAGCTCCGGGAAGGAAATCGTCAACATCGTGCGTCGGGTGTTCACCGGGGCGCCGCAGAGGTTTCCGCGCGCTGACCCTGGGCGCCTCAGCGTCGCCGCGCCCGTCAGGGCGCGATCGTTCTCCGGCGACTGGCTGGTCCAGCGACAGTTGAATGAAAGTCACGGGGGCGTTTGCGTCATCTCCGCCGGTTTAATTGTTGCCGAGCCGCAATCCCGCGCGCAGAAATTTCTGCGGATCGACCGCCTCGCCATTGATCCGCGTTTCATAGTGGAGATGCGGACCGGTAGAACGGCCGGTCGAACCAATCTTGCCGACAACTTCGCCGATACGCACGGTCTGGCCGACCTTCACGTCGATCTCGGACAAATGGCCGTAGCGCGTGGCTAGGCCGTTGCCGTGGCCGACCTCCACCATGTTGCCGTAGCCGCCCCGACGGCCAGCGATTGTCACGCTGCCCGTCGCAGTGGCGCGCACGGGTTCGCCGGCATCGCCGCGCAGGTCGATGCCGGTATGGATCGCCGGACGTCCTAAAAAAGGATCCCTGCGCACGCCGAAAGGCGAATTCGTCTCGACATCACCGGTCACGGGTTTGCGCACCGGCACGGCCAAAAGCGCATGCGCATAGCCGTCGATTTGCAGGCGCGCCATCTTTAT
>DASSIJ010000237.1:0-20768 GCA_035692045.1 Pseudolabrys sp. | reverse complement strand
AAATGGTCACGCCATCGGCCTGCACGGTAATGCGCACTTTAGCGATATAGACGGCGAGGAATGATCCGCGCTTTTCACGCGCCAGGACACAGCGCGCCTCTACGGTCTCCCGGCTCCAGGCATCGAAACCAAAGATCCGGTTGGCTTCCGAGATCGCGAACCAGCCTTCGATGTACGAGAGCTCGCGGCCATCTGCTTCGCGCGTGCGAACGTGCCGAGCACTGAGACTACGCCGCAGCGCCTGCACCTGTTTTGCTGAGAAGCCCATCACTTTGTCCGCACACTCAGAACAGGTTCTGGGTTGGAGAGGGTGACGCCCGTGATGTCGGCGCCCTCTTTGAGCTCGCTCAGCAAGCTCTGGCGATCGAGCTACGGCGCGACCGGCTGCCAATAGATGCTCGGCACCGCCGCTTCATCGAGGATGAGAAGCGATGGCATCCCTGGCCGGATCGAGACGGTGAAGTCCGGTGCGGTGATCGTCTTGATATCGAGATCGACCATCACGTCTTTGGCGATCTGCCGCCGCTTGGAGGCTCGATCCTGCAGACGCTCGAGCCGGTCCTGCATCTCGGCAATCCGGCCCTTGAGTCCCGTTGCCAGGGCCTGATCGGCGAGGGCTGAGCGGACGATTGCGATGATGATCTCGGGCAGGTCGGTCAGCCCCTCGATCGTATCGGCGAGGGTCCGGTCATCAATTGTGGGGTCTTCAGCGCGGATGCGGTCGCGGGTGCGACGAAGATGGCCCTCTCAATTACGCTTCTTCATCACCATCCTCCAGCCACTCCAACACCAACGACATAGACCCAACCCTGCGCAAAATCGAACAGATGTGAATTGAGCAGCGAGCCAACAATACTCTGCGCTACCATTGTCGATGATGGCCGCGGCATAGCGGCAAACTCAGTGCGAGTCAGTCAGGACGCTTGAGCACGGACGGCTTGCGATCTTATTTCTTCTACAAGGGATGTATTGAGGATTTCCTCAAGCCGCGCGAGGGCCCGGGCCACGGTCGCACCATTGACGACTCGGTGGTCATAGACAATGCGTACGGTCACTTTGCCTTCGCTGTCTATCACGCCGTAATTCAAGGTTGTCGTCAAAGGCGTCAAGGGATGCAAAGATTCAGCATTCAGCGCAGAATAAACAGACACGGCGAACGTACCGAAGAAGTTCGATCGCTGCCTTCCGAAGTTTAATCCAACCCACCACAACAGTCGACGCAGCGGACGTGGAAGCGCGGCAAAGCGCATCGATCGCTGGAAATCCTTGATCGCATCAACCGGCGTGCTGGAGGCATGGTGGAGAATTTTCCCAATGTCATGCAAAGACCGTGCCGCCGGGTCTTTGATCAATATCGAGAAGAGGCCGAGCTCGCCCTGATAATCTCGTTCGATGATAATGCTCGCGTTACTTAACGGATATTCGTACAGAGTCGGCCAGGGGAGCTTGATGTAGGCCCGCCGGAGTTCCGGAAACTCGCGCGCTGCGAGCGCGTAGGCCTTTACAAAAATGGCAGTCCATCGAGGCCGATCGCTACAGGCGGCTCTTGCACTGACAACAGTTTGCAGCGACATCGACCGCTGCACAGGAACGGTAGGGATGGCCGAGGCAAAATGCAGCAGATCGATTGCCGCGCGTCGCGGTAAGGACAAAGGAATGAATTTTCCGCGCAACCTTTGTCTCCGCGAGCTACAGCATCCAGGGGATCAGGCGTTTGGTGTCCGTCATGTACGCTCGATATTCCTCACCGAACGATTCAAGCATCATCTGTTCTTCCCGCCTCACGCGGAAGGCATAGAGGACGCCTGCTCCAACAAGCCCGGAACCACCTGCGAGCCAATTTGGCAGCAGCAAAATCTGAGCTACGCCCAACAAGAAAAACGAAGAATACATCGGATGCCGGACAAACTGGTACACGCCGTCCTTAACCAGTGCGTGGTGGTCGCGAACTTCCAGCGAGATTGACCAATTTCGTCCAAGATCCACATGGCTGCGACGGAAGAGCCACAAAGCCGCACACTGAGCCACCGGCCCGAGCCACGCAATCGCAGGGATAAAACGCCGATCGAGCAGTGCTGGAAATCCGGTCAAGACATATACAGCCGGGATCACAAACAATCCGAGCGACGCAAAGGCGAGAAGAAAAGATTCCCGGCGATCGTAAAACGATGCCCTGACCTCAATTTTTTTTGCCCTTCGTGCAAAGGGATGTCGGATGATGTACCAGCCGGCCAGCCCGGCGAACCAAACGATTGCGGCGGCCGTCTGCGTCATCATGTAGTCATCTCAAGCGGTGCCAGCGGGCTCTTCCCGGCCGTACGTTTACGATGTCGGTATTCCACACCGGACGCAATATTGACGACAGTTGTTCTCTGGTGGAGAATCAGAGGAATCGAGTATGCAATCGAGGCAGTAGCGTATGCGTATCCTTTCCCTTGGTATCGCTGCTTTTTTTGGTCTCGCTTTCCTCGCACCGGCATCGTCCAGTGCCCGCGATATTGTCCATTTAAGCGGTTATCCCGCGGGCACGATTGTCATTAAGACGGCCGAACGTCGTCTCTACTATGTTACCGATTCTGGAAGTGCGATCCGCTACCCAGTGGGTGTTGGCAAGGCAGGAATGGCGTGGTCAGGGAAGACCACCATAGACGGCAAATACATAAAACCGGCCTGGCAGGCCCCCCAATCGATCAGAAAAGACTACTCCCGGCTGCCCCCCGTCATCCCCGGCGGGAGTCCGGCGAATCCTATGGGCGCGGCTGCCATGACGCTCAGCGGCGGGGGCGAATATGCCATCCACGGCACCAATAATCCGGGTTCGGTCGGCGGATTCGTGTCACACGGCTGTATACGAATGCACAACGCAGATATTATGGATCTGTATGCGCGGGTCAGTTTGGGTACGACGGTTGTCGTTTTACGATAAACCGCGAGGCGGGGAACCATGAAGGCGCACGTAATTACCTCTGCAAGGATAGGGGCCCTTGTGGCCGCCATCGTATTCCCGGCTGTACCGGTGTTTGCATATTGGCAATTCATGGAGCGGCCGCCAGGTGTCGAGGTTAAACCGTCGCCGCGCTATGCTACCAAAACCGCATGCGAGACTGCGATTAAACAGGTCGAAGCAACCTTGAAAAAAGCCTACCCTAACCGGTATCCCCTGGTGGGGAGCTGTGAAGAATATCGCTAGTGGCTCGCCACCGATTATTGCGAATATCTCCCTCTATTTTAACGTGAATTATCGACGCGCTCACTTCTGAGGGCGGGGATGAGGGACGTTGTCCTTCCAGTTGATTTGCATTGGAAATGTAACCGAATATTGGGCGCTGTGGCTTTTCCGCACTAGTTGTTAACCACGAACCGCGATAGTCGTTTGATTGGTTTAACTGGTGGGGTGCCTCATGAAGAAACTGCTCGTGGTTGTTTGCTCCCTAGTGCTCGCTCTTGGCCTTTCCGGCTGTGTCGGAAAGGGCAAAGCTCCGGTTGGTAAGGGAAAAGCCCCGGTTGTTCAAACTAGGGGGTGAAGTCCAACACCCAGACTGCGAGGAGGAGAGATCAGAGTTCCCTGATCTCTCTCCCCTTCAATTAGCTGGTCGATGTCGGGCTGTTATCCCGAAAACTGCTCGACGCCTGACATGAGGCAATTGACCTCAAGACTTAGGAGTTGAGCATGCGGGGTAACTGGTGCCGCGGTTTTGTGTCGCTCTGCGTGGCGGCATTTTCGCTCGGGTTTGCGAACTCGGCGGTTTTGGCCAATGAGCCCAACCCCGAAGCGGCGATCGCGACACCTAGCCCCAAAGCACCACAAAGCTCCTACAAGCCGTACTTTTTCGAATTCCGTGCGCGATCCGCCGCGAGTTACGGTCACATGTACGTTATCTACGGCCAGGTAAACGGCCGAGGAGAAATCATAAAAAGCGACATTGCAGGCCTGCATCCAGCAGGTGACGCGAATAATTGCGACAACTGCAGTGTTGTGACCTGGACACTCGGCCATCTGTTGTTCGTGCCGTCTGAAACCGGAGCTAGCGACGGCGACCTCGAAGAAAAATATGTGACCGCTCGCTATCGCGTCATGGTGGATGCTGCGACCTACAAAAAGGTCTCCGCTCATATTAGCAAATTGAAGTCGGAGGCGCAGGTGTGGCATGCGCTCTTGCGAAACTGCGTGTCCTTCGGAAATGATATTGCGGGATCCCTTGGCCTGAAGACGCCTACATTTATTTGGATGGAGCCAAAGGATTATGTGGAAAACCTTCGTGATTTGAACGGCGGCAAACCACAAAAGCCTTTGAGGTTTGCGGCGCCTGCGTCCACGTCGGCTGAAAAGCCTCAGGTGACGCATTTAACGCACTCGCAGACCGGTGGGGCGGCTTCCGGCGCCCAACGTTAGCGGCGCGTATATAAAACGCGAGAAGCCACGGCTGATCTTATTTTCCGACGTTCGGATTTATTTGTTTTGCCGCCGCGATGTCGGCTTCTGCGCCGGCTTGGTCTCCGGTCCTCTGCTTGTCGAGACCGCGATATAAATATGCATCGGCGTCATTCGGATTGAGCCTAATCGCCTCGCTGTAGTCGGCAATGGCAAGGTCGTACTTCTCCTTGTTCTCATACGCCAATGCGCGATTGTAAAACGCGATCGCGACATTTTCTTTTAGTTCCGTGCCCGACAGAATGAGGGCGGTGCAACTCCTGATCTGCGTGTCCCAATCAATGCCTGGATTCCCTGTGCACGCCTGCCAATGCGATGAAAGCTGTGCTGCCGCAGAAGTTACCGCCGCCGCCAGCAGGATGCTTCCGGCGATTCCGCGTATGGTCATCCGAGGCATCCCTTCAATCTTTCACGTCGTCACGCTGACCTAGCGTGCGGTCAGTCCGCCATCAATCGGAACAAGCGCGCCGGTGATGAAAGCCGCTTGGTCCGACAATAAATAAACGCAGAGCGCAGCAACTTCTTCTGGCTGTCCCATACGGGCGAGCGGAACCTCGGCAGTAAGTTTTTGCAACACGATCTTGGCATCGCGGGTGCCCTGCACGATTTCATCGACCATTGGCCCCTCTATAAATGCGGGGCAGACGGCATTGCATCGCACGGGCGGCTGGTAGCGCGCTCCATGCAGGGCCACCGACTTGGTGAGCAAGGAAACGCCGCCCTTCGATGCGGAATAGGCAAGAAGGTTTGCCCCGCCAACCATTCCGAGTACCGACGACAGGTTGACGATTGCGCCACCGTTTTTGCGCAACAATGGAAAGGCATATCGACAGCCGAGAAATGTGCCGTCGAGATTGACGTTCATAACGCGCCGCCATGTGGCGAACTCGGTCACTTCAACACTGCCCACCGCGACGACGCCAGCGGCATTCACGAGCCCGTCAAGCCGGCCGTATTTGTGTTCAATATCGGTTGCGGTGCGCTGCCAGTCAGCTTCGAGAGAGACATCGAGTGCCGTATCGACGCCAGGTTTGGCGGGGAGGTCTGCGCCGATTGCGGTGCCAGAGGCTTGCTTGATTGCTTGCATGATGGCGCTGCCAATCGCGCCTGCAGCCCCAGTGACCAGAACGATTTTTCCGCTAAGATCAGACATGACCATGTAATATCAGGCATTCGGAGGGCGATGTCATCCATTCAACCAGTTTGCCTCATCACCGGCGCGTCGGCTGGCATCGGCGCGGCGCTCGCCCACGTTTTCGCGGCCCATGGCCATACCTTGGTCCTTGCCGCAAGAAGGAAACCGCAACTTGACGCATTGGCGGCGGCAATTTCAGCGAAAGGGTACGCTCGGCCTCACGTGGTTGCCATCGATCTGAGTACTGCCGATGGAACGGATCAACTGGCCGAAATATTGGCTGAGCAAGGCCTGGAGCCGCAATATGTTATCAACAATGCAGGCTTCGGGCTGCTTGGTGAAGCGGCCACACTCGACCGCGAACGTCAGTTGGCCATGATCGACCTCAACGTTCGCGCCCTGACGGACCTCTCGTTGCGCTTTGTTGCAAGCGTCAAGAGGCATGGCGGTGGCATCCTCAACGTCGCCTCCATTTCCGCTTTCATTCCGGGCCCGGGCATGGCCGTCTATCACGCTACAAAATCATACGTGCTGTCCTTTACCGAGGCGTTGCACTACGAGCTGGCCGGTGAAGGTGTACAGGTTTGCGCGCTCTGTCCCGGTCCTGTCCCAACCGAATTCTTTAACCGCGCTGGAATCCCGCCCCATTATTTGCCCAGGCTTCTCGTTCGCTCCGCATCACGGGTAGCCCGAGCCGGATATCAGGGTTTGATGGGAAAGCAGAGTGTGATCGTCCCCGGAAAACCCAACCGCGTCTTTACCCTGCTGCCCAAGTTGCTGCCACGGACATGGTCCCTTGCATTTATGCAGAGACGTTGGAATCGGCTTCGTCCAAACTAATCCGTTAACGCTCTACCGGGCCACGATCGTATCGCTGTTACCGGCGTTGTTCTATTGCACGCACTTTCGACACGATTCCACCGGCAACCCCAACACCAACGACATAGACCCAGCCCTGTACAAAATCGAACAAATGCGAATTGAAAAGTGAGCCAACGATATTCTGTACCACGATGACCAAGCCAATCCATTCGGCGAGGCTATTGCCGCGAAATAGCAGCAGATGCGCTACCCACATCGCCCATAACACGGCGACCCCGACAAGGCCGAGCTGGATCGCTACCGCTAGCGTCTGATTGTGCGGGTTGGTGGAGGCAACTCCCGCAGCGCCAGTTTGTCCGACCGCCGACTTTTCGAATAGCGCATGAATCGATCCGGTCCCATGACCGAACACCGGCGATTGCCGGATGAATTCAATCGATTTTCTCCAGAATTCAACTCGCTCGCCCGAAGATGTTCTCGCGTTGGTCGCTTCGTATTTTTGCAATTCAGTCTGAATTGCCTCGGTTCGTCCACGCAAGTAAGGCGACGTAGTCCAAGCAATGACTCCGATCACGATTGTGCTGGCAAATGCCACAGCGATGCCCTTGGCTTTCAATCTTTTGATTGCAAATAGTACGAGCAAGATCAGAGCAACAATCAGGATTGTGCGGCTTGTTGATAAGTAAACGATATCGGCAACCATCGCGGAGATGATCGCCGTACAGCCAAATAGCCAAACCCACCTCCTGCGCTCCGCAGCTTCATGCGCCAGGAACATCAGCCCAAATATACACGTGACGAACTCACCAGCTTGTGTCGGAGCATTTTTTACCAACACATTGCCATCGAGTTCGTGAATCAGCGTAGCTGCTAACGGTGTCACCATGACTATGGCCGTCGCGGCCAGCAATGCGACGCACGAGAACAGATAACCCACGAACACCCACTCGCTGTTTCCAGATCGGCGGAACTGAGCGAACAACAGCGGTATAGCCAGCAATTTTAAAAATGACTCGAGGCCCTTCCAGCGCTCGAGCAGTGTGACATCCGCCCACAGCATCCCGATGACGCCGAGCACGACGAGCAAAACAGGCAAGCCGCCGGCGAGCGCCGAGACTTCGCGACGTATATCTGCCCAACGTAACGTGGGGATCAACGCGAGTAGCCAGAGTACCGCAAGAATGCTGGTCGCGGAGGTTGACCAAGGCAGCGACACAGCCAATGCCACGACAAGTCCGTCCGCGATGGATGCGAGCTTCTCTTGAGCGAGGCCCTTTGAAAATCCCGCCATGGCTCAGCTCACGGTCGTGGTAACTGAAGACGCGCCCTGAAGCGCCGATAAACCCTGCCGTGCGCGGATGCGATCACCAGCGGCAACCCCGGCAAGCTTCCGCTCATTCTCGGATAGCTGCGATCGATCGGCGTCTCTATGCCAAAGGTGGAGCACGCCCGTTGCAAACGTGCCATCCTTGCGGCGGACGCCGGCATGTAGCAGGCGAACGATGATATCGGAATCTTCCTTACCCCACCCGCGGTAGTCCGCATCGAAGCCATCAATGCAATCAAGATCTGTCCGCCAAATAGCGAGATTGCATGATCTTGCGCCTTGCCAGACCCGTTGACGAACCCGGCGCAAGGGTCCGAGCGGCAGATGCAGTAGCGCCGACAAGCGATTGACCCCGCCGCGCCAGCGTTCGGCGAACCAACGTACAAAGCCCCAACTCTCCGGGTTGAGCTTTTCCCGCAGTACTTCCGTTGTAAGTTCCGCCGAGAGTAAAACGCGATTACCGGTGACAAACCATCCGGGCTCCGCCAACCGACGATGGGTGGCGATAAAATCAGGCCGCACGATGCAATCCCCGTCCAGAAAAACACAATAGGCGCCGTGGGCCGCCAGAATCGCACGGTTTCGGATTTCTGCCGCCCGGAAACCGCGGTCGGCGTGCCAGACGTGATCGAGACGGCGACTGAATTTAGCCTTCCAGGCGTCGACCAGCTTTGCCGTGGCCTCACCTGAACCATCGTCGGCAACAATGACTTCGAAACCGCTATCATCCTGTCGCGCGAGCGATCGCAAGACCGCGTCGAGCGCATCTTCGCGGTTATAGGTCGTAACGATGACGGAAATCATTTCGGCCACGGATGCCCTCTTCCC
Source organism: Pseudolabrys sp. (assembly GCA_035692045.1). Classification (GTDB taxonomy): domain Bacteria; phylum Pseudomonadota; class Alphaproteobacteria; order Rhizobiales; family Xanthobacteraceae; genus Pseudolabrys. Next base: position 12,224 of record DASSIJ010000237.1, on the reverse strand, counting down.
CAGCCTTTAGCCGATGTCGGTTGCGCCGACAAACCCCTAGGGCCTGTGCGCCCGTCAATGTTAACTTAGCGCCGACTCCCACGCCTCAACGGGCTCCATCAGATTATGCAAAAAATATCAGCTTATATTCTCTCTTATAACGAGGCGGAAAAAATCGAGGCAGCCATATCCAGCGTGCTGTGGGCGGACGAAGTCGTTGTGGTTGATTCATTCAGCACCGACCGTACTGCCCAGATTGCTCGTTCACTTGGCGCACGAGTCGTCGACGTGCCCTTCAAGGGTTTTGGCGATCTGCGCAATCGTGCGATAGAGGCCTGCAATTTCGACTGGATTTTCAGCCTCGATGCCGACGAACGCTGTACCGAGGCCGTCCGCGATGAAATTCTAGCACTGCTGGCCGGTTCACCTCCGCATGAAATCTACATGGTGCCACGGCGCAGCTACATGATGGGCCGCTGGATCCGGGGCTCGGGCTGGTATCCAAATTTCCGCCAACCGCAGCTCTTTCGCAAAGGCAGCATTCGCTACACTCTTGAACCAGTGCATGAGGGGTTCGAAGTGCTTGGCGGGCGGTCGGTGGGCACCTTGCAGAATGCAATCTGGCAATTTCCCTTCCGGAATCTGGAAGAAGTCATCAACAAGATGAACCGCTATTCCACGCTCGGCGTCCCGAAACTCGCAAATAAGCCCGTATCGATGGCCAGCGCTTTCGGCCATGGCGCATGGTCGTTCATCAAGCACTACATTTTCAAGCTTGGCTTCATCGACGGCTGGGCCGGCTTTGTCATTGCTTTTGGAAATTTCGAGGGGACCTTCTATCGCTACGCCAAGCGCTACGAAGAAACGCAAGGCTGGCAGCCGCCGGCCGGCAAGGCGATCCGACGCGACGTCAAGACCTGATGGGTTTGCGAACGCGCCTGGAAAGATTGCGCAGCACCCGGAATGGCAGCGCCAAATAGTATTTGCGCAAAACCTCCCAGTGATCCGACCATTGGCGATTGGCCGCTGACTCGCGTGGCACATACCAGCCGTTGTTTTCATAACGCCGGATAATGCGGTAGCCGGCAGCCATAAGGTACCGATGCTTCGACAGGTCGGCCACGTGATCCTCGAGCAGGACGAGCTGTGGTCGCCAACGGGCAATATCGAAACCTCGCAGAACCTCGATTTCGTGTCCCTCCACATCGATTGACAGAAAATCGAAATTGGTCGGGGCACCTGCTTCGGCCAAAATGCTGTCTAGCGTCCGGATCGGCACATTGATGACGCGTTCAGGCGTGGCCCCCGGCGCCATGCGCCTGCGATCAAGTGACGACAGCGGGCCCGCGACATGAAGGGGCAGTTCGCGTCCGGCATTTTCGGGCGAAGAGCAGGCGAAAGCGAAGACTTTAGAACTACGTCTGGCACGCAATTCGGCCGCAAGATCGGGCTGCGGCTCGATCAGGACGCCAGTCCATCCGGATTGCTCCAACAGCCACGTTTGCGAGCGTTCGCGCGGATCGTTGGCGCCGACTTCGACAAAATAGCCTTTGACACTACCAAAGAATGCAGCGACCAGCCGCATCTCATGATCGGAGACCTCGCGAGCCAAGAGCGATTCTTTCACCGGGACGAACGTGTCTTCGATGTGCGTGTGCGTTCGACCATCGATGTGGTCGAATGGCCTGGCACGATCTCGATCAAGACAATCTCGCCTCCGAGTGCCTCCACGATCTCGCGACCGACGACCTCGTCACGGGTGTAGTCGCTGCCTTTGACCAATACCGTCGGCTTTACGCGGCTGATCAGCTTTTCGGGTGTGTCCTCGTCGAACACGGCAACAAGGTCAACCGCCTCAAGCGCCGCCAGCACTTCCGCACGCGCTTGTACCGCCTGCACGGGACGGCCGGCGCCTTTCAGGCGCGTAACTGATGCATCACCATTGAGGCCTACAACCAGTCGATCGCAAGCCGCCCGCGCGCCCGCCAACAGCTTGACGTGCCCGGGATGCAGGAGATCGAAGCACCCATTGGTAAACCCGACCCGCAAACCCTGTTTCCGCCATTCGGCGAGATGGTCGTCGAGTACAGCCCAATCGAAAATAATCTTTTCCTGAGGCGCCAGTGTCGCCGCCGGCAATATCCGCGTACGAAGCTCGGCGACAGAAGCCGTTGCTGTGCCGCGCTTGCCGACCACAATGGCAGCGGCGGCGTTCGCGGCACGCACGGCCGATTCAAAATCCGCCTTCATTGCCAACATCGCAGAAAGGACTGCCACGACCGTGTCGCCAGCGCCCGAAACATCGCGAACGCGGACTGCGTAGGCAGGGACATGGACGGCCGCGTCATCGCTCACAAGCGTCATCCCTGCCTCGCTGCGCGTCACCAGAACAGCTTTTGCGCCTGCCAAATCGCGAAGTTCCGCCGCAGCCGCGGCGATTTCTTCGTCGGTTCTTGCCGGGCTGTGTGTGGCGTCGGCAAGCTCCTGCCTGTTGGGCGTAATGAGAGTGGCCCCACGGTAGATGCTGTAGTCGCTCCCTTTTGGATCGACCAGCACGGGTTTGCCACGTTCGTTCGCGGCGTCGATCACGGCACGGATCACGCGCGGAGTGAGGGCGCCCTTGGCATAGTCAGACAGAACCACCGCGCCGACCCGCGACATCGCCCTTATCACGTGCCCGATCAGCGCGTCCTCGCTGCCAGCGTCGACAGCCGAAGGGGTCTCCCAATCGGCCCGCAGCAAATGTGCCGAATGGTGCTCCGAGACAAAGCGGACCTTGCGCGTGGTCTGGCGGCCCCCATCGACGACCAGATGAAATTCGATCAGAGGATGGGCGCCCAACGCCTTGGTCAGGGCGGCACCCGCCTCGTCGTCCCCAACAGCACCCACAAAAATGCAGCGCGCCCCGAGCGCGACCAGATTGCGGGCGACGTTACCCGCGCCCCCGATCATCAGTTCGGCACGTTTGACCGCAATCACCGGCGTGGGCGCTTCCGGCGAAATGCGGGAGACCTCGCCATAGACGAACTCATCCAGCATCAGATCGCCAATGCAAAGGATCGTCTGCTCCGAGAGCGCGGCAAGATGTTTGTCGAAATCGTACATCGCGTTACCGGTAGCGGTCGTCGAGATTAAGATAGCCGGTGACGTATCGATTCACGGCGGCCTCGAGCGGCATGAAGTCGGCGTTATAGCCCGCGCGACGCAATCGTTCGATGCGCGCTTCGGTGAAGTATTGATATTGCCCAGCGATCGCCTCAGGCATGTCAATATATTCGATATTTACGGGTCGGCGAAGCGCGTCGAACATAGCGCTAATCATGCCGCGGAAGCTTTCGGCCTTGCCGGTCCCAACGTTGAAAATGCCGTTTATCCCCGTTGCGTCCAACAACCAGCGCAGAACGGAAATGGCGTCATCAATATAGACGAAATCACGGCGCTGGTCGCCATCGGCGATACCCTCACGATGCGATTTGAACAAACGCACAGGTTGGCCTGACCTGGCGAGATCGAAAACTTTGGCCAAAACACTGGCCATGTGGCCTTTGTGATATTCGTTCGGTCCATAGACATTGAAGAACTTGAGGCCGACCCAATGCGGCGGCATTTTTTCTTTCTTTACGTAGCGGTCCACCACCGCGAGATCGAAGAGGTGCTTGCTCCAGCCGTAAAGATTCATCGGCTTGAGCTTGCGCAATGCGTCAAGCGACCAGTCGTCGTCGAAACCATGGCTGCCATCGCCATAGGTTGCCGCCGATGAGGCATATATAAAGGGCGTGCGGGTTGCCGTGCACCAGTCGAGCAGACGCAGAGACGTACGAAAATTGTTCTCCATCACCAGGTCGCCATCAGTGGCCGTGGTGTCGGAGATCGCGCCCAGGTGAATCACGGCGTCGAGCTTGCGGGCGTCGAGCCAACGGGCCAGCTCGGCCGGAGGTACCATGTCCACGATTTGATGCTTGGCCAGATTGCGCCACTTGTCATCGTGGTCCAGCTTGTCGCTGACCGCGACGTCGGACGCGCCCGCCTCATTGAGGCTGGCGACCACATTCGATCCGATAAAGCCGGCTCCGCCGGTAACCAAAAACATCTTGACCCCTCGCCGCCACGCTCTGCGGCAAACCTTTGCCCCAGTCAGGCGCTCAGCGCAATCTTAGGTCCTTTAGCCACGCAAATGGCCGGGAACAGGGTAAAAATCGCGACTGGACAGGCAGTGGCGGTGCACGCTAACGCCTGCCCTATGGCCTCTGACCGGGGCGAAACGGGGAACGCGGGCACCAGATCCATGAGGCACGACTTCAATCATGCCGCGCCGGTCCTGATCGTCCCTTTTGTGTGGATCGGCGACTTTGTCCGATGCCATTCAGTCGTCAGACTGCTGCGCGCGCATATTCCCGAGCGGCCGGTCGACATCGTCAGCAATACGCTGTGCGCGCCCCTCGCCGACTACATGCCTGGCGTCCGGCAGGCGATCATCACCGATTTGCCACGCCGGCGGCTTGGCGTGGCTTTGCAGCGAGAACTTGCCGGCCGGTTGCGCGAGGGCCACTACGGACAGGCGCTCGTGATGTCACGCAAGTGGAAGGCCGCTCTCGCACCGTGGCTCGCCGGCATACCGATACGAACTGGCTTTGCTGGTGAATTTCGTTTTGGGTTGCTCAACGACGTGCGTTTCGGCGAACGCAAGCTGCCGCGTATGATCGACCAGATGGGCGTGCTGGCGCTTCCGCAAGGAGCCGTGCCGCCGGCCGAGTGGCCGCTGCCCGAATTAAAAGTGACAGCCCAGGAATTGGACTCGTGGCGTCGGCAACGAGGGCTCGCGCATGAGGCTCCTCCCATTATCACGCTATCGCCGGGCGCGGTTGGCGCCGGCAAAGCATGGCCTGTGGGCCACTATGCTGCATTGGCGGCGGCTCTCACGGAAGATGGTGCCGCCGTATGGGTGCTTGGTGGGCCGAACGAAGCACCACTGGCGAAACAAATCGTACAGGGTTCTGACAGCCATGCGCGCGATCTGACGAGCAACGATCTACGCGACGCGATACTCGCGCTGGCCGCAGCTGATCTTGCAGTCACCAACGATTCCGGATTGATGCACATATCGGCGGCGATCGGCACACCGACGGTCGCGATCTTTGGCCCGACCAGTCCCTGGCATTGGAGGCCGCTCAATCCAATCGCCGCGATCCTCGAACCGGAAGGGCATGATGATGCGCGGATTAAAGCACGTACTGACGGCAATGATGCCGTCCGGCACCGGCGTACCAACGACGTTTCGGTCGAAACCGTACTCGCGACCGCCCGACGGATCCTCGCAGACGCAAAATATCGCATGAAATGAACGGCGGAGAGCGCCGCGCTCTACAGGCCCTCGAATTAACGAATGGACGACCCAATCCTGACGTGACAACCTTTTCGTGGTATCAAACCATCATGGCCACACCGAAACCCGCTCAAATTACCAGCGACCGTGCGCAGGCTGCAATCGCATCCGCCTTGCGAACTCTGGATGCGGAAGGCAGCGGCGTTGACGCGCTGGCCGCCGCATTGCGCGACGGACTCGGGACCGCGTTTGCGGCCGCCGTCGACCTTATTCGCGCCGCACAAGGCCGTGTGATCGTGACGGGGATGGGCAAATCCGGTCATGTCGCGCGCAAAATCGCCTCGACACTTGCATCGACCGGAACCCCTGCCTTTTTCGTTCACCCGAGCGAGGCCAGTCACGGCGATCTGGGGATGATTGCAAACAATGATGTGATTCTGGCTCTCTCATGGTCAGGCGAAACGGCCGAGCTGAAAAATATAGCCGACTACTCGCGCCGCCACGCAATCAAGCTGATCGCGATGACCGCGATTTCCGAAAGTACCTTGGCCAAGGTTGCGGATGTAGTCCTCTCGCTGCCACAGGCGCGCGAGGCGTGCCCTCACAATCTCGCCCCGACAACATCCTCGCTGATGCAGCTTGCGCTTGGTGATGCGTTGGCGATCGCACTGCTCGAAAGCCACGGCTTCACGGCGGTCGATTTCGGCTTGCTTCACCCCGGCGGAAAACTCGGAACCCTGCTGAAGGCTGTTCGCGACCTCATGCATACCGGCTCGGCAATGCCACTTTCGCCGCTTGGTACACGCATGTCGGAGGCGATCCTTGAGATGACTGCCAAGGGTTTCGGCTGCGTCGGCGTCACCGATGCACGCGGGCTTCTGGTTGGAATTATCACTGACGGCGATTTGCGTCGGCATATGCGCGACAATTTGCTCGACGCCCGAGCCGAGGATGTGATGACGCGGGCGCCAAAAACCGTGCGACCGGACCAACTGCTGAGCGAGACCCTTGATATCCTCAATGTGATGAAGGTGACCGCGCTATTTGCGGTCGAAGCCGGAAAACCGGTCGGCGTCATCCACGTCCACGACTTGCTGCGGGCGGGCACAGCCTAGTTCGAACAGCCTAGTTCGACTTGCTCTCAGCGACTTTAGCGATCGAATCGACGACATCGTCGACCGATGGCGGCATACGATCGTCGCCAAGAATACGCATTGGTCCCCTTCCAACCGGTCCAGTCAGATTTGGCTTGCTGCCAGCGAAGATCGCAACCAACGGCACACCGAGTGCGGCAGCAAGATGCAACAGCCCCGTGTCAACGCCAACGACGTATTGTGCCCCCGCGATCAGTTGCGCGACCTGATCTAGCGGCGCGTGCTGAGCAACGCGCGCCCCTGGCAATCGAGCTGCAATGCGTTCGCTGCGCGCACGCTCGATTTCGTTACCCCAGGGCAATACCAGTTCGCCGCCCAGCGCCTTACCGAGCGCGATCCAGCTCGTCTCCGGCCATTGCTTGTCTGGCCGTGTAGTCCCATGCAAAAATACGACATAGCCCGTTGCCGCCTTGGCAAATCGCTGGCGGTCAAGCCCAAAGTCAGGCTCACCCCGCGGCTTGTAACCGAGCGCCAGTCCCGTCAGGATTCGATTGCGTTCGACGGCATGCAAATTGCGATCGACATGATGGCGAACATCGTAAAAGTGCGACGCGAGAGGCTCTCGAATACTGGAGCGGTCGTAACCGTTCCGGCGGCCGTGGGCTGCGCGTGCAATAAGGGCAGTGCGCAAGAGTCCCTGGCTATCCACGATATCGTCATAGCGTCGTGTCCGAATATCGCGAAGGCTCGCGGCAATCTCGCCCAGCGTCGCCGGCTTGTATAGCGACTTTCGCCAGCGTCGTGAGGCGACAGGGATGACCTCGGCAATGGCCGGGTGGAGCCGTACCAGTGGGGCAAAAGCTTCTTCCACCAGCCAAGTGAATGTCGCATCGCCCCGCTCCCTGTGGGCATCGGTCAAGGCCGGCATGTGATGAATCACGTCGCCGAGGGAAGAAGTCTTGATAAAAAGGACGTTGGTCATGGCATGATTGCGGCGGTCATATACGGGTCATTAAGCATGCCCGCCATAACCATGTCATCGCTCCGCGCGATCAGAATGCGACTTTTACGATGAATGAGCACATTGGCTGGGCCAAGAAGGGCATCTGACATGACGGTTCTGGTCACTGGCGGCGCCGGCTACATTGGGAGCCACATGGTGCACGACCTCGTCGATGCGGGCGAGTCGGTGACCGTTCTCGACAATCTTTCCACCGGATTTCGCTTCTTGATACCGGCCTCGGTGCACTTTGTTGCTGGCAGCACAGGCGACCGGGCCCTGGTCGGCGAAATCATCGCGCGGCAGAACGTGACCGCCATAGTCCATTTCGCCGCGTCGGTCGTGGTGCCCGATTCCCTCGCCGACCCGCTCGGATATTACAGCAACAACACCATGAACACGTGCGCCTTGCTTGACACAGCGATCAAAGCGGGCGTCCGGCAGCTCATTTTTTCCTCGACCGCCGCGGTCTACGGGATGACCGACGCGACGTCTGTGCACGAGAACGCACCGACAGTGCCGATTTCACCTTACGGGACATCAAAACTGATGTCCGAAATCATGCTGCACGACGCCGGCAAGGCGCATGACCTCCGCTTCGTAATTCTGCGCTATTTCAACGTCGCTGGCGCCGATCCCAAGATGCGCACCGGGCAGGCAACACCCGCCGCAACTCACCTGATCAAGGTCGCTTGCGAAACTGCGATCGGAAAGCGCCCAAAGTTGACCGTCTTTGGCACCGACTATCCGACGCCGGACGGCACCTGCATTCGTGACTACATTCACGTCAGCGATCTGGTGCAGGCCCATTCTGCGGCCCTTGGCTATTTGCGCAGCGGCGGAGCCAGTACGACTTTCAACTGCGGGTATGGCCGGGGCGCTTCCGTGTTCGAGGTGATCGACGCAGTGCGGCGCGTAAGCGGACGTGATTTCGCAGTCGAGGTTTCCGGTCGCCGTCCAGGCGACCCTCCGGCACTGGTGGCGAATGTCGATCGGATTCGCGCGACGTTGCCGTGGCGCCCGCGATTTCAGAACCTTGATACCATCGTCACCCACGCCCTTGCGTGGGAGAAGCAATTGGCGGCCCGGCGCAAGAGCAGCGTGGCTTGACGCGCAAAATCGACGCTTTCCGCCGCATTCCGCTATCGCAGTTTTTGGCTTGAAAAATCCTTTGCCCACAGGCAAGGAGACGGTCATTCCTGCCCCAAAGTGCCCTACTCACAGCCCACAGAGGGCGGATGAACGAACACCGCTTGCCAACCGCCGACGCCGACGAGCGTTACCGCGCCTTCGCCCTGATCCGGCGCTTGCTCACCGAACAGGGTCTGGTGCATTGGCGCAAGTACGCTGTCGCATTTGTGCTTATGGCGGTGGCGGCTGGCTGCACCGCCTTTAGCGCCTATTTGATCGGCGACGTCATCAATCAGGCCTATGTGAATCGTAGTTTGCGGGGGATCATCACGATCGGCGTCATCACCGTCGTGTTGTTCGCTTTCAAGGGTTTGGCTACGTATGGCCACAGCGTAATGCTCTCGCGTATCGGCAACCGCATCGTTGCCGACAATCAGCGTGCGGTTTTCAGCAAGCTGCTCAGTGAAGGTCTGAGCTTTTTCTCCGACCGGCATTCCACAGAATTTGTCGCTCGTCTGTCGACCGGTGCTGCGGCGGCGACACAGGTCATCAATCTGTTGATCACTTCTGTTGGCCGCGACCTGCTGTCACTGATCGGCTTGATCATCGTAATGGTGGTGCAGGACCCGCTGATGTCCTTCATCAGCTTCGTGGTCGCTCCACCAGCATTCCTGATCCTGCGCAAACTGGTCCGGCGCATTTACTCGATCGCGCGCACCCAATTTCACGGCGGCACCCGCATCATCGAAACATTGCAGGAAACTCTCCAGGGTATCCGCATTGTCAAAGCCTTCACTCTCGAAGATATCATGCGAGAACGTTTTGACCGCAACGTTTCTGCAGTCGAGTACGAGGCCAACAAGATGGCGCGCGTATCCAATCGCGCCAGTCCTTTAATGGAGACTCTCGGCGGTTGCGCCATCGCAATGGCCGTCACCTATGGCGGTTACCGCGTGATCGAAACCGGCGCGACCCCCGGTCAATTCTTCTCATTTATCACCGCGTTTTTGCTGGCATATGAGCCGGCTAAGCGGCTCGCCCGGCTCAATCTTGAACTCAACAGCGCACTGGTCGGCGTGAGGATATTATTCGAAGTGATCGACAGCCCGCCGAGCGAACCACTCGATACGAACAAACCCGATCTGCAAATCAAAACAGCGCGTCTCACGTTCGATGATGTGTATTTTTTATATCGCAGCGACGAACCGGTGCTACGTGGAATCTCATTCACCGCTGAACCCGGCAAGCTGACCGCTCTGGTCGGCCCTTCCGGCGGCGGCAAGTCAACTATATTCAATCTGATCCTGCGCTTCTATGACGCCAAACTCGGCAGGGTGATTATCGACGAGCAGGACGTCACCCAGGTGTCGCGCCGATCGCTCCGCCAGCACATTGCGTATGTCGGACAGGACGTATTTCTGTTCCGCGGGACCGTCCGCGAGAATATCGAATTCGGCAAACCGGGCGCCAGCGAAGATGAGATCGTGGCAGCCGCCAAAGCCGCGTATGCACACGATTTCATCATGTCATTTCCACGCGGCTACGACACACCGGTCGGCGAGCACGGCTTGCAGCTCTCGGGGGGCCAACGTCAGCGGGTGGCTATCGCCCGCGCCCTCATTAGAAATGCACCGGTCATACTGCTTGATGAGGCGACCGCCGCGCTCGACTCCGAGTCGGAATTGCAGGTCCGCGAGGCTATGGAACATCTTTGTAGAGGCCGCACCACTCTTGCCATCGCACACCGGCTGCATACCGTATCGCATGCGGATTGCATTTATGTGGTCGAGGATGGTCGCGTGACCGAATCCGGACGGCACGATGAACTGCTGCACGCGGGCGGCCGTTACGCCTCGTTCTACCGCCTGCAACTCAAGGAACAGGAAAGCCGTGACCCCATTGCCGCGGTGGCATCCTCATGAGCGCGCGGTTGACGGCGACGCATCACACCTGATACCCACAGCCATCTTTTCGGGGCGCGTACTTCGCAACCGGGCCATCCTCCAGCCACAACTCTATCGAACGGCCAATTCATCATGACCGACAGCCGCTACGTCATTCCGCCCGCGCCACAAGCCGCAATCGCGGTTGCAGGTACCGACCAGGTGTTCCCCGTGCGCCGGATCTGGTGCGTTGGCCGCAATTATATTGAGCATATCCGCGAGATGGGGCAGGACGAGCGCGCGCCGCCTTTCTTTTTTGCCAAACCTGCCGACGCAATCGTGCCGAATGGCGGCACTGTGCCCTATCCATCGCTGACCAAGGATATGCACCACGAGGTGGAATTAGTGGTCGCGCTCAAGAGCGGTGGTCGCAATATTCCAGTCGCCAAGGCAAACGACTGCATCTATGGGTACGCAGTCGGGATCGATCTCACTCGTCGTGACTTGCAGATTGCCTCACGCGACGTGAAACGCCCGTGGGAAGTCGGCAAGGCGTTTGATGCGTCCGCACCGTGTGGACCGCTGATGCCGGCGAGCAAGATCGGACATCCAACCAAGGGCAAGATTGTCCTCAAGGTCAACGGGCAGGTACGCCAGGACGGCGACCTCAACCAGATGATCTGGAACGTCCCCGAAACGATCGCCAAGCTATCGGAAATGGTGGCGCTCGAAGCCGGCGACGTCATCATGACCGGCACGCCTTCGGGCGTCGCCGCCACGGTCGCCGGTGACAAGATCGAATGTGAAGTCGAAGGCGTCGGCAAGTTGACCGTAACCATCGGTCCGCCTCTGAAATAGCACTAGAGCCCGAGATAAGCCCGCCGGACGCGATCATCGCCGAGGAGCTTCTCGCCCGAGCCTGTGATCGTGATCCGGCCATTCTCGAGCACGTAGGCGTGACTCGCGAGTTTAAGCGATACTGCGACATTCTGTTCGACGAGCACGCAGGTGAGCCCGCCACGATTGAGATCGCGTACGCATCGCAGGACGTTCTGTACGACGGCCGGCGCAAGACCAAGCGACGGCTCGTCGAACAAGATCAACTCGGGTTCGCCCATCAGGCATCGGCCGATCGCTAGCATCTGTTGCTCGCCACCCGAGAGTGTACCTGCGGGTTGATGGCGGCGCTCTGCCAAGACTGGAAACATCGCATAGACTTTCGCAAAATTTTGTTCGCGCAAGCCGCGGGCACGCGCAAGCATGGCGCCCATCGCAAGATTTTCGGCCACAGACAATGAGGGAAACACCTGGCGGCCCTCAGCTACCTGACCGATGCCGAGATCACAGATTTTATGACTGGGCCAACCGGTAATTTCGACGCCGCGATACAGGATGCGGCCGTGCGCAGGACCCTGCATTCCCGCAATTGTTCGAATGAGTGAGGTTTTTCCGGCTCCGTTTGCGCCAACAATCGCGACGATGGCGCCCTCATCAATGGTGAGCGAAACCCGATCAAGCGCTTGGGCGTCGCCATAGAATACATCGAGGTTCTCTACGGTGAGCATCAAATGACCGCCTCCGCGCCGAGGTAGCTATCGATCACCGCGCGGTCGCGCACGACATCCCCTGGCAGGCCTTCGGCAATGGCTGCGCCGTGGTGCATCACCAGAACGTGCGTCGCAAGCGCCATGACCGCGCGCATCACATGCTCTATCAACAGGATAGTGAGTCCATTGCCGTCGTTGAGCTCTTTCAGAGTTTCGACCAGTCGATCGGTCTCGGTTGGCCGCAACCCTGCCATGACCTCGTCGAGC
>DASSIJ010000236.1:0-2048 GCA_035692045.1 Pseudolabrys sp. | reverse complement strand
CGCAAAGGCATCTACGACGCCTTCATGCAGGGGCCCGAGCACGTCATCGAGCTGTTCCATGGCTATACGTATTCGGCCCATCCGCTGGCCTGCGCGGCCGGATTGGCGACACTCGATATCTACCGCGAGGAGGGGCTGTTCGAACGGGCGCGCAAGCTGGAAGCGCCCTGGGCCAAGGCCGCGATGGGACTCAAGGGCCTGCCGAATGTGCTCGACATCCGGCCGGTGGGTTTGACCGTCGGCATTGATCTCGCCAGCAAGCCCGACGGCGTCGGCAAACGCGGCATGGACGCGCTCGATCTCGGCTTCTTCGAACACGATGTGATGTTTCGCGCCGTTGGCGACACGCTGGCGCTCAGCCCGCCGCTGATCGTGAGTGAAAGTCAGATTGGCGAAATCTTCGACAAGCTCGCCCGCATCATCAAGGCGGTGGCTTGAGCGTTGCATGGGCGTAGGACGGCCTTGGGTGGAGGATCGCCCAACCGACGTTCACGCTTGAGTCGCCGCGCCGGTCGCGCAGCAGGAACGGCGGCTGTACGGCGGCATCTGCGGCAACTGAGCGCAATGCGGGCGGTACAACGGTCAAATCGCCCGCGGTCCACACGACCACCGCGCCTTTCGTCCTGAGATCGGCGAGATCGATCCACGGCGCCCGCCCGGAGCTGCCATCGATCAGCACACGTGGATGCTCAGGCGCATAGTGCGCAACATTGCCGCCGTCCCACATGCTGCCAATCACGTAACTGATCGGACGCCCGGTCGCGGTGCGATAACGCTGCGACAGTTCCTGCGCGAGCTCACTGCCGGGAAAGAAGACGGCCCGGTAGCGGTGGTCGTAGTGTGGCAACACTGCGTAATTGACGATGAAAGCGAGGGCGAGACATCCGAAAACGGCTGCCCAGATCAGCAGCATGCGCCCAAGGCGCAATTCATTGAGTCCCCGTGCGATCACCACAAGCCAGACCCCGAAGAAAAGCCAAAGGGGATAACCCCACATCGCAACGGTGCCGCGGCCGCTGAGCGCCGACAGTGCCAGCACGGTCGCCATTGGTCCGAAGGCGAGCCACGCAACGATACGGCGATCGAATGCATCGGCACCAAGCCTGATTTCATTGCCGCGCTGGCGCGGCAAGAACAGCGGAAGACCAATCAGCAGCGACGGGATGAGGAAGATAGCCTGGCTGATGCCAAATTGCACCGGATGCCAGACATGGTCGATCAACCCGCGCGACGGCAGGGCGCGATGCTCGGCATAAGTGAAGGGCAGGAAATCGTTCTGCACGAGCCACACGAGGTGCGGCGCCATTGTAACCAAGGCCGCCGCCACAGCCACGTAAGGTCCCGGCGTTGCCAGGGTCTTGCGGGCTCGGTCGTCGAACACGACAAACACGGCGAGCGGCACGGCCAGCACCAGGACGAAGTATTTGGCCCATAAAGCCATGCCAATTGCCAGGCCAAGCAGCAGCCAATGCCCGATCCATCCGCCCCGCAAAGCGCGATGGAAGGCAAATCCGGCGAGCGCCCAGAACGGCAGCTGAACGACGTCGTGGTTGAACTTCGCGGCTGTGTAATTGAGATAGTGCAGACCATCGACAATCAGCACCGCTGCCAGCGCTCCAGGCGGGCCGACGATGGGCCGGGCCATGAGCCAGACCAGCCACAACCCGGCAACAACGGCGACTTGCGCCAGCAAATAGTATGCAAAATCGTGACCGACCAATCGGTATGCGATTTCGACCAGCCACCATGGCAATGGTGGCAGCTTGTCGTAGCCGAGCTGCCATTCCCGGCCGTAGGTCAGCGCTTCGATCAGATCAAGCGGCAGATTGGCGTAAAGCAGGGTTGGAAGGGCCGTCCACACCACGGCGTGCAGCAACAAGATGGCGCCTAAAGCCTGCGCCGGAGCCGCAACGATCCGGCTCAGGATGGACAGACGGCGGGACGCCGGCATCGGATTGGCGGTCGACAATGGCCTCAAGTTCCTGCGAATAACAGGCGAAATCGCGCTACCATAGCAGGACTTCGAGTTGCGCGGAGCCGCGGCCTCA
>DASSIJ010000235.1:0-5383 GCA_035692045.1 Pseudolabrys sp. | reverse complement strand
CTTCGCCGAGCGCGACCGCCTTGCCGTTGCCGATGAACGGGAAGCGGCCGACGCGGATGTCGAGCTTCTTGTCCTTCGCGGCCCGCTCGGTCAGTCCGACCGACGCCACTTGCGGCGCGCAATAGGTGCAGCCCGGGATCATCTGCTTGTCCATCGGATGCGGGTGCATGCCCTTGATGGCCTCGACACAGATCACGCCCTCATGTTCGGCCTTGTGCGCCAGCATCGGCGGGCCGGCCACGTCGCCGATGGCGTAGATGCCCGGCACGTTGGTCTTGCAGAAGCCGTCGATCGCGATGGTGCCGCGCTCGATCTTCACGCCGAGTTTTTCGAGGCCGATATTCTCGATATTGCCGACGACGCCGACCGCGGAAATCACGCGGTCCACGGTCATGGATTGCGTGCCGCCCTTGCCGTCGTCGATGGTGGCGGTGACGCTGTCGGCCTGCTTGTCGAGCCTGGTGACCTTCGCGCCGGTGATGATCTTGATGCCCTGCTTCTCGAACGACTTGCGCGCGAAGGCCGCGATCTCGGCGTCCTCGACCGGGAGGATTTGCGGCAGCACCTCGACCACCGTCACTTCGGCGCCCATCGTGCGGTAGAACGAGGCGAACTCGATGCCGATGGCGCCGGAGCCGACCACCAGGAGCGACTTCGGCATCTTGTCCGGATTCATCGCCTCGAAATAGGTCCACACCAGTTTCTTGTCCGGCTCGATGCCGGGCAGCACGCGCGGCCGCGCGCCGGTCGCCACGATAATGTGCTTGGCCTGGTAGCTGCCCGGTCCGAGCGCGCCCTTCGGCGCCTCCGCCGTCGCGGCCTTGACGGTGACCTTGCCGGGCGCGTCGATCACGGCCTCGCCCCAGATCACGCTGACCTTGTTCTTCTTCATCAAGAAGCCGACACCATCGTTGAGGCGCTTGGAGACAGCACGCGAGCGTTGCACCACCGCTTTGGCATCGTAGCCCACATTGTCGGCCTTCAGTCCGTAGTCCTTGGCGTGCTGCATATAATGGAAAATCTCGGCCGAACGCAGGAGCGCCTTGGTTGGGATGCAACCCCAGTTCAGGCAAATTCCGCCGAGGTAATCGCGTTCGACGATAGCCGTCTTGAAGCCGAGCTGCGCCGCGCGAATGGCGGTGACATAGCCACCGGGTCCGGAACCGATGATCAGGACATCGAAATTGGTGTCGGCCATACGTTTATCCGCCTTCGCACTGACCCCGATTGAATGAAACTCAAATTAGTCATGTAATGTCCGCCATAACAGGGGAGACGTCATGAGCAGGACAATGACCCGCCTTGCGGCTATCGCAGTCTTTCTGGTCGCACAAGCAGGCCTCACCTCCGCTGCCGAGGTCAAGGTCTTTAGCACCATCGGAGTCCAAGCTGCGCTCGAAGAATTGGCCCCAAAATTCGAGCGGGCGAGCGGGCACAAACTCAATATCACCTGGGCGACTGCGGCCATTCTGGTCAAGCGCGTCCAGGCCGGCGAAACGGCCGATCTGATGGTGCTGACCAAGCAGAGCCTCGATGCGCTCACCAAGGACGGTAAAGCAAGCGAAGGCGCCGATGCTGCATTTGCAAGCTCGGGAATGGCCGTTGTCGTCAAGAAGGGCGCGGCCAAGCCGGACATTTCCACACCGGACGCATACAAGAAGGCGTTGCTGGAGGCCAAGACGATCGCCTACTCGGATCCGGCCGCCGGTGGTACCAGTGGCGTGTTCTTTGCCAAGACTCTCGAACGTATGGGTATCGCCGAGCAGATGAAGGCCAAGACCAAGCATCCGCCGCCGAGTGGCAATTCAGCGGTGCTGGTGGCGAACGGCGAAGCCGATCTCGCGATCCAGCAGGCACCGGAGGTCATGTCGGTCGCCGGTATAGATGTAATCGGATCGCCGCCCGGAGATCTTAACAACATCACGGTCTACGCAGCGGGCATCGGCGCCGGCAGCCAGCAAGCCGAAGCGGCGAATGCGCTCATCAAGTTCCTGCACACGCCCGAAGCGGTTGCAGTGTTCAGGGAGAAGGGTCTCAAGCCGGCAGATGCGCCCAAAGGGACGTAAGCGGCGATCAAGCGACGTACTGCGCGAAACCTTGGCCGAACGACCAGTTCTCCTTGTCGACTTCCAGGAGGTTGATGAAAACATCCTGTGGCCGCACTCCGGGCTGCTCAGCGAGCAGCTCCACGATACGCGCGAATAGCGCTTTCTTCTGATCGACGTTGCGCGAATTGGTGACGGTGATCTGGATGATCACCAGGTCATCCGTGCGGTCGATGTTGAAGTAGCTCTTGCTGTAGAAAAATCCGTCTTCCTCGTGCTCGGTCACGACCATGAAGCGATCTTCTTCCGGCACCGTGAAAGTTTCCCGCATTGCGCGGTAAATTCCGTCACCAATCGCTTTTTTGTAGGCGGGCGGTTTTCCCTTTCGCAGGTCGATCCGTACCAATGGCATACGTTACACGACCATCATCACAGGGTTTTCGATAAGCACCTTGAATGCGCCGATGAGCTCAGCACCGAGCGCGCCATCCACAGCACGGTGATCACAGGACAGTGTCACGCTCATGACGGTCGCCGCCTCGATTTTTCCGTTGCGCACCACCGCGCGTTCTTCACCCGCACCCACCGCCAAAATGGTTGATTGCGGCGGATTGATCACGGCCGTGAAATCCTTGATGCCGTACATGCCGAGGTTCGATACTGACGACGTGCCGCCTTGATATTCGTGCGGCTTGAGCTTGCGCTCCCGCGCGCGAACAGCGAGATCGCGCATCTCGTTTGAGATTGCCGACAGGGATTTGCTTTCGGCATTGCGCACAATCGGGGTGATCAGGCCGCCGGGCAAGGCCACCGCGACGCCGATATCCGAATGCTTGTGCTTGAGCATGCCGGCTTCGGTCCAGCTTACATTGGCGTCCGGAATGCGTTGGAGGGCGAGTGCAAGCGCCTTGATGACAAAGTCATTGACCGAAAGCTTGTAGGCAGGCTTGCCATCCTTGTTCTTGGGAGCGGCGGCATTGATCTCTTCGCGCGCGGCCATCAGCCGGCCGATGTCGCAATCCATGGTCTCGTAGAAATGCGGAATGGTCTGCACCGAGGCAGTCAGCCGCTGCGCGATGGTGCGCCGCATGCCGTCATGCGGCACCAGTTCGTACGAGCCATCCTCGTAGAGCGAACGAATCTGCGCGTCGGACATCGCCGGCGCGATAGCGGCGGCCCCTGCAGGCGCGCCAGCGGGTGCGCGCAAACCCTTGCCGGATTTGGCCTGCTCAATGTCGCGGGCAATGACACGGCCATGCGGACCAGAGCCTTGTACGCGATTGAGATCGATGTTGGCTTCTTTGGCGAGGCGCCGCGCGAGCGGTGAAGAAAAAATGCGGTTTCTGCCCGCCGACGGCTGCGCGGGCGCCGGCGCGGCTTTGGGCGGGCTGGGCGCGGCGGGCGGTACGGGTTTTTCGGCAGCCGCCTTCGGTGCCGGTGCGGACGGGGGTTTTGCGGCGGCCTGAGGCGCGGCTTGCGGCGCCGCCTTTGCCGCACTCGCCGCTGCCTTCACGTCCTCGCCCTCTCCCGCGAGCACCGCGATGACCGAATTCACAGCGACGTCCTGTGTGCCCTCAGGCACTACGATCTTGGCAAGCGTGCCGTCGTCGACGGCCTCATATTCCATCGTGGCTTTGTCGGTCTCGATCTCGGCAATGACATCGCCCGACTTGATCTTGTCGCCTTCCTTCTTCAGCCAGCGCGCCAGATTGCCCTTCTCCATCGTGGGCGACAGCGCCGGCATGAGTATATTGGTGGGCATCGCCTGGCCTACCGATAGCAGACAGCCTTGGCCGCCTCGACGACTTCGGCAACCGAAGGCAGTGCAAGCTTTTCAAGATTGGCGGCGTAAGGCATCGGCACGTCTTTTCCGGATACGCGCGCGACCGGCGCGTCGAGATAGTCGAAAGCGTGTTCGATAATGCGGGCGGCAATTTCGGCCCCGACGCCGGACTGCTGCCATCCTTCTTCTACTGTTACGGCGCGTCCTGTCTTCTGCACCGAGGTGATAATCGTTTCGGTGTCCATCGGCTTGAGCGTGCGCAGGTCGATCACCTCTGCGTCGATGCCGTCTTTGGCCAGTTCATCGGCCGCCTTAAGGGCATAACTCATGCCCATCGACCACGCGATGATCGTCACATCATTGCCCGGGCGCGCAATCTTCGCCTTGCCGATCGGCAGCACAAAATCATCGAGTTTCGGCACGGGCGACGAGTGGCCGTAGAGGATTTCGTTTTCAAGGAAGATCACAGGATTGAGGTCGCGGATCGCGGCTTTCAGCAACCCCTTGGCGTCGGCCGCGGTCGACGGCGCGATGACCTTCAGCCCCGGGATGTGCGAATACCAGGCCGAATAATCCTGGCTGTGTTGCGCGGCGACGCGGGCTGCAGCCCCGTTGGGGCCGCGGAAAACAATCTGACACCCCATCTGGCCGCCCGACATGTACAAGGTTTTGGCGGCTGAGTTGATCAATTGGTCCATAGCCTGCATGGCGAAATTGAATGTCATGAATTCAACGACCGGCTTGAGACCGGCAAGCGCCGCACCAATGCCGAGCCCCGCGAAACCGTGCTCGGTGATTGGCGTGTCGATCACGCGCTTTGCGCCAAACTCCTGCAACAGGCCCTGCGTCACCTTGTACGCGCCCTGATACTCGGCGACTTCCTCGCCCATCACAAACACATCCTTGTCGCGCCGCATCTCCTCCGCCATGGCGTCGCGCAAAGCCTCACGCATGGTCATGGTGACCATTTCGGTGCCTTCAGGAATATCGGGATCGTTTGCCACTTGCGGCGCCGGGGCTTCCGGCGTCTTCGCGGCCGTGGGTGCTGGTGCTTCCTGCGCCTTCGTGTCCTGTTTCTGGGCTTTTACCGGCGGCGCGGATTCACCGGTCTTCTGTTGTGCCGCGGGCTGTGGCGCCTTGATCGATCCTTTGTCCTCGCCTTCACCGAGGATCACGGCGATCGGGGTATTGACCGCGACATCGGCAGTGCCTTCCGGCACAAGAATTTTTCCGAGCGTGCCCTCGTCCGCCGCTTCGACTTCCATCGTTGCCTTGTCGGTCTCGATTTCGGCAATGATGTCGCCGGATTTGACCTTATCGCCTTCTTTCTTAAGCCACTTCGCAAGATTGCCCTTTTCCATTGTGGGCGACAGCGCTGGCATGAGTACTTCGATCGGCATGGGACGCTATTGTTTTCCGGGCAACTGGGACTAACGATAAACGTTGGTATAAAGTTCGGATACATCCGGTTCAGGGTCGTGAGTGGCAAATTCTGCCGCCTGGTTGATCAAATCGCGCACTTCGCCGTCGATCTTTTTGAGGGCATCCTCGCTGG
>DASSIJ010000234.1:0-4958 GCA_035692045.1 Pseudolabrys sp. | reverse complement strand
CCGGCTCCGGAGGCATCGAGGCTCTGACGACCCAAATGTCCCAGGCGGCGTGGACGCTGTTTCAGGAAATCGAGGCAGCCGGTGGGGCGGCGGCCGCACTGGAACAGGGACTGATCCAGAAAAAAATCGCGACGACGCGGACTGCGCGCAAAGTGGCAACAGCGCGGCGCAAGGACCCCATCACCGGAACCAGCGACTATCCCAACCTTGGCGAATTGCCGGTCGCCGTCCTCGACGTCCCACGCCCCGCGGTACCTGCGCCGAAGGCTGCCATCACGTTTGAGGCACTCCCGCAGATCCGGCTGGCGGAGCCATTCGAGGCTTTGTGCGATGAAAGTGACCGGACGCTTGCGAAAACAGGCACGCGGCCGAAAGTGTTCCTCGCCAATCTTGGCAAGTTGTCGGACTTCACCGCGCGCGCGACCTTCGCCAGGAATTTCTACGAGGCCGGCGGCATCGAAGCGCTCAGCAACGATGGCTTCAAAGATCAGGCGGCCATGATCGCCGCCTTCCGGACCTCCGGCGCAAAACTCGCCTGTCTATGCTCGTCCGACAAAGTTTATGAGCGCGAGGCAGCCACCGCGGCCAGGGCGCTCGCAGCCGCCGGCGCCATTGTCCATCTCGCCGGACGCCCCGGGGAACACGAAGCCGATTGGCGCCAGGCCGGCATCAGGAGCTTCATTTATGTTGGCTGCGACGTGGTTTCGACCTTGCAGGCCGCACGTGGTATCCTGGACGTCAAATGAGTCAGGTGCCCAACTTCGCCAAGGTCGACTTCGCCGACACGGACACGCCGGTCGGCACGGGTTCGTCTGCAGCTTTGTCTGTGCCTTGGCTGACGCCCGAAGGCATTGCGGTGAAGCCTGTCTATGGCGAACAAGATCTCGCCGGGCTCGACTTCCTCGACACGTACCCCGGCAAGCCGCCTTTTCTGCGCGGCCCCTACCCCGCGATGTACGCGGCGCAGCCCTGGACGATCCGCCAATATGCCGGCTTCTCCACGGCGGAGGATTCCAATGCATTCTACCGGCGCAACCTTGCCGCCGGGCAGAAGGGACTTTCCATCGCCTTCGACCTCGCCACCCACCGGGGCTATGACAGCGATCACCCGCGCGTGTCGGGCGACGTCGGCATGGCGGGCGTCGCGATCGACTCGATCTACGATATGCGCACGCTGTTCTCAGGCATTCCGCTCGATCAGATGAGCGTCTCGATGACGATGAATGGCGCGGTGCTGCCGGTGCTCGCGCTCTACATCGTCGCTGCAGAAGAACAGGGCGTGCCGCACGAGAAGTTGTCGGGGACAATCCAGAACGACATCCTCAAAGAATTCATGGTGCGCAACACCTACATCTACCCGCCCGGTCCGAGCCTGCGCATCATTTCCGACATCTTCGCATTCACGTCGGCGGAGATGCCAAAATTCAATTCGATTTCGGTCAGCGGCTATCACATGCAGGAGGCCGGAGCGACGCAGGACCTCGAGCTTGCCTACACACTCGCTGACGGCGTCGAGTATGTGCGCGCCGGGCTGAAGGCCGGCCTCACCATCGATCAGTTTGCGCCTCGTATTTCCTTCTTCTGGGCGATCGGCATGAATTATTTCATGGAGATCGCCAAGCTGCGCGCTGCCCGTATGCTGTGGGCGAAGCTGATGAAGCCTTTCAACCCCGAAGACGCGCGCTCATTGTCGTTGCGCACCCACTGTCAGACGTCGGGCTGGTCGCTGGCGGCGCAGGACGTGTTCAACAACGTTGCCCGCACCATGATCGAAGCGATGGCGGCAACCCAGGGTCAGACCCAGTCGCTGCATACCAATGCGCTCGACGAGGCGCTCGCCCTGCCGACTGATTTTTCCGCCCGCATCGCGCGCAATACACAGATTGTTCTGCAACAGGAAGCGGGCGCCACCCACATCGTCGATCCGTGGGGTGGCTCCCACTACGTTGAGCGTCTGACCTATGAACTTGCGCACAAAGCCTGGGGCCATATTGAAGAAGTCGAGGCGTTGGGCGGCATGGCCAAGGCGATCGAGGCCGGCATTCCCAAGTTGCGCATCGAGGAGGCCGCCGCCAAGACACAGGCACGCATCGACGCCGGCGCGCAGGCGGTCATCGGCGTCAATAAATATCCGCCAACCGATGAAGCACCGATCGAAGTGCTCAAAATCGACAATTCAGCTGTCCGCGCCCACCAGATCGACAAGCTTCAACGCCTGAAAGCGGAGCGCGATCCGGCAGTCTTGCAGGAAGCCCTCAACGCCCTCACCCGTGCCGCTGACGGGGGCAACGGCAATCTTCTGGCGCTTGCCATCGATGCCGCGCGCGCAAAAGCGACAGTCGGTGAAATCTCATCGGCGCTGGAAAAGGTCTTCGGCCGCCACCGGGCCGAGATCAGGGCGATCACCGGAGTTTACAAGCGGGAGGTCGGCATGACCGGCGCCGTCGAACGTGTCCGCACCGCTGTTGAGGCCTTTGAGGCCGCGGAAGGCCGCCGCCCGCGCCTGTTGGTGGCCAAGATCGGACAGGACGGCCACGACCGCGGCCAGAAGGTGATTGCTTCCGCCTTCGCCGATCTGGGATTCGACGTCGACATTGGGCCCCTTTTTGCGACGCCGGCGGAAGCGGCCCGCCAGGCCGTCGAGAACGACGTGCATATTCTCGGTGTGTCCTCGCTTGCCGCGGCTCACCTCACGCTGGTACCTGAATTAAAGGCAGAACTCGCCAAACAGGGACGCGACGACATCATGATTGTGGTTGGTGGCGTGGTGCCTCCGCAGGATTACGACGCGCTGGTGCAGGCCGGTGCAGAAGCGATTTTCCCACCAGGCACCGTGATCGCAGAAGCCGCCGAAAAACTTCTCAAGACTCTCAACAAGCGTCTCGGACACGGCAAAGAGGCTGCCGAGTGAGCCGACTGATTGTCCGCGCGGCCGCCGCCGCACTTTGCGCGCTGTCGTTGACGGGCTGCGTGGATTCGGATGGTCCGATCCTGACGGATGCGGAACCCCTGTTCGGCACAGTGATCCGGCTCCAGTTCTATACGTTGCGCAAGGGTTTCGCGGACGAGCCCGAGCAAGCGTCGTTCAAGTGGGACGGTGAACGATACGTCCATGCTGACGGTGGAATGACCGATGTCACCGCCTTTACTGTGCATCGCTTCGAAGGCCGCGCCTATATCGTGCAGAGCGTAGCAGCCAAGCGGCCCAACATCATCGAATATGCGGTCGCGCACAAACTTGCCGAAGGCGTCTACCAGGTTACAGCGATTGACCAGGACGACGCTGACGGCGTCACCCGTAAGCGCTATTGCAAGCAAGTAGATGAATCCTATTGCCGCATCGCGGAACGCAAGGAGTTGATCGCCTTTGCGCGTGCCACCGACGCACGACAGAAGAGCGAAGGCGGCCTGGTGCTTCGCCTTGCCGACGATGCTTCAGGGCCACCGCGCTAGGAAACCGATGGCTTCGCGCAATCTCCCACCTTCCGATCTCGTCCGTGGTATCCGCTCCGGAGACCGCGCGACATTGGCCCGCGCGATCACCCTGATCGAAAGCAAACGCGGCGATCACCGCAAAACCGCACATCATCTGGTGCAGGAGCTGCTGCCTCTCACAGGCAAGGCTGTGCGCCTCGGCATTACCGGCGCGCCAGGCGCCGGCAAATCAACGACGATCGACGTCCTTGGCACTTATCTCACGGGCAAAGGCCACAAGGTCGCGGGGCTGGCCGTCGATCCATCGTCAACGCGAACCGGCGGGTCGATCCTCGGCGACAAAACGCGCATGGCGCAGCTCGCCGTTGACCCCCATGCGTTTGTGAGGCCATCGCCCTCCTCCGGAACGCTCGGTGGTGTTGCTGCCAAGACGCGTGAAACCATGCTGGTTTGCGAAGCTGCCGGCTACGACGTCGTGATGGTTGAGACCGTCGGCATCGGCCAGTCGGAAACCACGGTCGCCGATATGACCGACTTCTTCCTGGTGTTGATGCTCCCGGGCGCAGGCGACGAACTGCAGGGCCTCAAGAAGGGCATCGTCGAGCTTGCCGATATGATCGCAGTCAACAAAGCCGATGGCGACAATATCGAGCGCGCCCGGCGGGCGGCGGCGGACTATCGCGCTGCGCTCAATATCCTGACACCGCAATCGTCGACCTGGTCGCCTCCGGTGATCACCTATTCGGCGCTGACGCAAAACGGGATCGACGAATTGTGGGCGCAGGTTCTTGCTCACAAGAAGAAAATGACCGGGTCGGGAGAATTGGAAACGCGTCGACGTGAGCAACAGGTGAAATGGATGTGGACCATGCTGGAGGAGCGGCTTACGGCTCGTCTGCGCAGCGATGCATCGGTCCGCGCAAAACTGCGCCAGGCAGAGACCCAGGTCGCCGCGGGCAAGCTCGCGCCGACACTTGCCGTGGAAGAAATCGCGGCGCTACTAGGCGTATGACCACCATCCTCATTACAGGCTTCGGACCGTTTCCGGGCGCGCCATTCAATCCGACAGGACTGTTGGTTGAACGGCTGGCACGCGTGCGGCGGCCGGCACTCGCCGCCGTGACGATCGTCCCCCACGTTTTCCAGACAAGCTACGAAGCTGTCGATCGCGAACTGCCGAAACTGATCGCCAGGCACAAACCCGATGCCCTGCTGATGTTCGGACTTGCACCGCGCGCCAAGACGCTGCGCATCGAAACACGCGCGCGCAATGCACTGGCATTTCTTCCCGATGTATCCGGACAATCGCTGCGCCGTCACACGATCGTCAAAGGCGGACTGTCGGGTATGGCCCTGCCCGCACGGGCGCGGCATCTGTTCGCTGCCGCCCGGACCGCGCGTATCCCGCTCGTCGTCTCGCGTGATGCGGGACGCTATCTATGCAACTATCTCTGCTGGCGCGCGGCCGAGGCCGCCGCGCGAGACGGCCCGCGAATTGCAAGTTTCGTCCACGTGCCGCCCGT
>DASSIJ010000233.1:0-16030 GCA_035692045.1 Pseudolabrys sp. | reverse complement strand
GCAAGTGATGTCGTCCGGGCATGGGGCCTTGCACCTGGCGGGGATCTTCAAATTGCCGCTCACGGCGATCGCGCTGATTTTCGTGCTCAAGGCGCTTGCCTCGGTCGTCTCGCTCGGCTCGGGCTTTCGCGGCGGCCTGTTCTTCGCCTCGCTTCTGCTCGGCGCGCTCGGCGGCCAGCTGTTCGCATACGGGCTCAGCGCAGTATGGCCGGGACTTCATATCGATCCGGATTCGTACGCGGTCATCGGCATGTGCGCGTTGTCGGTATCCGTCATCGGCGGCCCGCTCACCATGACCTTCATTGCGCTGGAGACCACGGGCGACCTTTGGTTGACCACCGCAGTGCTGATCGCGGCGATCATTGCAATGCAGGTTACGCGCGAGTTCTTCGGCTACTCGTTCGCCACCTGGCGCTTTCATTTGCGCGGCGAAACCATTCGTAGCGCGGCCGATGTCGGCTGGATCCGTGATCTCACGGTCGCGCAGATGATGCGGTCGGATGTGCGGACGACGCCGGTAGAATCATCGGTTGCCGCATTCCGCGACGCATTTCCGCTGGGATCGACCAGCCAGGTGATCGCGGTGGATGAGGACGGCCGCTATGCGGGAATGGTGCTCGTTGCGGAAGCGCACGCGGCCGAGCTCGCCGCCACTAAACCGGTACGCGCCGTTCTGCACCATGCCGACCACATGCTGTTGCCGCAGATGACCGCGCGGGAAGCCATTGCGGCTTTCGACCGGTATGAAGCGGAAGCGCTGGCGGTGGTCGATTCCGTGGAACGCCGGCAGGTCACCGGACTGCTCAGTGAGGCGCACGCGTTGCGGCGCTATTCCGATGCGTCCGAACGGCAGCGGCGGGAGTTGCTCGGCGAAACCTGATCCTGATCAGGTTTTTGTTACCGCGTGGGTATCGAGCCTGCGCCGATTCCATCGGAGGTCAACTCCTGCGCCTTGACGGTCACGCGCCGCAAGTGCTGGAACTTTGGCTCGTAGGCCGGGATCGGCGCACTGAAAGCAGCAAGGCCCGCCGCGAGAATCTCGATACGATCGAGATCTACGCGTGTTCTATCGAACGCGCGATCAAGCTCGCGTCTCACCCGATCGATGGCAGCGTCCGTGGCCATTGGTAGCCTCATTGCACGTGTAGAGGTAAAGCACCCGCCGGGTGATGGTTCCGATTTTCGATTAATTGATCGCATTTCGATTAACAAAACGTGAGGGCTATTTCCGGAACCGCTGCGCTGATGCGGGTTCCACGATGCCGCTCCGGACGACGAACAAATTCGCGCGGCCCACGATGTCGCCGAACGCCACCGGGTCGGCGCCGGTCATCCACACCTGCGCGCCAAGCGAGGACAGCGCATCGTAAAGCGCCGCGCGCCGTTCCGGATCGAGGTGAGCGACAACCTCATCGAGTAACAGGAGCGGCGCAAAGCCAGTCATCTGTTTGATCAAGCTTGCATGGCCAAGCATGAGGCGGATCAGCAGCGCCTTCTGTTCGCCGGTGGAGGCGTCCGCGGCAGCAATATTCTTTGTCGCATGAGTGACAGCGAAATCGGACAAATGTGGCCCGTCGAGCGTTCGGCCGGCGGCGGCATCGCGGGCGCGATTGTCCTTCAGGAGCGCACGGTAGCGATCCTCGATTTCGACTGCGCTGTGGTCGGGCAAGAGCTGCTCCATCCACCCTTGCAGTGAGATCCGGGCTTGTGGAAATTCCGGCGCTTCATTGCGCGAAGCATCAAGCGCCGCTGACAACCGCCCGACGGTTTCGGCGCGCGCGGCAGCCACGGCAACCGCCACCTCCGCCGTTTCATGCTCGATTGCATCGAGCCAGTGCGAGTCGTGCGGGGTATTTTCCAGGAGGCGATTGCGCGACCGCAGGGAGCGCTCGAGCGCGGCGACGCGGCTCGAATGCTGCGCATCGACCGCCAGCACCAGACGGTCGAGGAAACGCCGCCGCTCTGACGCCGGACCATTGAACAGCGGATCCATCGCCGGTGTCAGCCACACAACGCGCAGATGGTCCGCGAACGCGGCGGCCGAGCCGACGCTTTCGCGATCGACGCGGCACTTGCGCGGCGGTGTGGATTCTTCGCCCGCCGGTGGATCGATCCCGGTGCCAAGTGTGGCAAGCCCCAGCATGCCCTCAATTTCTGCCGACACCGCCCAGGCGCCATCGCCCTCCGCGAAGGCGAGTTCTTCCATGGTCGCGCGGCGCAGCCCGCGACCCGGCGCCAGCAAGGAGATCGCCTCGATGAGATTGGTTTTGCCGGCACCATTGGCCCCGGTCAGAACGACGGGGCCAATGCGATCGAGCACGATTTGCGCTGCGTGGTAGCTACGGAAATTGGTCAGCGTCAGGCGCTCAATGAAGGCGGCGGTCATCGGCCGAACCATGCAGCGTGCCGCAGCTGACCCTCTCCCCTTGCGGGAGAGGGTGGCGCGCGGAGCGCGCCGGGTGAGGGGTCAGTTTTGATCATCGGTAAGATGCGTGAAAATATCGTCGAGAACAGAGGTGGATCGTTGAAGGATATCGTTGTTCCAATAGCGAAGAACACGAAAGCCTTCACGGTTTATAAGTGCATCTCTCCGCTCGTCACGCCTAGAGTCAAAATGGTGGCTACCGTCTACTTCAATGACAATCTTTTTTTCGAAGCAAACGAAATCCAAGATGTAATTCTGAAATGGAACCTGCCGACGAAATTTAACGCCTGCAAGGCGGCGATGTCGCAAAAGTTGCCACATCATTTTTTCGGCGGCAGTCGGCATCCGCCGCAACGATCTCGCGAATGCGCGGCTTCGCCTCGTGACCGGACGATGGTGAATTCCCTGCGACACCGACCCCTCACCCGGCGCGGGCCTGTCGGCCCTCGCCACCCTCTCCCGCAAGGGGAGAGGGTACCCGAGCAAACGGCTAGGCTGCTACACCCGCATTGGCATCAGCACGTAGAGCGCGCCTTTCGCGTCCTTGTCCTGAATGAGCGTGGGCGAGCCGGGATCGGCGAGCTTGAGCACGGCGACTTCGCCTTCGATCTGCGCGGCGATGTCGAGCAGGTAGCGGGAATTGAAACCGATATCGAGCGGATCGGCTTCGTATTCGACTTCGATCTCCTCGGTCGCGCTGCCTGAATCGGGATTGGTCACTGAGAGAACCAGCCGGCCCCCGGTGATCGAAAGCTTGACCGCCCGGCCCCGTTCGCTTGAAACGGTTGAGACGCGATCGACGGCCGCCTCGAAATCCTTTTTGTCGACGATCAGGCTCTTGTCATTGTTGGCCGGAATGACGCGCGCATAATCGGGGAAGGTGCCGTCGATCAGCTTGGACGTGAGCACCACGTTGCCGATGGTGAACCGGATTTTCCCGGCCGAAAGCTCGATCGCAACTTCTCCTTCGCCGGTCTCGATCAGCCGCTGGACTTCGCCCACAGTCTTGCGGGGCACGATGATGCCGGGCATGCCGGCAGCGCCTTGCGGCAGCGGCAATTCCACCTGCGCAAGCCGGTGCCCGTCGGTTGCTACCGCGCGCAGCATCCCGGCCTTCGCCGTGCCTGCCGTGTGCAAGTAGATGCCGTTGAGGTAGTAGCGCGTCTCTTCGGTTGAAATCGCGAACTGCGTCTTGTCGATGAGGCGCTTCATGTCACCGGCGGCGACCTTGAAGGAGTGGCTCATGTCGCCGGCGGCGAGATCGGGGAAGTCGCTTTCCGGCAAGGTCTGTAGTGTGAACCGCGAGCGCCCCGCGCGCAGGGACAGCACGGCGCGGTCCCCCGATCCTTCGAGTACGATCTGTGCGCCGTCAGGCAACTTGCGCACGATTTCGTAAAACATGTGCGCCGGCACCGTGGTCGAACCGCCAGGCGAGACTTCGGCCGCGATGGAATCGGTGACCTCGAGATCGAGATCGGTGGCCTTGAGGCTGAGCTTGCCGCGGTCGGCTTTCACCAACACGTTTGCGAGAATTGGAATGGTGTTACGCCGCTCGACCACGCGATGGACGTGGCCCAGCGACTTCAAAAGTTCTGCACGCTCGACGGTAACTTTCATGGGAGACCCGCTTCGGCGCCTTCAAAAGGAAAAACCAGGCGCAACGGCAAGCCGGCGTTCGCGGAATGCGAAGCCGGGGAGCAAAGGTGACGAAAGAGCGCGCCTTTCGCAAGGGTGCGTTTTGGGCCCGCTGGCATATCCCCAGACGTTCACAAGCCCGGATAAGCAAAAGGCCCCATCCGCGGGACAGGGCCTTTTGCCAATCGGATCACCGGTGGCGCTGTTCCTGCACGCTATTCCTGCAATTGCCGCTTGAGGATCTCGATTTCCTCGGCCAATGCCATGTCGTTGCCGACGAGGCCTTCGATCTTGCGCACGGCGTGGAGAACCGTCGTGTGGTCGCGGCCACCAAAGCGACGGCCAATCTCGGGCAACGAGCGCAGGGTCAGGGTCTTCGCGAGATACATCGCCACCTGGCGGGGCCGCACGACATTCGCGGTGCGTCGCGACGACAGCAGATCAGAGCGGCTGACATTGTACTGGCGCGCCACGACCCGCTGGATGTCCTCGATCTTGACCCGCTTCGGCTCCTGCGGGCGGATCAGGTCGCGCACTTCGCGCTCGGCCATTTCCAGCGTCACGGCGTGACCCGTCAGCTTGTTATGGGCCAGCAAACGGTTGAGCGCCCCTTCCAGATCACGGCCATTGTGCGTGACAGTCTTGGCAATATAGCCGAGCACCGGCAGCGGCACGTCGAAGGCCGGGTGGTGCGTCCTTGCTGCCATGACCCTCGCCTTGAGGATCTCGAAACGCAATTCTTCGCCGAGCGGCCCCATCTCGACGACCAGCCCGCCGGCCAGCCGCGAGCGCACGCGATCGTCAAGGCTTTCCAGGTCCGACGGCGGCCGATCGGAGGCGATGACGACCTGCCGACCTGCATCGATCAGGGCATTGAGGGTATGACAAAATTCCGCCTGGGTTGATTTACCCTGCAGGAATTGCAGGTCGTCGATGACCAGCACGCCGATCCCGCGCAGCGCCTCCTTGAAGGCGAGAGCCGTCTGTGTCCGCAGGGCGGAAACAAAGCCGTACATGAATTTCTCGGCGGTGAGGTAAAGCACCTTTCGTTCGCCCGCTGCATTTCCCGCCCAGGTTACGGCCTGCAACAAGTGCGTCTTGCCGAGGCCGACGCCCGAATGGATATAGAGCGGGTTGAACATGACGGCGTCGCCGCGCTTGGCGCTGGCCACTTGTTTCGCCGCTGCGTGTGCAAGCGTGTTCGAGCGGCCGATGACGAACGTATCGAATGTCAGGCGGGGGTCGAGCGGCGAGCCGCCGAGCGCCTCATGCACGCTGGCGTCGCCGACCAAAAGGGCGCGGCCATTGCCAATGCCATTCGTATAGCGGCCGCCATTCTCGGTGGTACCGATGTCGGGCTTGGGCTTGGGCAGCATCGCAGATTTCAGGACAGCCGAGCGCACGATCAGCTCGACGCGCGTCACTTTCTCTTCCTGAGCCTGCCAGCAGGCCAGAACGCGCTCGGCATAATGCGACTGAATCCAGCTTTTCAGAAAGCGCGTCGGGACTGACAAACGCACCGAGCCTTCCTCAATGGCCTCCAGGTCCATGCGGGCGAACCAGCTCGAATAAACGTCGTCACCGACCTCTGCCCGCAAACGCTCTTTGACCCGCGACCAGTTCTCCTGCTCCCCGTTCGACATTGTATTCTTCTCGATCCGATTAAAGGTGGGACGGACTCGGTTGCCCGGCCTGACGGCGGAACCGCCAACGCGCCGGAAACGGAACGCAACAACACTCGCCTGACGATGTCGTCTTTAAGATGCGGCTCTGCCGGGAGTTCACAGTGGTCGGCGCAGCGGCATTGACGAGAAGTCGAGGACGTTGCGCTTCAGTCCGCAGGTGGCGGGGTAGCGCCTCGGATTCCGACTGTGAAAATAGATGCCATACGGGACGGATGGCGGCTGAAATGAACGCCGCATGAAGCCAAACCGGACTGTCCGATGACGCGGGCTACAGCGACACACGAATTTGCACCGGACGGCTTCCATCCAGTGGCACCAACGTTGGTCCCCGACCCACTCCCTGCGCCTGTCATGACTTCACCCCTCGAATTGGCTTGTGGGCTTTCGCCCTGTGGTTATGTTTCTTGTCAGTTTCTTGGCGCCTCAAAACTTTGATTGCGCCGTTTAACGAACTTACTGAGGTTGATCCTTGTTCTTTATAACTTTGACTGCCTCGGCATTTTGAAAGTGCAATTTAACGCGTGCAGGCAAACCAAAGCCGTTCTCATCCGTCGATGAGCGTGACGTGGAACCTTGTTTCTGAGCGTGCCCGAAGAATTCCCGGGCGCGTTTTTCAAGATACACAAGCGATGTGGCCCCGCAACGAAATTCACATGTGTGGCGGTAAGAGAAAACACAATTTGGGCGTCTGTTGCGCTAACGCCACTCTTTCGTTTTACCCAACGTGTTGGAGTCGCGCGCAATTTCGACGCTAAAATTCCTTGCCGGCACCAAAAGAACGCCAAAACATTTTAAAATCTACCGTCGACCGAAAACGCCTGTCACATATGCATTTTTTGGGTCCTCGCTTCGCTTTCCTCTTAAGTCATTATCGAGGCGAAAAAAAATCTGAGCGAATTTTTGGGTAGCCCCCATCCAAAAACCCGTTGACATCGCTGGCCAACGCGAGTCGGGCGGCGATTTGATCGCGCAAATGCTTGACGAGCAAATTTCTCTGACGCCGCGATGACGCTTTGACTACAGCGACGCTCCGGCCCGTCCGTTTTGCCGGAAGCGCCGTTCGGAGTCATTTACAAGATTTAGAAGCGAATTGATCCGCGCTACGTGTTCAGCGCAATCGATCACTTGCCAAGCTTGGCAATGCGATGGGCGAGGCGCGATACTTTCCGGCTGGCATTGTTCTTGTGGACGATGCCGCGCTGTCCCGCTCGCATGATGACCGGCTCCGCCGCCTTGAAAGCCTCAAGAGCGGCCTTGCGGTCGCCGCTCTGGATCGCCTCTTCGACTTTGCGAACAGAATTTTTCAGCACCGAACGGCGCCCCTTGTTCATTTCGGTCCGTCGCGCGATCACGCGCGTGGCTTTGCGGGCGGACTTGGTATTGGCCATCGATCTCTCGTTCGCAGCTGGCGCCTTCGGCGGGTATTCGCGAAAGCGACTAGGTTTTACAAGAAGTTACGGCGGCGAAAACTCTCGCCGTCAAGGCTGAGGCTTATAGTGACGCCACGCGCAGGCGTCAACGTCCGCAATGCGCGCGGTTCAGGCCACGCGCCTGGATCTCACCGCATCGTGGCCGGCGATGACGGACGCGCGATCGGCGGCCGAGAATGGTGCCAGCGGCGGTCTTACGCGTCCCAGGCCGGCGTCGCCATGGATATGAGCAAGCAGCGCCTTCACACCCGAGACGAGTGCCTTGCCGTCGAACAGCTTGCGGATCGTGACGGCCGCATCGAGGGCGCCGGTGTCGCCTTGACCCCAGGCTCGCCCGCAAAGATCGGCGTTGACGTTGGCAGTCGCCGAGATGCAACCCGCGAAAACGCCGGACCGTGCCTCGATCAGGCATGCTTCGGTTGACGGGAATACCGAAAAACTTTTGGAGATCGCCGCGGCCGAGCGGGCATAGGCCATATCGCCGGAAGAGTCCTTGAGACCCACAATGCGGGATGGGTAAGTGTCGAGTAGTCGACGGATCAAGGCCACGTGCCAGGGCAGCCCCGACATCGCCGGGAAATGATAGAGATAGATCGGGATCGGCTTTCTTTCCGTCGCCTTCACCAGCGTGTCGACATAAGCAATCAAACCGTCGTCGGGCACACCCTTGTAATAGAAGGGCGGGAGCACAAGCGCACCTCCGAAGCCGAGCTCGGCCGCGTGGCGCGTCAATGCAACTGCATCCGATACCGCAGCGGCACCAGTTCCGACCATCAGGCGGTGCAATGGCAGGCCGTTGGCCTTGTAGGCGTCCATGACGGCCTTGCGCTCATCGAGGGAGAATGAGGTCGCTTCGCCGGTCGTGCCGAGGACGTTGAGGCCATCGCAGCCATTGTCGAGTAGATAACGCGCCAGGTTCACGGCGCGTTTGAGATCGGGAGCTCCGCTCTCGTCAATAGGGGTGGCGACGGCGGCGATGACGCCTGAAAGTCTTGCTGCAGACATTGTTACCTCAGGTCCAGCGTCATGGCCGGGCCAGGCCGGGCCATGACGATCAACGACTTAGCCACTAACATTGTACGCGGCAAGCGCTGCCATGTTGACCAGCTGGTTGTCTTTGGCCCCGAGATGGACGATTTGCACGGGCCGATCGAGCCCGACCAATAGCGGGCCAATGACAGTGGCACCGCCGAGCTCCTGCAACATCTTCGTTGAGATTGATGCCGAGTGGAACGCCGGCATCACCAGGACGTTTGCCGGGCCAGAAAGGCGGCAGAACGGATAGGCCGCGGCCAACTCCGGATTGAGCGCAATGTCGGCCGCCATTTCACCGTCGTACTCAAAATCGACCCGCTTGCCGTCAAGTATCTTCACGGCCTCGATGACGCGCGTCGAACGCTCGCCTGCGGGATGTCCGAACGTGGAGAAGGCGAGAAGCGCCAGCCGGGGTTCATAGCCAAGCCGGCGCGCGACACCGGCGGCTTCGACCGCGATGTCGGCAATCTCCTGCGCATCCGGCATTTCGGTCACGGCCGTATCGGCGACCAGCACCGTTCGGCCGCGGGCCACGACGACCGATACACCGATCACGCGGTGTCCTGGCTTGGGATCGATCACGTGGCGGATGTCTTCGAGCGCGACCGAGAAATTGCGTGTCACACCGGTGACCAGCGCATCGGCGTCGCCGAGTGCGACCATGCAGGCAGCAAAATGATTGCGGTCCTGATTGACCAGCCGCTGGCAATCGCGCACCAGATAGCCGCGCCGCTGCAGGCGCTCGTACAGGTAATTGATGTAAGCGGCATTGCGGGTTGAAAGCCGCGCATTGACGATCTCGATGCCTTCGCCGAGTTCGACCCCGCTCTCGAGTGCGGACTGACGGACGCGATCTTCGCGCCCGACCAGAAGCGCGGTGCCGAGCCCCTGGTGCACGAAGCTCGCCGCTGCGCGGATCACCTGTTCCTCTTCGCCTTCAGCAAAGACCACGCGTTTGGGCTGCCGTCGCAGCCGGTCAAATACGTGCACCAGCGTTCCTGCGATCGGGTCCCGTCGCGCACTCAGCTGGTGGCGGTAGGCATCCATGTCGACGATCGGCTTGCGTGCGACGCCGGTATCCATGGCGGCCTGTGCGACCGCGGGCGGCACGTAGGAGATCAGTCGCGGATCGAACGGTACCGGAATGATGTAGTCGGATCCGAATTTTGGCCGCGCGCCGTAGGCGCTCGTCACTTCGTCTGGCACGTCCTCGCGGGCGAGCGCTGCGAGCGCGCGCGCAGCAGCGATTTTCATTTCCATGTTGATGGCAGAGGCGCGCACGTCGAGCGCGCCCCGGAAGATGTAAGGGAAGCCGAGCACATTGTTGATCTGGTTTGGATAGTCCGACCGGCCCGTTGCCATGATGGCATCGTCGCGCACCACGGCCACCTCCTCGGGAGATATTTCGGCGTCGGGATTGGCCATCGCAAAAATAATCGGCTTGGCCGCCATCGACTTGATCATGGCCGGAGTGAAAGCGCCTTTGACCGAGAGCCCAAAGGCCACATCAACGCCCTCGAACGCCTCGGCCAGCGTTCGCCTCGAGGTTTTGATGGCGTAGCCGGACTTCCACTGGTTCATGCCGTCCTTGCGGCCCTGGTAGATCACGCCTTTGGTGTCGCAGAGGATCAGGTTCTCCGGCTTGAAGCCGATCGATTTGAGCAATTCGAGACAGGCGATGCCGGCTGCGCCCGCGCCATTGCACACCAGCTTTGTGGTCGCGATTTCGCGACCGGTCAGATCGAGCGCGTTGAGCAGCCCGGCGGCGGCAATGATGGCGGTGCCATGCTGGTCGTCATGGAAGACCGGAATGTCCATCAGCTCGCGCAGGCGCTGTTCGATCACGAAGCATTCCGGCGCCTTGATGTCTTCGAGATTGATGCCGCCCCAGCCCTTGCCCAGCAGCTTGACGCAATTGATGATCTCGTCGGGATCCTCGGAATCGACCTCGAGATCGATCGAGTCGATATCGGCAAAACGCTTGAACAGGACGGCCTTGCCCTCCATTACAGGTTTTGCCGCCAGCGCGCCGCGGTTGCCGAGGCCAAGGATAGCGGTCCCGTTGGTGATGACTGCGACAAAATTGCCCTTGGTGGTGTAGTCGTAGGCGCGGCTTTCATCCTCCGCGATCGCGAGGACCGGCACGGCGACGCCCGGGGAATAGGCAAGCGAAAGATCGCGCTGAGTCGCCATTGGCTTGGTGGCGATCACCTCCAGTTTCCCTGGGCGGCCAACGCTGTGAAATTGCAGGGCTTCCTGGTCGGTAAAGGTCGGCCGGCTGCGGCCAGCAGGGGGCTTGGCGGGCATTGTTACTCCATGAACGCGACCGGTATGCCCGGTGTGGGCGACGTTAGCGGATGCAACCGCAATGACTCAAGGGAAGGGGCTTTTCCCAGTGGTACAGTTGAATGAGGGAAGAGCACAGGTTAATCGATGCCCACCCAACCGATTCTTCTTATGATTGGCGACCATGATCCGATTCTTCCTCCGCTTCGTCGGTCTGATTTGCCTGGCAGCGGGCTTTATCCTGCTGATCTATGACGGCACCAAGTCGATCGCCGGCAACAGGCTCTTTCTGACCAGCGTGCGGACGCTGTGGGAACTCGTCAATGCCGGCAGCCTCGCAAAGCTTGAGCCGGCAATTCGGCCTTATGCCGGCGGGTATCTCTGGGATCCGGTCCTGGTTACGATCCTGGCGGCGCCGAGCTGGGGCCTGCTTGGCTTTTTCGGCATCCTTTTCCTCGTGCTCGGCCGCAAGAAGAAGCCGTTGATAGGCTATGCGCGGCCATAACTGACAATTAAGAGGCTTGCGCGAAGACGGTGCGCAGCGCCGCTGGCCAAGACGTGATCGTCCCGGATCACCTTCAGGCATTTCAGGCGGGCTTTACCCGACATATATTGCAGGCAACGAATGCAGGAGAACCAAGCATGTTCGGTTTCAAGAAAGTTGCCATGCCCAAGCCCGGCGAGGCGCTGCCGGGCCGCGCCACGCCGATCCGCACCGCCGCCGCACACTTCATCAATCATCGCGCATTGAAGGGTCCGTATCCTGACGGCTTCGAAAAGGCGATGTTCGGCCTCGGGTGCTTCTGGGGCGCCGAGCGCAAATTCTGGGAATTGGGCGATGGCATCCATGTCACCGCCGTCGGCTATGCCGGCGGGATGACGCCCAATCCGACCTATGAAGAAGTCTGCTCGGGCCGTACCGGTCACAACGAGGTGGTGCTGGTGGTCTATGACCCGAAAAAGATTTCCTACGACGCGCTGCTCAAGACCTTCTGGGAAAGCCACGATCCGACGCAAGGCATGCGCCAGGGCAACGACGTCGGTACCCAGTACCGCTCCGGCATCTACACGTTCAACGCTGCGCAACGGCGGGCAGCCGAGGCCTCGAAGGCGATGTACGAGCAGGAGCTGAAGAAGAAACGCTACGGCGCGATCACCACCGAAGTCATCGACGCTCCGGAGTTCTATTTCGCCGAGGACTATCACCAGCAATATCTGGCAAAAAATCCGGCCGGCTATTGCGGCCTCGGCGGCACCGGCGTGTCTTGTCCGATCGGCACTGGTGCAAAGCTCACGCAGGGCGCGCCGGCGTAAGGCCGTCGCCTACCACGCGTCATGGCCGGGATGACGATGGAGAAGCACCGACGCATCACTCGTCATGGCCGGGCATAGCCGTCCAAAGGACGGCGTGCCTTCGCCCGCCGATGTCCCGGCCATCCACGTCCTGGAATCCAGCAATGTTGTTAAGACGTGGATGCCCGGCATAAAGCCGGGCATCACGCCGGGAGGTCTTTGCCAGAGGCGCTTCTATTTCTTCATATGCTTCGTGAGAAATTCCTGCGTGCGCTTCCACGCAAGGTCGCCGGCCTCCTTGCGGTAGCTCGCCCGCTCATCACAATAGAAGCCGTGCGGCGCGTCCGGGTAGGTGTAGATCTCGGCCTGTGGCTGTTTCTTCTTGATGCTCTCCACCACGTCCATGGGAATGCCGTCGTCCTTCTCGCCGAAATGCATTTGCATCGGACACCTCGGCTTTTCGTCGGCAAACTGCCCGATCATGCCGCCATAGAATGCAACCGCTGCCGAGAATCCGGGGATGCGGCAGGCCGCCAGAAACGACGCCGTGCCCCCCATGCAAAAGCCGACGATGCCGAGCGGGCCGACACCCTTGATATCGCTCTGCGCCGCGGCGATATCGGCAATCATGTGATCCCAATTGAGATTGCCGAGATAGCTGCGGGCATGTGCGATTTCGTCAGGCGTGTAGCCACTTTCGAAATTGCGCACGAAACGATCGAACACCGCGGGCGCGACCGCAACGTAGCCGAGCGCAGCGAGCCGGTCGCAGACCGCGCGGATGTGGTGATTGACCCCGAAGATCTCCTGCACCACCACCATGCCGCCCTTGGGCGTGCCGGACGGATCGGCGCGGTAAGCGCCGAGCGAATGTTTATCGGTTGTGGTCAAAGTGAACTGCTTACCCAAAGAAACCTCCCTGGTTTTTTAAGACGAAAACCCGGGCGGGCTTTTAGCATGCATCCTGTGCGTCGTCATTCCGCCCATTGATGCGCCGCTCATTCCCGCGCAAGCGGGAATCCAGCCCAATGATCCAATCTGGATCCCCGCTTGCGCGGGGATGAGCGGAGGGAGCGGCGTCGCTACGCAAAACCTCACGCAAACGCCTTTGCCAGCAACTCGTATGAGCGCTTCCGCGCGGTGTGGTCGAACAACATGGTTGTCACCATCAGTTCGTCAGCGCCGGTCGCGTCGATCAACGGCAGGAGCCTTGCCTTCATGGTGTCAGGCGAACCGACCGAAAGCCGGGTGCGGTTTTGTGCCATGCGTGCCCGATCGACGGGTGTGTAGTCGTAGTTTGCCGCGTCTTCCGGCGAGGCCAGCGGCAGAAACTCACCCTTGGCGCGACGCACGATGTTGAGATCGACGGTCGCCGCCAGTCGCTCGGCCTCGCCATCCGTATCGGCACAAACCACATGGGTCGCCAGAATTGCATAAGGCTTGTCGTGCGACGGGGACGGCTTGAAATTGTCGCGGTAGAGCCGCATCGCCTCCGCCGCATCGAAATTCGCGAAGTGATGCGCGAAGGAAAACGCCGCGCCAATGTGCCCGGCGAGCTGCGCGCTGTAGTCCGACGAGCCAAGCAGATAAATCGGCGGCAGCGGCACGTCCGACGGCATCGCACGCACGCTGTGAAACGGATGGCCGGCCGGAAAGGCGCGCGTTTCCAGCATCATCAATTCGTTGAAGCGGTCGAGAAAATCGTCCTCCTCGCTGATGCCCTGCCGTCGCCGAAGCGCATAGGACGTCGCCGGGTCGGTGCCGGGCGCGCGGCCAAGGCCAAGATCAATACGGCCGGGGTAGAGCGCCTCCAGCACCTTGAACCGTTCGGCCACCATCAGCGGGGCGTGGTTCGGCAGCATGACGCCCCCTGAGCCGATGCGCATGGTCCTGGTCACGGCCGCGATCTGGCCGATCATGATGTCGGGCGCCGAGCTCGCGATCGCAGGCAAATTGTGATGTTCGGCTACCCAATAGCGCTTAAAACCCAGCTCATCGGCGTGCCGCGCCAAATCGAGCGAATTTCGCAAGGCCTGGGCGGCCGTGGAGCCGGCGGAAACCGGGGAGAGATCGAGGATGGACAACGGGATCATGGCAGGTAACTCACACTAACATGTGAGCGCCGTCTTTTCGCCCGCATGTTCCGGCGTATGATAGGCGAGTGCCCCTGAGGAGGGCGTCGATGGCGTCGTTGGTCGAATGGAAAGTGCCGCAGGCCGTGCAGCCGCGGGCAGAGGATTATTCCTACGATCTTGAGCGTACGCTGTCCTCAGTGGTCGGCCTGCATTCGATTGTCCCGCCGGACGCCTTTACAGCCGATACGCTCGGTGTGGAGCGCGCAGGCAACGGCGTTCTGATCGACGACGGTCTCGTGCTCACTGTTGGCTATCTCATCACCGAGGCCGAAACGGTGTGGCTGCATCTCGGCGACGGCCACGTGATCCAGGGTCATGCGCTCGGTCTGGATCAGGAGACCGGTTTCGGTCTTGTGCAGGCGCTCGGAAAAATCGATCTGCCGGCGCTCGAGATCGGGTTTTCCAAATCGGCAGACGTCGGCGAACGCGTGGTTGTCGGTGGCGCCGGCGGTCGCACACGCTCGCTCGCCGGCCGCATTGCAGCCAGGCAGGAATTTGCCGGCTATTGGGAATATGTGCTGGACGAGGCGATCTTCACTTACCCCGCGCATCCCAACTGGGGCGGCACCGCGCTGATCTCGGGTACAGGAAAGCTGATCGGCATCGGCTCGCTGCAGCTTGAGCGGGCGCGGGGAGGCAAGAACGAGCATCTCAACATGGTCGTGCCGATCGATCTGTTGAATCCGATCCTCGACGATCTGCGTAAATTCGGCCGCGTCAATCGACCGGTGCGGCCGTGGCTCGGGCTTTATTCAACCGAAATCGAAGACAAGGTTGTGGTCGTCGGCATCGCTCCCAA
Source organism: Pseudolabrys sp. (assembly GCA_035692045.1). Classification (GTDB taxonomy): domain Bacteria; phylum Pseudomonadota; class Alphaproteobacteria; order Rhizobiales; family Xanthobacteraceae; genus Pseudolabrys. Next base: position 1,307 of record DASSIJ010000233.1, on the reverse strand, counting down.
GGGACCGGCCGCGCGCGCGGAGATCAAAACGGGTGACGTCGTCGTGGCGGTCAATGGTGATCGGATCTCCACGCTCGCCGGCATGTATCGAAAGATTTGGATGCTCGGGCAGGCCGGCGTGGAAGTGCCGCTGACGCTCTATCGCGACGGCGTTACCTTCGACGTTCGCGTGAATTCATCCGACCGCGCGAAATTCCTCAAAGGCCCGCGATTGCATTGATCGTCGCGCTTCAGTTTTCCTCGATCGCGTCCACCCGGTCCGGATAAAAAGCCAGATATTCCTTGATCTCGCCAACGGCCGGAAAAGGCTGTTCGTAGCTCCACACCGCATTCTCGGCACTGCGGCCATCGGCGACGATGCTGAAATAGCTGGCGTCGCCCTTGTAAGGGCAGTGCGTTTGATGGTCGGTGCGCTTGAGCAGGCTCATATCGGCATCGCTGCGCGGAATGTAAAATACCGGCTTGTAGCTTGCTTCCCTGAGTGTGAACGCGCGCCGCGTATCGGCGATCGCATGGCCGGCAAAGGTCACGCGCACGCGCTTGTCATTTTTGGCAATTGTGATCGGGTGGTCAGGGCCGGGAATTTTCATGGTACCTCGCTCCGCTCGCATAGATAATGGTCCGTAAACGCTGCCGCCAAGTCCAGCTAGGAACCATATTTCGGCCCCGCCACCGCCGATTGCGAAAAATTGAACGATCGCCCTCAATAAAACTACAGAACCTGCGGGCTAGATTGTGTGCGATTTCACGCAACGTCCCGCGGGTTTTATGGCCAACAAGCGAATCGAAAAGATGATCCAGGGTCTCAATATCCTGATCGTCGACGACAATGCTTACATGCGCCGGCTCACGCGCATGATGCTGACCAATTTGGGCGCGAAGGCCGTGCTGGAGGCCAACGACGGCCTCGCTGCGCTCGAGGCCATCCGCAACTCAGATCCCGACGTTATGCTGCTCGACTGGGACATGCCGGTGCTCAACGGTATCGAAGTGTTGCGCATCGTCCGCTCGCCCGGCGTGTTTCCGCGCCCGAATCTTCCGGTCATCATGCTCACGACGCGTGCACAACGTTCGTACGTGCACGAAGCGTTGCGCGCAGGGGCTAATGAATTCCTGCTCAAGCCGACATCGCCCAAGGCGTTGTGCGACCGCCTGACCTCTATCGTGTTCAAGCCGCGGCCGATGATGAAGCTCGGCAATGACTATGTGCCGGAGCCGCGTCGAATATCGACGCCCCGCGATACGGCGGTAGCCGACTAGTGCTGGCCGAAGGGCCTCAACAAACAACAATCAGATTTTTCCCGATA
>DASSIJ010000232.1:0-6479 GCA_035692045.1 Pseudolabrys sp. | reverse complement strand
CTCGATGACGATCGCCTTGAATGTCGCCACGCTACACAACTCCCGTCATGGCCGGCCTCGTGCCGGCATCCACATCTTGATTTACGGGTACAGTTCTAAAGACGTGGATGCCCGGGACAAGCCCGGGCATGATGATTTTTGGCCTCAGGCGGGCGCCATTGCGGGACGCGCGACCGGTTTCTCGACGATGGGCAGGTTGATAATTGCCGACATCACACCAAAGAACACCGATAGCCACCAAACCGGATTGTAGGAGCCGAAAGTGTCGAACACATAGCCGCCCAGCAACACGCCGAGGAAGCCTCCGACCTGATGGCTGAAAAACGCGAAGCCGAACAGCATGGCAAGCCAGCGAGTCCCGAACATCACGGCGACAAGCGCTGAGGTCGGCGGCACCGTCGAGAGCCACAGCAGGCCGGTGACGGCGCCGAAAATCAGCGTTGTGACCGGACTTGCCGGCAACGAAATGAATACGACGATGGAGAGCGCCCGCGCAAAATAGATAGTCGAGAGGATGTAGCGCTTCGGCATGCGGTTTCCGAGATAGCCAGAACCCAATGAGCCGATGATGTTGAACAATCCGATGGTGGCCAGTGTCCAACCGCCGATCTGGGCGGAAAGGCCGCGATCGATCAGATAAGACGGTAAATGCACGGTCACAAAGGCGAGTTGGAAGCCGCAGGTAAAGAATCCGAGCACGAGCAGAACGTAGCTGCGATGGCCGAAGGCTTCGACCAAGGCATGTTGATAGGATTGCGGCGGCCGCGCCAGCGCCGGCGACGCAGCGTTCCCAGGCGGCGTTGCAAGCGCAATCGCCAGCGGCAGTATCAACATCGTAACGCCGGCAAAGATTGTTAGCGCGGTCTGCCAGCCGAATTTATCCATCAGCGCCACGCCAATCGGCGAATAAAGGAATTGGCCGAACGATCCGGCGGCCGTGCCAGCACCGAAAGCAAGAGAACGCCAACTCTCCGGCAGCAGCTTGCCAAAGGCGCCGATTACCAGATTGAACGAACAGCCGGACAATCCAAGCCCGATGAGAACGCCGGCGGAGAGATTGAGCATACCGGGCGTCGTGGCGTGTGCCATCAGCGCCAGGCCAAGTGCATAAAATACCGCGCCGGCGATCATCACACGGTTGGCTCCGAAACGGTCAGCAATGCCGCCGGCAAAGGGCTGTCCGATTCCCCACAACAGGTTCTGGATGGCGAGTGCTATCGAGAATACGTCGCGGCCCCAGTGGTACTCCTGCGACATCGGCGTCAGGAAAAAGCCAAGCGACGACCGGGGCCCGAATGCGATCATAGCGATCAAGCAACCGCTGATGACAACCACGGCCGGCGTACGCCACCCGACCGAGGCTGGCCTGTCAGTCGTCGCCCGTGTGGTCATTGCAACAAGTCTCCGGCGCAATACGCCCGGGACCATATAGGGTTGAGAAGAGCCACCCCAAACGAATATTCGTGATCCGGAGCATTTGCGCGACGCATGGCTCCGCTATTTACGGGCGTTCTGGCGAAGTGACGCTTGCCCTTCCTCTGACTTAAGCCATTCAAGGCTATGACTTACGGGCCCTTTTGCCTCCTCGGCAGCGGCCTCTTTTTCGGTTGCGGTCGCGTCGCCCCAAGTCGGTTCATCGTCGCCGTCGCCCCATGCGCGTGGGCGATAGAAGGTATGCACACCGAGCTTGTAGACCTTCTTCATCTCGTTGACCCAATCGGGGTGCACCCAATAGGCGTGATAGTGAGTCGATTTCGACACTTCCGGCATCCACAATCTGCCGTCGAGCATGTCACGGGCAATACGTTTGGCGCGTTCCCAGGCGTCGGGTTCCGTGACGATGTCGGGGATACCATCGCAGGCAAACGTGAACTGACACGACAGATGCCGGTGTGCGTTCTGGTACACCACGCCACAGACATCGTTCGGATAGAACGGCGAGAACACCCGGTTCATAACCACCTGCGCCACGGCGATCTGTCCGCGCACAGACTCACCACGCGCTTCGAAGTAAACCGCATTGGCGAGACATTTTTCGGCCTTTGCACGTCCTGCGCCTGTGAGCGCCAGTCGTTCGGCGGGAGATCGAGGCCGTTGGTCGACACCGGTAACCTCGCCCTTGCTGGCAATGCTTTCACCACCCGTGCCTTCACCATCCGGTGACGCCGGGCCAAGCGCCGATTGCTTGATATCGGGATCGCCGCGCGAGGCCAGCACCACTGGCGCTTCACCCGGCGCCCACGGCGCAATTGCCTCCCGGCCGCCTGCCATCGAGTCAACACCGAAGTAAAGCTGCGTCGCCTCTTTGCCGGTGGCCATTGACGGTGCGGCAGGAGTCAGGTTCGCGGGCGGGATGTCGGCATAAGGCAAATCGACGTCCGGGGCGGGCGTCTTTTCGTCCGGAACAGTCACGAATTCGTACTGCGAATACGAATCAAAGCGCGCAGCGGACGTTTCATCCTTCTTCGGCGAAGCGCCGGCCTCCGCTTCCGGAGCAGGTTCAATCACCGGCAGCGGCGGCAGTGGTTCGCGTGGCCGCGCGATCAGCGAGTCCCGCTTGGCATGCCGGTTCGCCTTGGGGAACTGCAGGGGTGCGGTTGCATCGCCAAGCGGCTGCTTGCCGATCGAACCTGTGATGTCGGCCGGATCGAAGTTGGCGAGCGCATAGATCGGCGGATGTGGAATTGTCGTGCCTACCGGATTCGGCAGGCTGAACGTCGCCGCATGAATAGTGCCGAACGGAGAAGCGATCAGGTGCTGTTGCCAGCGTTTGGCGACGCCCGACTGACGGGCAAGCAAGGCGCCGAGATCCTGAAACGCCGTCCTCTCGGCAGGCACTATGAGCAGCGCCGCTGCAATGGCGGTCGATGCGGCTCTCCTCCGCCGCCGACGCCCAAGCGAAACTGTTACCCGTTCGCTCAACGCCACACCGCAACGCCCTGCGACCGCCCCGCCGCCGGGTGGCGACAATGCGACAGATTTTTTTATGGCCCGATTAACCTTGCGAAGGTGTTAACATTGGATGCAGGCGCCAAATACGGCTCCAGGCCGCGCCCATTGCCCGCCGGTCGGCGCATCTGGCAAATCCATCGATTGGCCGCCTGTTTCCACAGCCGCGAACCGGAAACAAAAATTAACTATATCGCAAGCGCTGCTGGCCAATATTGCCGCCAAAATTTTTCACGAGCCGGCATGTTCGCTTCCATCCTGCTATCGACAATTGCTGGCCAAGCCACCCTGCTTTTCGGCTTGTGCTTCGCCGCTTTTGTCGTGCTGTGTCTCCTCTATCGTCGCCTACACGGGCAAAATCGCAGGCTTTCCACTGCGCTCAATAACATGTCGCAGGGCTTGAACATGTTTGATGCGCAGGGCCGCATCACGTTGCTCAACACGCGTTATCTGCAGATGTACAAGCTCGCGCCCGAGATCGTGAAACCAGGTTGCACGCTCAAGCGTCTGATCGCGTACCGCAAAGAGACCGGCTTGTTCGCTGGCGACGTAGACAGCTACGTGCAGAAAATTCTCGATGCGATGGCGCAGGGCAAGAGCCAGGAGCACTACGTTGAGGCAAGCGATGGTCGTATCGTGCTCGCCAAGAATGAGCCCCTGCCGGGCGGCGGGTGGGTCTCCACTCATGAGGACGTCACCGAACAGCGTCATGCCGAGCAGGAGCGCCTGGCCATTCGCGACCAGGAAAAGCGGCGCGCGACAATCGACTCCGCCATCAATTCATTCCGCCCGACTATCGAGAAGTTGCTGTCCACCGTAAGCGCCAGCGCTACGGCGATGCGATCGACCGCAAGCGAGCTGTTCGGCTCCTCCGAGCAGACCTCGCAACGCGCGGAGAGCGCCGTGCACGCCTTTCATGAAGCTTCGGTCAACGTGGAAACCGCGGCAATAGCCGCCGACGAGCTATCCCGTTCGATCAGCGAGATCAGCCGTCAGCTGACGCACACCACCAACGTCGTCGGCCTCGCGACCAACGAAGCGCGATCCACCGACGGCGAAATCGGCGGCCTGGCGAACGGCGCGCAGAAGATCGGCGATGTGGTCAAACTGATCCGCAATATTGCGGGACAGACGAACCTGCTGGCTCTCAATGCTACGATAGAAGCTGCGCGCGCGGGCGAGGCCGGCAAGGGCTTCGCGGTCGTTGCTTCCGAGGTGAAATCGCTGGCAGTGCAAACTGCCAAAGCGACCGAGGACATCGCCAGCCACATTCTTGCCGTGCAGAACTCGACCGCGGGTGCAGTGGAAGCCATCCGCCAGATCGCCGCACGAATGCGTGAGATCAATGAAAATACTTCGGCGGTGGCCGCATCCGTAGAACAGCAGAATTCGGCGACCAGTGAGATTTCCCGCAATGTCGCCAGCGCGGCCGAAGGGACCGGGCATGTGGTATCCGTGCTTGGCGAGGTCGCCGGCGCGGCGACGCAGACGCGGGCATCGGCAGAAGTGGTACGCGACGCTTCCGAAGCGGTCGACCACGCCGTGTCCGACCTTCGCATTGAGGTCGAAGACTTCCTCGGCAAAGTCGCGGTGTAGCGCCGATCAAGCCTGGCTGGCGGCTGCTTTTCCCAGCGCGGCTTGCGCAGCGGCAAGGCGCGCGATCGGGACGCGGAAGGGCGAGCAGGATACGTAGTCGAGATTGGTTTCGTGACAGAAGGCGACCGACGCAGGATCGCCACCGTGCTCGCCGCAAATTCCGACCTTCAGCTTCGGGCGAACCTTGCGGCCTCGCTCCACACCAATTTTGACCAATTCGCCAACGCCTTGCTGATCAATCGAAATGAATGGGTCGGCAGGAAGTATGCCGCGCGCGGTATAGACTCCGAGGAAACTCGCCGCGTCATCGCGTGAAATACCGAAAGTGGTCTGGGTCAGATCGTTGGTGCCGAATGAAAAGAATTCAGCGCTTTGCGCGATTTCGCCGGCCATCAAGGACGCACGTGGCAGCTCGATCATCGTGCCAACCTGGTAGCCGACCTTGGTGCCTTTCTCCCTGGTGACCGCTTCGGCCATCGCGTCGATACGCGCCTTGACCAGGTCGAACTCAGCCTTGGTGGCGATCAGCGGCACCATGACTTCCGGTATCACGGGCTTGCCGGTACGTTTGCCGACCTCAAGCGCCGCCTCGAAAATGGCGCGCGCCTGCATCTCGGCGATCTCAGGATAGACAATCGCGATACGGCAGCCGCGGAATCCCAACATTGGATTGAATTCCGCCAGTTCGTTCGCGCGTGCCGCAAGTTTTTTCGGGTCGGCGCGCATCGCGGCGGCGACCTCGGCAACCTCTTTTTCGCCGTGCGGCAGGAACTCGTGCAGCGGCGGATCCAGGAGGCGGATGGTCACCGGCCGGCCGGCCATGATCTCGAACAATTCGGCAAAGTCGGCTCGTTGCATGGGCAGAAGCTTGGCAATCGCCGTGCGGCGCGACTTCTCGTCGTCCGCGAGGATCATTTCGCGCACCGCCTGAATGCGCCCCTCCTCGAAGAACATGTGCTCGGTGCGGCAAAGCCCGATGCCCTCGGCGCCGAAACGAACGGCGGCCTTCGCATCGGTCGGCGTGTCGGCGTTGGCGCGTACGCCAAGCCGCCGCACCTTGTCAGCCCAGCCAATCAGGGTCGAGAATTCACCGGATAGCTGCGGCTCGATCATGTCGACCTTGCCAGCCAGCACCTGTCCGGTCGAGCCGTCGACGGTAATATGGTCGCCTTTTTTGAACGTCTGGCCGCCCGCTGACATTGTGCCAGTAGCGTAGTCGACGCGAAGCGAACCCGCGCCCGAAACGCAGGGCTTGCCCATGCCGCGCGCCACCACAGCGGCGTGGGACGTCATGCCGCCGCGGGTGGTCAGGATGCCTTCCGCCGCATGCATGCCGTGGATGTCTTCGGGCGACGTTTCCACGCGCACCAGCACAACCTTTTTTCCGTCCGATTTGAGCTGTGCCGCTTCATCGGACGAAAAAACGATCTCGCCACTGGCGGCGCCCGGTGAAGCCGGCAGCCCCGTGGCTATGACGCGCCGATGTGCGCGCGGATCAATGGTCGGATGCAGCAATTGATCGAGCGAAAGTGGATCAACGCGCAGCACCGCATCGTTCCTTGAAATCAGACCTTCGTTGGCGAGTTCGACCGCGATGCGCAACGCGGCTTTTGCGGTACGCTTGCCGGAGCGGGTCTGCAACATCCACAACTTGCCTTGCTCGACCGTGAACTCGAGGTCCTGCATGTCCCGGTAATGGCGCTCAAGAACGTTGTAGATGCGCTTGAGCTCGCCGTATGCCTTGGGCAGCGTGTATTCCATCGACGGCTTGTCCGAGCCCGCTTCCTTGCGCGCCGTCTCGCTGATCTCCTGTGGCGTACGGATGCCGGCGACAACATCCTCGCCCTGCGCGTTGATCAGAAATTCGCCATACAGGCGCTTCTCGCCCGTTGAAGGATTACGGGTGAAGGCAACGCCGGTTGCCGAGGTGTCAC
>DASSIJ010000231.1:0-10786 GCA_035692045.1 Pseudolabrys sp. | reverse complement strand
AAGCCTAGTTGGCCTTGGGTCCAATTCTTTCGTTAGCACTTATGTCCGCTTTTGACCCGGACATTAAGCTGATCAGTGCCTAAGCCCTGTTGCGCGCAGGCGGCCGGACGCTGCTCCATCGCGAATTGATCATCACACTTGCGGCCCGACACAAGCTTCCCGCGGTCTACTCCAGCCGCTCTTTCGTGGCTGCTGGTGGCTTGATTTCCTACGGGCCCGATTTCGTCGACCAGTATCGGCAGGCCGCCGGCTATGTCGACCGCATCCTCAAAGGTGCGAAGCCTGCGGATCTGCCAGTGCAGGCGCCGACTAAATTTGAGCTAGTGATCAACCTCAAGGCCGCCAAGGCGCTCGGCCTCACCGTGCCCCCGTCGGTGCTCGCCCGCGCAGACGGGGTGATCCAATAGGCCTTTTGAAGCACAAATGTCCGCAGTTGGGATAAAGCGGACATCCAGGGCGGCCAAGTTTGCTGCCGTATGTGCCACCTCATCGCCGTTCTAACTACCGGGATTACGGAGGACCACGCAATCTCCCCCGGCCAGATGAATCCTTTTGCAAAGATCACTTGCAGCGGCCCGCGACTCTGCGCCGACCCTGACTTGATAGCGAGGAAGGGAGCCCGATCCGCGTTCAAGCAGGATTGGGTCCCGACCGGCGAGCACTGTCGCGAACCGCTGCTGGAGAGCGGCGTATCGATCCAGGATTTCCTGACGCGATCTGTGTGCGCCGAGAATGGCACCCCACGGCTGGATTGCACCCGTCACGATGTGCTGTTGAAGCGCTGCCATGAAAGTCGTCGGCGGTTGCTTAAGTTTCGCCATCAGCGTTTCGCAGCTCACTCCGCTTTCCGTTTTGACCTCTACGTCCCGGCCAGCTGCCCACTTGTCAACTGAATAGCCGGTCACAGCCTCCACGTAGGCGCGCGTCTGGGCAGGCATTGAGGCGGTGCCGGCCATCCAAGCCCGGACGCGACCGGGCCCTGCGTTATAGGCAGCTGCCGCAAGACCAAGGTTACCAAACTGGCCGCGCAACTCTTTGAGGAATTCGGCCGCCTTTGGCAGCGCCTCTACGGGATTGAAGGGGTCAAGGAGATTACGTTCGGCTGCTGTACCGGGCATGAATTGCGCAATACCCAAAGCATGCTTGCGGCTACGGGTTAGTGGGCCGATGGCAGTGGGCCGGAACCGACTTTCCCGCCAGATCAATCGGACGAAAAATTCGGCCGGCAGTCCGTTCGCTTGCGCCGCCGATTCAAGAAGGAGACAGACTGATTGCTGCACTTGCCGGGACGGTTCGTCTCTATTCGGTATTGCAGCACGATCGGAAATGTCGGCAGCTTCCTGCGCTTTTGGGCCAGTTGCCGTCAGCAGGATGACAAAGAGAACGCATGCAACAAAACGCAACATCAAGCGCACTCGACTTTTCAATTCTGGCAGTAATAAGCCGCTCAAGAAAGACTTCGCCTTACGGCTGCAGTGACTGCCGCTGAGCGGGCGGGCACTAGCGCATGTCGGGCGGTTCCATGCCGAAGACTTGGCGCAGGCCGCGCTGTCCGACCGCGGTGAGGCGAATAGCGCGTGACCCTTTCTGACGCACGAGCCAGCCGCGTTCGAGACAGCAACGGCATATTTCGGCGCCCACGTGGCCGGCGATGTGATAGCGCCGCTCGCTCCAATCCAGGCAAGGTCGGCAGAAGATGCGGCGGCTGCCGGACGCCGGCATGATTACGCTGCCGAATCCCGAGAGAAAGCGCCTGCCAGCCACCGTAAGCTCACCGCCCTCGTCGCTTAGAACGACGTACCTCTTACGCACCAGCGCATCGGCGATGGCGACACCCAGGCGGCCGGCGAGATGGTCGTAGCAGGTACGGGCGAAACGCAGTGCGTCGTCCTGCGCCGAGCGCGGCTGATAGCGCGGCGGTGTCTCCAGTGCGGCGACCGCCTTGATGCTTTCCAGCATTTTCGCAACCAAAGGTGAGGCAATCCGATAATAGCGGTTGCGTCGTTTTTGCGTGACGGCAAGCAGCCTTGCCTGCGTGAGCTTGCCCAGGTGCTCACTGGCGGTCGCTCGCGTGACGCGCGCGAGCCCGGCCAGCTCGCTGCTGGTAAGCGCCTGGCCGCCCATGAGTGCAGCCAACATAGTGGCGCGCGCGGTGTCGCCGACGAGAGCCGCGATTTCGACCATGTTGGCGGCGGCAACCATGCGGCATCTTACCGTGGCGATAGATCGCTTAGCAATCAGCGATAGTTCGGCAGCGGCCGAACCAACTCTGAGGCGGCTCGCTCTACATTGGCGCCATCAAGACGGAGACGCGCCATGATGCAGCGACTGCGGGTAGAGCCCTACTCCAGCTATCTCGAACGCCGACGCAAAGGGTCGATCTATCCGGTCACCCTCGCCGGCGGTTTTGTGTTCCTGTCCGGCCTGCCACCGTTCGAGCCCAGCACCGGCGAGATCAAACGTTTGTCGTTCGAGCGCCAAGCCGAGATCGTCCTCGTGCAAATGCAGAAATGTCTCGAAGCCGCCGGGTCGTCGCTCGCGCAGGTGCTCAAGTGCAATGTCTATTGCACGCCCGAACCCTCGCACTTCGCAACGTTCAACATCATCTACGCACGCTATTTCCCGAGCGAATCCCCGGCGCGTATTTTCTTGCATGTGCCAAGCTTCACCGGGCCATTCGACATCGAAGTCGATTGCGTGGCGGTGACTTAGTGGATTCAACGGTAGGGAAGTTCGATCGGCAACCGCGCCGATTGCCTTCGCATTTTTCGACGACAGACCCAATAAACAGCCAGCGGGACGAAAACCAGAACGAAAAACAAAAATACATATGGCAGCTGCAGTGACCCCTTGCTATCGCGCGCTCGTTCGACGATTTCCGAAATCCAATAGCCTTCCCACAGGATAAACAGGAGCCACCCGAAAACCGTGACCCGAAACCAACGGTCCTCGTGCGCCTCAGTGGTGACAATCACTCCATCGCGCTTTCGCACCCATCGACGCTGTTGCTCATCAAACCGGTGCCGTCTACGGAATCTTCGGATTGTCCTGGACTCGAGCCTTTCTCTTCGGCCTCCCCGCAATCTGCGCTTTACCGCTTGCGTGGCGAGGTAAATCATCAGGCCTAGCGCCATTATCCACGCGAGGATGATCGCGATTTGCAGCATAGAATCGTCCTATGTCGTTGGCCGACAGGATATTTTGATTAACACCAAAAATCATGTCCCCCTTGTGGGAAAGCGGGCATCGTGACCGAAGCCCTGAATGTGTGCTTCTGACCCAACGCGGACATTGATTATCCTCTCGCCCGCCCCTTCCAGTCTGCTCGTTTGACGCTGTACGATGCCTTGCGTGGGCCTAGGGTGCAATGAAACGGCGCGAGTTCATCAACTCATCACCGGTCGTAAAATGCTAGGCTTTAGGCATGAAGCGGCGGGAGTTCATCACGTTCATCGGCGGCACGGCTGCAACGTGGCCGCTGGCGGCGCGCGCGCAGCAATCTGCGATGCCGGTAATCGGGTTTCTTAGCGGCGCGACAGCTGAAACGTTCGAACCGTTCGAGGCCGCATTTCGCCAAGGCTTGAGCGAAGGCGGCTTCGTCGAGGGCAAGAACGTGGCCTTCGAGTATCGCTGGGCGCACGGTCAGTTCGATCGGCTATCCAGTTTGGCCGTCGATCTGGTTGGTCGCAAGCCGGCTGTCATCGCCACCCATACCTTGCCCGGCGCCTTGGCGGCGAAGGCGGCGACCGGCACAATTCCGATCGTGTTCGTCGTCGGCGAGGATCCGGTCAAAGCCGGTCTGGTCGCAAGCCTCAATCGACCCGGCGGCAATGTCACAGGCATAACCAATTTCATGAACGTGCTCGGCGCCAAGCGGCTGGAACTGGTGAGCGAAGCCGGGCAGAAGGATGCGGTGCTCGCGCTGTTGGTCAATCCCAATAATCCCAATGCCGAGCCCGACACCAAAGATCTCCAGGGGGCAGCGGATGCGCTGGGGCGCCGCCTTGAGGTCTTGCGGGCGAGCAGCGAGCGAGAGATCGAAACCGCATTCGCCGCCGCTGTTGAACGGAAAGTGGGCGCGCTGTTTATCAACGTCGATCCGTTCTTGTTCAGCCAGCGCGGACAACTCGTCGCTCTCGCGGCGCGTTACAGAGTTCCAACGATCTATCCCTTGCGCGAGATGATCGTGGCCGGCGGCCTGATGAGCTACGGCGCGAGCTTTCCCAAGGCATGGCGCCAGTCCGGCGTCTACGTCGCCAGAATTCTCAATGGCGCCAAGCCGGCTGAGCTGCCCGTCGTGCTGCCGACCAACCTGGAGCTGGTCATCAACCTCAAGACCGCCAAAACGCTCGGCCTCAACATTCCCAACACGCTAATCGGACGCGCTGACGAGGTGATCGAATAGACAGGCCATGTACGCTGCCGGCACTCAGTGGACATTCGACCCCCTCCGATTGATGTCCGCTATTGGGGGTAAAGCGGACATCGACGCCCGCACATCGACCATCTGCGAGCGCAAGTTTTCGTCCAGCGTTGAAAAGTCTCGTTAATCCCTTCTTACCGACATCGTCCGTCTACTCGCAGTTCATTTAACATTTTACCTATTTTTGTCGTTTATTTTCCGGTCAAATTCGCTCGATTGGGAGGACCCGATGCGTCACTTAGGTTGGTTATTTGCAATTGCTGTCGCCGTTGTCGTAATTCAGGGCGGGAAAAACACAGATTCTGTGGGCGTGCTTTCGACGGACACGATGCGCATTTCAATGATGCACCGGCACGCCGATAACAACATGCCGGTAATGGTGATCGACAATCCCTTCTGAAGTGAGTTTAGAGTATTATCCTCAACTGAGGCCGCTACAATTAGCGGCCTTTCTATTTTTTAAGCGCAATGCGCATGTCTACTTATGCCACAAAGCGGACATGCCAACCTGTCTGACGAATGTCCGCTATTGGCGAGCGCGACGATCGCGGCGCCCAATGAGCGTCTAGATTCGATCTGGGTAAGGAATGATGTAATTGTCCCGGTTCGGCATTTTCACCTGCGGCAGCGAGTTGGCGTCAATCACGTCGTTGTCACCGATGAGCTTGTTTATGGAGAGGATGTACGCGGTTAGCGCGTAGACTTCGTTGTCCGTCAGCGAACGCGGCATGTTGAACGGCATCGCGCGCCGGGTGTAGTCGAACACAGTCGTGGCGTAGGCATAGTAGTTGCCGATAGTCTTCAACGTATCGATGCCGTTGGTGAGCGGAGCTCCGCCGGCCAGTGGTCCGGCGCCAGGCGAAGCGCCGCCTTTACCGCCCTCGGCATGGCAGGCAACGCATTTCTCCGCGTAGATCTTGGCGCCTTGCGCCGACGTACCGCTGCCGGGTGGCAGGTTGGTGCCGTCCGGCAAAATTGCAATGTCCCACTGCTTGATGTCCGCCTCCGAAATCGGCTTGCCAAGTTTCGGACTTTGCGCAAGCGCGCCTTCGGCGCCGAACGAGAGCGCAAGGACGAGGGCAGCTAGTCGCTTATGCATAGACATGCTTGATCCCCCCCTTGCTGTCGATGCCCCAGCTCGTGAGGCTGTTGTAATGCTGATTGGGGAAGGCCAGCGGAGTCGTCACCGGATTTCTGGCCTCGCCCCGCGCTGCCACAAACTCGGCGCGTAGCGGCTGCACGTTGCCGGCCTCATCCCAGGCGCGGCTTTGAAGGATTGCGGGCTGCCCGTCCCAGCGCCATGGCATGACGAAGCGCGTAAACGCCTTCTCATGGACCGTACCTTGCAGCGCGGCCTCGCCCCAGCTCTTGCCACCGTCTGCCGAGACCATAACCTTGGCAATGCGCCCGGTGCCCGAATATGCGACGCCGGAAATCGCATAGAAGCCCGGCTCCTTCAGGCTGTGGCTGAACGAGGGATAGGTGATGAAGCTCTTGACCTCCATGAGGAAGTGGAAGCGCCAGGTCTTGCCGTCCGGTAGGATTTGCGAATAGGTCTTGGTCTCGAACATGCTCATGGCTGGCTGGTCGACCACCTTGATGCGGCGGAGGAATTTGACATTCATGTTGCCTTGATAGCCGGGCAGCAGCAGGCGCATCGGATAGCCGTTACCGGGCATCAGGCGCTCGCCGTTCTGGTAGATCGCGACCAGCGCGTCGTCGTAGGCCTTCTTGACGGGCACGCTGCGATCAAGGAAGTGCGCATCCGCGCCCTCGGCAATCAGCCATTTCGCATTCCGATCGATGCCGGCTTCATCCAGCAGGATCGACAGCGGCACGCCGCTCCATTCGGCGTTGGAGACGAGGCCGTGAATCGCCTGCGCCGTCACCTGTAATGGCTCTTTGGAGAACATCGGCGCCGAATTGCCGGCGCATTCCAAGAAATACATGCGGGTGACGAGCGGGTAGCGCGACAGCGTCTCCAGGGTGAATTCCAGCGGCTGGCGCACCATTCCGTGGATCACGAGCTTGTGCTGAGCCGGGTCGATGTTCGGCACGCCGCTATGATCGATGGAGAAGTGGAGCCCGTTCGGCGTGATGGTGCCGCCGAGGAGATGGTGCGGCGTGCGCGCATGCGAGTTGCGGAATTCTCCGTTTGGATTACTCAGCGAGCGCACGACGTCCTTTTCATACGGTGACGCGATCTGCACCGGCGGCAAGGTCGAGCCGAACTCCAAGCTCCATTGCGGATCATTGAGCGGCTCGGCGGCGGCGCCAGTCATGGTCCCGGCGGTGCTCATCGCGCCCGCGATCGCGATACCATGCCCAAGCAGGGCACGGCGATTGATCAAACCGTTACCGGCGACGAATTCCTGCGAGGGCGTGTGCCCTCGGCGCTTCGAATTGATCATGATGACCTCCCAGGGGCGGGATGTCTTGCGCATCCGGCTTATCCCGACAGCTCATTATGCTGATCTTCGGTGTGGCCATTGTCCAGAGGGGAAAGCCGATATCGCATCAACATGCCGCTATGTCCGCTAATGACACAAAGCGGACATGTCGGCGTGTGTGCAGCCAGACAATGGCGGTCATGCCGCGGATTCGCGCCCGACGGAAACCCGATCGGCCCGTCCGGGATCGCCCGCTAAACTGTCCAATTCGTCAAGCGCGTCGTCCGGCAGACTCAACTTGGCTGCTGCAAGGTTCTCGCGCAGATGTGCGAGGGACGATGTGCCAGGAATTAGAAGTATGTTTGGAGCGCGGCGCAGGAGCCAGGCGAGCGCCACCTGCATGGGAGTGGCACCGAGCCGCTGGGCTACATTGGATAGCGTGGATGACTGTAACGGGGTGATGCCACCGAGCGGAAAGAACGGCACGTACGCGATGCCGTTGTGGGCAAGATCATCGATGAGGTCATCATCGGTCCGATGCGCCACATTATATTGGTTCTGCACACAGACGATTGGCGCGATTCGGCGTGCTTCCTTGATTTGCGCGGGCGTTACGTTGCTCAGTCCGATATGGCGCACCAGACCCTTGCGCTGGAGTTCGGCAAGAACCGTGAGCGGCGCTTCGATCGAACCTTCGGCGGGTTCGCTATGGCCGAACAAGCTTCGCAGATTGACAACGTCGAGGACATCGAGGCCGAGATTGCGGAGATTGTCGTGGACCGCCTGATTCAGTTCTGCGGGTGACATGGCCGGAAGCCATGATCCATCTTGACCGCGCCGGGCGCCGATCTTGGTAACGATGACCAGATCGTCGGGATATGGACGCAACGCCTCTCGGATCAGTTTGTTGGTGATGTGCGGACCGTAGAAGTCGCTGGTGTCGATGTGAGTCACTCCGGATGCGACAGCCTGGCGCAGCACAGCGCGCGCAGCATCGTCATCTTTCGGCGGGCCGAAAACGCCAGGTCCGGCGAGCTGCATGGCACCGTAGCCAAGCCGGTTCACGGTGTAAGAGCCGAGGGTGAACGTGTCGGGTTGATCGATATTTGGCATGCCGATCTCCTTTGTTGGTGCCACCAACGTAGGCGTTGTCGGCATGTACGATAATCTGGCACAATATGCACGGGTTGTGCGGAGTGGCGAACAATGGCTGTTGATCTAGGTGATTTGAACGCCTTCATGGCGGTGGCGCGTGCAGGCGGTTTTCGCGACGGGGCGCGCGCGAGTGGTAGCAGCGCGTCAGGCCTTAGCGAGGCGGTGCGCCGGTTGGAGGCGCAGCTCGGGGTTAGACTACTTAACCGGACAACGCGCAGCGTTGCGCCTACCGAGGCCGGCATGCGACTTCTCGACCGCCTCAGCCCGGCGCTCACAGAAGTGGAAGCGGCTCTCGATGTGGTGAACGGCTTTCGCGATAGGCCGGTCGGGACATTGAGGCTCAATGTTCCGGTCAGCGCGGCCCGACTTGTGTTACCGGCGATCGTACCCCCGTTTCTCGCCGCGTATCCGGAGATTCGGCTAGAGGTGATCGCCGAGGAGAACTTCGTCGACGTGCTCGCCGCGGGCTGCGATGCCGGTATTCGGTATGACGAACGGCTGGCGCAGGACATGATCGCGGTACCGATCGGTCCCCGCGTTCAGCGGTTCGCCACCGCTGCTGCTCCCGCTTACCTCGATCGCCGCGGTCGGCCCAAACACCCGCGCGAACTTCTCGACCACGCTTGCCTGCGCGGCCGCTTCCCGAGCGGGGTGATGGCGCCATGGGAATTCGAGCGCAACGGCAAGGTGGTGCGTATTGATCCAACAGGGCCGCTGCTCGTGAGCATCGGTGGAGCGACCGATCTCGCGGTCGACGCAGCGATCGCCGGTACTGGCATCATTTATCACTTTGAAGATTGGCTGCGCCCGCATCTTGCTGCCGGCGCGCTTGAACCCGTGCTCGAACCCTGGTGGCAATCCTTCTCGGGACCGTTCCTTTACTATCCTGGTCGAAGGCTGGTGCCTGCCCCGTTGCGGGCGTTTATCGAATACATTCGGACGACGCGATCGAACAGGCAGTGAATGTCCGCGTTTGGCACAAAGCCGAAATGAGCAAGGACGCGTTCAATGTCCGCTTTTGGGGGTAAAGCAGACAGGACTTTTTGCGGTGCGAATGTCCGCTAATGACCCAAAGCGGACATCGGAACTTTGTTGGACTTCGGTCCAACTCGATACCCGTTTGGTGTCTTGTCAAGCTTGGATCAGTCATTGGAGGACCAGTATGAAATCTAAGCGTTGGCTCGTTATTGCGACCTATCGCGCTTCACCTCCCGCAACTGGAAAATTGGCCGCAACTGCGCTAAATTCGGGGCGTCTCGCGCCTGTTGCAGTCCTATCGGCGGAGCAACTGCAAGATCGCCAGGAGAAATTTACATGACCACCCTCGTACTCAGCCGCCGCAACCTCCTCGCCGCTGGTGGCTCCGTTCTGGCAACCGGCATTTCCGGCCTCCTGTTGCCCGCCCGCGCGGAAGGCCTCGCGCCGACCCCTTCAATGTCGGGCGGGTCCAACAACTACCGCAAGGGCGCGGCGATCGTGGATCGGATCGGCAAGGGTGGCTTCTGGATGAGTGGCACCGTACGCCGCGCAGGCGACGGGGCTCCACTCGCCGGGCAGCGCATCCAGATTTGGGCGCACACGACCGAAGGGCAGGAACACGAGCCGCAGAGTCATGGAGCGACGCTCACCGACAAGGACGGTAAGTTCCGTCTCGAGATGCCGCAGATCATCCCCATCTTCGGCCAACCGCACGGTCACCTCGCCTATGACAGCGGTGAGTTCCAAACCGTCTTTTTGCGTCCCGTGATGCGAAGCGCAAAAGAGACCAGTCTCGAGGCGCACTTCGTCCTTCAGCCGGCCTGACCGGGTTGGGAACAAAGGGATGAGATTGGCTAAGGCGACCCTGATCTGGGCCGCCCTTGCAATTGCCATTTGCGTGCCGATCGCCTTCGCGGCGGCGAGCCCACTGCTCGCATGGCGCGGTCCGGTCTACATTCTGGCCGGATTCGCCGGGATTGTCGCACTGGGTCTCGCGCTCGTTCAGCCTTTGCTGATCGCCGGTTATCTGCCGGGACTGTCGGCTTATCGTGGACGGCGTGTCCATCACTGGATCGGAGGCGCGCTGGTCGTGGCGGCGGTGGTCCACGTCGGGGGCCTTTGGATCACCAGTCCGCCGGACATGATTGACGCGCTTCTCTTCGCATCGCCGACGCCATTCTCGCCCTTTGGTGTGATCGCCATGTGGGCAATCTTCGCCGTCGCGCTTTTGGCTGCGTTCCGCCGACGATTAGGACTGCGAACGTGGCGTATCGCTCATATGTCCCTCGCGGTGGTCATCGTCATCGGGAGCGTGGTCCATGCGATGCTGGTTGAGGGGCCGATGGAGACGCTGTCGAAGGCAACCCTTTGCGCGCTGGTCCTCGCGGCGGCCGTAAAAGTCATGGCTGACCTGGTGAGGAGAATGCGAGCGACGTCGCGCGGAGAGAGCCTCGCGCGGTAGTAAGCTCGGCGGAATAGATGGCGAGCCCTTCAACTTGTCCAAGGTTGAGGAACAATTGAAGCGGCCGCCGGCGGGCGGTGACTTGATCTCCGTCGAGGTAAATGCCGTCGTTCCGAAGCCGAACGACTTTATCATGTCCGCTTATGGCACTTCGCGGACGTCCGAGAAAACGCATCCAGTGTCGCTTTGGGGGTAAAGCGGACATGGGTTGGTGCATCGCAAATGCCCGCTTTTGACCCAAAGCGGACATCCACCGGTACCTTTAGGTCGTACGATGGCCTGTTATAAGCTAGGGACAGTCAATGAAACGACGCGAGTTCATCACGTTTCTCGGAGGTGCGGTTGCTGCCGGGCCACTTGCTGCGCATGCGCAGAAAT
>DASSIJ010000230.1:0-8976 GCA_035692045.1 Pseudolabrys sp. | reverse complement strand
CTCATGGTCAGTCCGACGCGCTCGAACACGTCACCCATTCGATTTGCACGCTGGAGTTCGAGGATCACAGGCCGCTCTACGACTGGTTTATCGCAAACCTGAAGGTCCCGGCGCGCCCCCACCAATACGAGTTCGCGCGGCTCAATCTCACCTACACGGTGCTGTCCAAGCGTGTGTTGACTGAACTGGTACGTGACGGGCACGTGCGCGGGTGGGACGATCCGCGTATGCCGCCGCTCGCCGGGCTGCGCCGGCGCGGCGTGCCGCCCGAAGCGATACGCGATTTCGTCAAGCGCATCGGGGTTGCCAAAGCCAACAGCGTTGTCGATGTGGGCATGTTCGACTTCTCCGTTCGCGAAGTCCTCAACAAAAATGCATTGCGGCGCATGGCGGTCCTGCGTCCGCTCAAGGTCTTGATCGAGAACTATCCGGAAGGGCTGGTGGAGGAACTTGAGGCGGTCAATCATCCTGATGCCGGTTCGGCCGGCGTGCGGAAGATCAAATTTGGGCGTGAGATCTATATCGAACAAGACGACTTCATGGAGAACCCGCCGAAGAAATTTTTCCGGCTTTCACCCGGGACTGAAGTCCGTCTGCGCTATGCATATTTCATTACATGCCGTGAGGTTATCAAGAATGCGAGCGGCGAGGTGACAGAGCTACGCTGCACGTACGATCCGGCGACGAAGGGCGGCAACGCGCCGGATGGCCGCAAGGTGAAGGCGACCATCCATTGGGTTTCGGCCGAACATTCCATTCCAGCGGAGGTGCGGCTCTACAATGCGCTGTTCACCAAGCCCGATCCGGCCGGCGGGGAAAACTTCACGGCGGATCTCAACCCGAACTCGCTCGAAATCCTGAGCGGTGCCCGGCTCGAGCCGGCGCTGGGCGACGCAAAGCCCGGCGAGCCTGTGCAGTTCGAGCGCCAGGGTTATTTCTGCCTCGACCGGGATACCCAGTCAGGCAAACCGGTATTCAGCCGCACCATTGGCCTGCGCGACACGTGGGCCAAGGACCAGGCTAAGGATCAGGCCAAGGACCAGGCCAAGACCGGCACCAAGGAGAAAACCACAGGCTGATCGAAACCAGTGGCCACAACCTGCGGATGAGTTAAGATAAGACAGGTTGTAGCGGGTAGCGTCGGGGAGGCGCCCGACGCAATGGCGCGAACGAGTCCCAATGGCGGCAAGCAGCGTGTTGGCGCCAGAGCTTGGGCGCCGGATGCCGGTGGCCGTCCGGCGGGCCTGTTGCTGCCCGAAGGCATCGCCGACGCGGCCGGGTGGCTGCGTGGGCTGGTTGCACAATGGGCCGCAGCGGAGGTTGCACCCGGGCGCCTGATACCCTGGCTGCCCGTTGCTTTCGGGCTCGGCATCGTTGGCTACTTCACCGCCGATCGCGAGCCGGCCTGGTGGGCGACATCGATGTTGGCTCTTGCGGGCGTTGCGCTCGCAGTTCTGGCGCGTAGACGTCCGTTTGGCTTTCCGCTCGCGCTCGGATTCGCTGCGTTTGCGTTGGGGCTTGCGATGGCCACTCTGCAGACTATGCGTATTAAGCATCCGATTTTGCAAAATTCCATGGCGAGCGTCTCACTCGCCGGCTTTGTGGAGATCCGCGAGGAGCGTGAGAAGAGCGATCGCATCGTGGTGCGCGTCCAGCGCTTCGATGCACCATCTGCCGCGGGGGTGCCGGATCGCGTGCGCGTCGCGGTACGAAAGGGGAGTGCACCGGCAGTCGGCAGCTTCGTCGAATTCAAGGCGCGTCTGTCTCCGCCGATGCAGCCATTGCGCCCCGGCGGTTACGATTTTGCGCGCGACATGTATTTCCAGCGCATCGGTGCTTCCGGCTACGTGCTCGGTGCTGTCAAAGTGAAGGCGCCACCGGTCGAGGGCGGATTCTGGTTGCGCTACGCAACCATCGTTGATGATCTGCGCGAAGGCATCGACAAGCGCATGCGCGTAATCATTGCAGGGGACAACGGCTCAATCGCCTCTGCGCTTATCACGGGAAAACGCGATGCGATATCAACGCCGGTTAACGACGCGATGTACATTTCAAGTCTCGCTCATGTGCTGTCGATTTCCGGCTATCACATGGCGGTCGTCGCCGGCATCGTATTTTTCTTCATCCGTGCGGGATTTGCCCTTGTCCCGTCGCTGGCCAATCGTCATCCGATAAAGAAATGGGCGGCATTCGGTGCGTTGTCGGCGGCAACATTCTATCTTCTGCTTTCAGGCGCCGAAGTCGCTACGCAACGTTCCTACATCATGATTGCGATCGTGCTTGTCGGTGTGATGCTCGATCGTCCAACGCTGACGTTCCGCACAATCTCTGTCGCGGCGATCGCGGTCCTTACACTGGCGCCGCAAGCGGTTGTGCATCCAAGTTTTCAAATGTCATTTGCGGCAACGCTGGCGCTGATTGCCGCGTATCAACACGGACTTCCGTGGAATGCTGACCGCGACAGCTCGCTTGGTCTGCGCATGGCATTGTGGGGTGTGCGCGAGTTCGCGGGGCTGATATTGGCTTCGCTGGTGGCCGGATTGGCCACCACACCATACGCCGCTTATCACTTCCATCGCCTGGCGCCCTATGGCGTTCTGGCAAATCTGCTTGCCATGCCGGTGGTGTCGGTCGTCGTCATGCCCATGGGCATCCTCGGGCTCTTGGCGATGCCCTTCGGCTTCGATGCCGTGTTCTGGCGTCTGATGGGCGACGGAATTGATTGGATGATCGGGGTATCGCTTTGGGTGAGCAATCTGCCCGGCGCCGTCGGACGCATGCAAGCGTTCGGTGTCGGCCCGCTTTTGCTCGGAACTGCGGGCCTGTTGCTCATCTGCCTGCTACGTACGCCCCTCCGATGGTGCGGTACCGTCCTGGTGTTCGCCGCAAGCCTGTGGGCGTTATTGACGCCGCGTCCCGATGTGTTGATTGCGGGTGACGGGCAGGCAGCCGCGTTTCGCGGCCCCAACGGGCGGCTATCGGTGCTGCACAGTGGTCGCGATAGTTTTGCGATCAAGGAGTGGCTGGCTGCCGACGCCGATGCGCGCCTGCCAAAGGATCCGACCCTGGGCGACGGCGTGAATTGCGATGCTATCGGCTGCATAGGCAAGCTCGGCGATGGCCGGCTGATATCAATGGTGCTCGGCCCTGAGGCTTTTGCCGAGGATTGTGCGCGTGCCGCGGTGGTCGTCAGCTTGCGGGAGGCGGCATCGCCGAACTGTGCGGCCACCTTGGTCGACCGGAATGTTTGGCGCGCCGGCGGCGCGGTGACGCTACGCTGGAAAGCCGATCAGTTTGAGCAAACCGTCACGCTGCCGCCGCGGTACGATCGGCCGTGGGGGCATGGCGCCGGCAGCGCAGCAGGGCGCGCGCAGCCAATGATGCCGCCATCAAGCGACACCACACCGCGTCCGCAAGACCTGGAAGCGGAAGACTAATATCGCCGAAAGAGACCCACCAGCTTGCCCTGAATCCGCACGCGATTGGGGGGCAGGATGCGGACTTCGTAGGCTGTGTTGGCCGGTTCAAGTGCGATCGAGGCACCACGGCGACGGAAGCGCTTGAGGGTCGCCTCCTCGTCATCAATCAGCGCGACCACGATGTCGCCGGTATCCGCCGCTTCGGATTTACGGATCAGCGCAATATCGCCATCGAGAATGCCCGCCTCGATCATGCTGTCGCCGCGTACTTCCAGCGCAAAATGCTCGCCGGCGGAAAGCAGGTCAGGCGGCATGTTGATGACATGGCTGCGGGTCTGGATCGCCTCGATCGGCGTACCGGCGGCAATGCGTCCCATAACGGGCACGGAAACCGGCCGACCGCTGTCCTCCTCGGACGCGGTCCGGACGCGGCCGAGATCGCCTTCAATCACGCTTGGGGTGAATCCGCGCGACCGGGCGGAGCCAAGGCCGTGACCGACCGAATCGGGCAGTTTGATCACCTCAATCGCCCGCGCCCGGTTGGGTAGCCGGCGGATGAAGCCCCGTTCTTCGAGGGCGGTGATAAGCCGGTGAATGCCTGACTTTGAGCGGAGGTCTAGGGCGTCCTTCATTTCGTCAAAGGAAGGCGGGACCCCGGCCTCCGTCAGCCGCTCGTGGATGAACCGTAAAAGCTCAAACTGCTTGCGGGTCAGCATCGATCTCTCCCCGTCGGGCCGTCCCCGGGGGGATCAGGCCAGAAACAAATCATGAACGGACACTATCTGTTCGATATGTGTTCCGCAACCACTTAATTTGGGGTGAAAAAGTCGAAAGTCGCCTAAAGGCCTAGCTTAAGGATGACACACTCTGAACCGGCGGGTGCCGGCGGAGCGTATGGCGGCCGAATCAGCAGGCAGTCTGCTTTGGCCAAAGCAGCCATCAGGGAGCTGTCCTGGTCGGGCAAAGGGGTGGCGATCAGCCCTTCCGCGCCGGGTGTCAGGGTCGCCCGCAGATAGTCAGCACGCTCGTCATTGGCCGGCAGATCGGCGCCCAGACGTGCGGGCTCGGGCATTTGCCCCACGTCCTGCCGGCCCGCCAGGCATCTGATCAGCGGAACGAGAAACAGGAAGGCGCAGACAAAGGACGATACCGGATTGCCGGGCAGGCCGAGGACCTGCATGCCGCCGAGGCGGCCATGCATCATCGGGCGCCCGGGGCGTAGCGCCACTCGCCAAAAGGAAAGGTTGAGACCCTCAGCGGCGAGCGCCCGCTGCACAAGGTCGTACTCCCCGACAGAGGCGCCTCCGGTCGTGACCAGGATATCGGCGCTCGATTCACGCGCACGGCGCACGGCAGCCACGATGTCCTCGACCCGGTCGCGGGCAATGCCAAGGTCGTCGACCTCAGCCCCCTCATCGTGTGCCAAGGCGTGGAGCGCAAAGCCGTTTGAATAAACAATCTCGCCCGGTCCCGGCGTGCTGCCGGGCGGGACAAGCTCGTCGCCGGTGCCAAGGACGGCGACCTTGGGCCGCCTGTGCACGCGGAGACCTGGATGATTCATAGCGGCGGCAAGCATCAGATCGCGATCTGTAAGCCGACGCCCTTTGCGCAACAGCACCTGATCGCGCGCAAAGTCGATGCCCTGCGCCCGAACATTGCGGTTTTTGGCTGTGGGCTTTTGAATCGTAACGGAATCGCCAGTCTGTCTTGTGAGCTCCTGAATAACCACCGTGTCGCTGCCTGCCGGCATGACGCCGCCAGTGAAAATGCGCGCCGCCTGGCCTGGCCCGATCTGTCTGGCAAAGGGACGCCCAGCTGCAACTTCACCTATAACTTTAAGACTGACGGGCGTCGTTGCCACGTCAGCCGCCCGCACGGCGTAGCCGTCCATGGCTGAGACTGCGGCCGGTGGCTGGGTGCGCAGTGCGATAACATTTTCGGTGAGGACGCGGCCGAGTGCATCGTTAAGTTTGACTGTCTCGGCCGGAAGAGCTCTCGCGTCGGCCAGCACCCGTTGCAGTGCTTCGGCAACCGGCATTAAGGCCATTGATTACTCCGCGTGCCACTCACCAGACTTGCCACCGCTTTTATGCAGCAGACGAATGCCTTCAATGTGCACGCCGCGCTCGACTGCCTTGACCATGTCGTAGATCGTCAGGCAGCCGATCGAGACCGCTGTCAAAGCTTCCATCTCGACCCCGGTTCTGGCGGTGACCTTCACGGTCGCCTGAACCAGAAAGCCGGGCAATGCATGCTCCGGATTGATTTCAATTTCGATTTTGGAGAGCGGGAGCGGATGACAGAGCGGGATGAGCCCGTGCGTGCGTTTGGCCGCCATGATGCCGGCAAGCCGGGCGGCACCCAGGACGTCGCCCTTCAGGGCATTCCCTTGGAGCACCATGTCGAGCGTTTCCTTGCGCATGATCACTCGGCCTTCCGCGACGGCGATCCTTTCAGTGGCGCCTTTGTCGGTGACGTCAACCATGCGAGCTTCGCCGCGGTGATCGATGTGGGTGAGGGTTGGTGGTGCCGCAGCCGGCGTCGGCTCGGATCTCCGCGGTGCAGAAGTCGCCCTCGCTTTCGTGCGTTGTTTCGTCATTGGCGGACGCCCGCTGCTTGTCTTGGCGCGCCGCGAAATCGGTTTCTTCCGCAGTGCCATCGACATCACTCCGCGGCGGCGCGACGCGGTTGACGCGCAAGCAGGGCGCGGGTCGCCGCGGCGACGTCGGATTGCCGCATCAGGCTCTCGCCTATCAGGAACGTTGAAATACCTATCTGCTTGAGGCGCGCGAGATCGGCAGGTGCGTTGAGTCCGCTCTCGGCCACGATGATGCGATCACGCGGGATTTTCGGCGCCAGGTGTTCACTCACCGCCAATGAAGTCTTAAACGTCCGCAGATCGCGATTATTGATGCCGATCAGGCGGGATTTCAGCTTGAGAGCCCGGGCAAGCTCAAGTTCATCGTGAACTTCAACCAGCACATCCATTTGGTAAGCGAATGCCGTTTCCTCGATCTCGCTGGCTGCGGTGTCCTCGACTGCCGCCATGATGATCAGGATGCAGTCGGCGCCAAGCGCCCGCGATTCAACCACTTGGTAGGGTTCGTAGATAAAATCCTTCCGCAAGGCAGGTAGCTCAGTGGCGTTCCGGGCCATGCCCAGGAACTCGGGCTTGCCCTGGAACGAAGGGGCGTCGGTCAGGACCGAAATGCAGGCCGCGCCACCGGCTTCGTACGCTCTGGCGAGAGTCGGTGGGTCGAAATCGGCGCGGATCAGTCCCTTTGACGGGCTCGCCTTCTTGATCTCGGCAATCAGCGCGTAGTCGCCACCGGCAATCCGGCGTTCGATTTCACGCACGAAGCCTCGCGGCGGGGAGGCCGTCTTCGCGTCCTTCTCAAGCGCTGCCAGCGGCCGCGCACGCTTTGCCGCAGCGATCTCCTCACGCTTGTAGGCTTCGATTTTGGCGAGGATGTCGGACAAAACTACGCCTCCATGGCGTTTGAAACTGAAATCAAACGCTCGAGCCGGCCTTCTGCTTCGCCTGTTTCGATCGATTTGGCCGCGAGCGCTGCACCTTGTTTAAGATCCTTTGCCTTGCCCGCCACGATGAGCGCGGCTGCGGCATTCAGGACTGCCACGTCGCGAAAAGCGCTTCGCTTGCCCTTGAGAACGTCGAGCAGTGCCTGTGCGTTGTGCTCGGCGTCTCCGCCACGCAGCGCCTCCGGTTTCGAACGCGATAAACCGGCGTCCTCGGGCGTTACCTCGAAAGTGCGGATTTTGCCGTTCTCGAGCACGGCTACGCTGGTCGGTCCGGAGGTCGTGATTTCATCAAGCCCGTCGGAGCCGTGCACAACCCAAATGCTTTCAGAGCCCAGATTTTTCAGCACCTGGGCCATTGGTTCGACCCAGTGCTTTGAGAACGTGCCGATCATCTGGCGCTTGACGCCTGCCGGATTGGAGAGCGGTCCAAGCAGATTGAATATGGTACGGGTGCCGAGCTCGACACGGGTAGGGCCGACATTTTTCATCGCAGGGTGGTGCGCCGGTGCGAACATGAATCCGATACCGGCGTCGCGGATGCACATGCCGACCTGATCTGCGTCGAGCTCAATCCTGACGCCAAGTGCCTGGAGCACGTCGGCCGCTCCTGACTTGGATGACAACGCGCGGTTTCCGTGTTTGGCGACGGTCACACCGGCCCCCGCCACAATGAAAGCTGCGCATGTTGAAATATTGAAGGAGCCGGACGCATCGCCGCCCGTGCCGACGACATCGACGGCGTCACTCGGCGCCTTCACGCCCAGCATTTTGGCGCGCATGGTTGTGACAGCGCCGGTAATTTCCTCAGCGGTTTCACCGCGCACCCGCATTGCCATCAACAGCCCGCCCATCTGCGACGGCGTGGCTTCGCCCGACATCATGCGGTCGAAGGCGCCGGCAGCTTCCTCGCGCGTAAGACTCGCGCCGGTCGCAACCTTGGCGATGAGCGCTTTGAAATCGTCGGCCATCGCGGCTCTCAGGTTGCCGCGCGCAGCACGGCTGCCTGCGCAGACACCACTCGCCGTTCCCGTTTTTCATTCCAGGTGGCGCTGATATCAAGAAAATTTTTCAGCATTAAATGACCGTGCTCCGAGGCGATGCTCTCCGGATGGAATTGCACACCATGCACCGGCAGGCTCGCGTGGGTCAGCCCCATCACCAGGCCGTCGCGGGTCTCCGCGTTGACAGAAAGCTCGCGCGGCATGCTCGCGCGCTCGACGACGAGCGAGTGATAGCGGGTCGCCTTCAGCGGTCCGTTAATGCCGTGAAACACCCCGGTACCCTTGTGTTTGATCTCGGATACCTTGCCGTGCAGCGGGGTTGCGCGCACCACCTTGCCGCCAAAAGCCTGCCCGATGGCCTGGTGGCCAAGACATACACCCAGGATTGGGATCGTCGCCGAAGCTTTCGCGATGAGATCGAGGCAGATGCCGGCTTCGTTTGGCGTGCAAGGGCCGGGTGAGAGCACAATCGCATCAGGCTCCGTCGCCATCACGTCAGCAACCGAAATCTTGTCATTGCGATGCACGACAACATCGGCCCCGAGCCCTCCCAGATAGTGGAAGAGGTTGAAGGTGAAGCTGTCGTAATTGTCGATCAGGACGATCATGTTCCACCGCGTTACCAAGGGTTTACGGTGCCCCCTGAGGGGGGTCAAGCAGCCCGCTGCGACGGTGGTTACTGACCGCGTTTGGCCGCGCTGGCGAAGCGGCGCGCTTCTTCAGCGGCGCGAAACAGGGCCTTTGCCTTGTTGATGCATTCCTGCTGCTCGAAGTCAGGGTCGCTGTCTGCGACGATGCCGGCGCCGGCCTGGACGTACATTGTGCCGTCCTTGATCAGCGCAGTGCGCAGGACGATACAGGTGTCCATTTCGCCCGCGGCGGAGAAATAACCGACGCAGCCGGCGTAGAGCCCGCGTTTTTCCTTTTCCAGTTCATCGATGATTTGCATCGCGCGCACTTTCGGCGCACCCGAGACCGTTCCGGCAGGAAAGCCGGCCACCAGCGCATCGAGCGCA
>DASSIJ010000229.1:0-5675 GCA_035692045.1 Pseudolabrys sp. | reverse complement strand
CGCACAAAGCCTCGAATGGCTCCGCCAGCCGGATCTGCGGGAGTGCCTCAAACGTGATGGCAGCCTTCGGCGCAGGTGCCGCGGGGCGCGGGATGTCGAGGACGGCGACCGTCAATTCGGCAATGTTGGGATAATCGCTGGTTCCGGTGATGGCGTCCTTGCGCCGCGCTGTTGCCGCTTCGCGTGCAGTCCGCGTCGCCGCGATTGTTTTCTGGATCATTCCCTGTTCCAGTGCGGCCGCCGCCCCACCGGCTGCTTCGATTTCCTGAAACAGCGTCCACGCCGCCTGCGCCATTTGGGTCGTCAGAGCCTCGATGCCTCCGGAGCCGGCTGCCGGATCGCTGACGCGGAACAGATTTGATTCCTCGAGCAGAATGAGTTGCGTGTTGCGCGCGACGCGGCGCGCGAAGGCGTCGGGCAGGCCAAGCGCGGCGGTGAACGGCAGCACGCTGATCGCGTTCGCGCCACCAACGCCGGCCGCGGTGACCGCGATGGTCGCGCGCAACATGTTCACGTAAGGGTCACGCCGGGTCATCATGCGCCAGGCTGTCTCGGCGGAGACAAACGCGGGCTGCGGCTTCAACCCGCACGCCTGCTCGACTCGCGCCCACAATTTCCGCAGGCCGCGAAATTTGGCGATCGTCAGGAATTCATCGGCATCGGCTGCCATCAGAAACGAGATTCGCTGCCGCGCCTGCTCCAGTGTAAAACCGCTCGCTTCGAGCAAACGCAGATAGGAAACGCCGGCCGCGATCGAGAAAGCAAGCTCCTGCGCCTCCGAGCCGCCGGCCTCATGCACCGCGCGTCCATCGGCGCGCAGCAGATGCGCGTTATCGAAGCCCTTCGCGCGCACATCCTTCGCTGTCGCGCCGGCGCGTGCCGATAACTCAGGCCACGGCAGAAGCGCGCTTCCCGTCCGCGCCATATCGCCGATGGGGTCCAGCCCGAAATCAACCGTCAGCTTTGCCGGATCGAGCTTGCGCGCATCGACAAGTTCCATCATCAGGTTCGCGACCGGCCGGCCGGCAAACGGACTTGTTTCGATACGAAGCGGGATCAGATCAAGCATGACGCCCGACAGCGCGCGGTCGAGCGTGGCGGCATCGTTTGCGACCACACCGTAACCGCGGGCTGCCGGCGCCCCGGCAAAGACCAGACACAAGCCGGCCGCACCATTTTCCAGATCCTGCAGTGCTTGCACGTTCGCAGCGGCCGGATCGGGGTGGTCGAGGCGCTGCATCAAGGCCCAGGCCGTGCCCGGCGCGCGCCCGGCAAGCGGTTTTACCCCCGCCGCGCGTCCATAGAGCGGTTCGACCCGCAGGCCGTCGTAAGTGTGGCTCACCAGCCGCTTGTCGAAAGCGGCGCCCTTGAGCGCGGCGTCGACCAGCTTGCGCCACTCCGCCTGGGTCGTCCGCGGGAATTCAGCGGCGAGAGGAAAATCGTCAGTCATGTCGGCAAAATGGCACAGTCGGCTCGATCCGACCACATATCAGCGGGCCCGATGCGGCTAGAGCAGGCGATGAATGCCCGCTGCATCCACCGCCTTGGCGGCCTCGTCCACGCGCCGCCCCGCGATCACGCGATCTCCGGCGATTTCAGCCAGCGGAACCAGCACGAAAGCACGCTCGAACAAGCGCGGATGCGGCAGCGTCAGGTTGGGCTCGTCCAAAATCAGGTCATCATAGGTAAGAATGTCGATGTCGGCGGTACGCGGGCCGTTGCGCTTTTCATGGGCGCGGTCACGGCCAAGCCGCAGTTCGATCTCCTGCGCCCGCGCCAGCAACTCATGCGGGCTTAGTGTGGTTTCGACCGCGATGGCAACATTGATGAAGTGCGGCTGGTATTTGAAGCCCCACGGCGGCGTCTGATAGTCGGCTGAGCGGGCGACCAAACGGACCTCTTTGCCGTCGCAGAGCAAAGCGATCGCGCGGTCGAGAATGGCCCGGCTGTGTCCGACGTTGCCGCCAAGCGCAAGCAGCGCCTCAGCCATGACGGCTCCGCACGAGCGTCACGCCGACATCGCTGAAGGTCGCCGAAATGGGAGCGTGCGGCTTGTGGATTGTGATCCGGACCGAGCGCACACGCGGAAAAGCTGCGAGGATAGAATCCGCGACCCGGCCGGCGGCGGCCTCGATCAAGCGGTAACGCTGCGTGCAAAACGCCTTGCTCGCACAATCGACCACCTTGTCATACGAGACCGTGTCCATGACCTTGTCCGAACGGGCAGCAGCCGAAAGATCGATCTCAAGGTCCAGGTCGAGTGTGAAGGTCTGCCCAACCTTGGCCTCATGGGCCATCACGCCGTGATTGGCGTGCAGCGCGAGTCCTTTTATGAAGATGCGATCACTCATGGCGCGCCCTCGATCGCGGTGTGCACGCGCAATGCCTGCACGGTTTCGGCAACGTCATGGACGCGCACGATGGCCGCACCTTTTTGGACTGCCAGAAGATGGGCGGCGATCGAGCCGCCGATGCGTTCGGACGGCGCGGACGGCGTCACCGTATTGATGAAACGCTTGCGCGAGGCTCCAACCAGAAGCGGCAAGCCGAAGCGCTTGAACTCAGCGAGTCGGGCAAGACAAATGATGCTTTGCTCCGGAGTCTTGCCAAAACCGATGCCCGGATCGAGCACGATGTTCTTGCGTGCGATGCCGGCGCGGGCCGCGATCTCCAGCGAGCGGGAAAAAAAGGCCAGCACATCGGCAACGATATCGATCGCAGCATCGGCAGCCTCGCGATTGTGCATGACGATCACTGGAACGCCGCGTTTGGCGACGAGTGGTGCAATATCGGGATCGCGTTGCAGGCCCCAGACGTCGTTGACGATGGCCGCTCCCTCGTCGAGTGCCCAGGTTGCAATCGAAGCCTTGATGGTGTCGATCGACACCGGCACGCCGAGCTTGACGACCTCCGGCAAGACCGGCGCCAGCCGCGCCTTCTCATCATCAGTCGATACCGGCACTGGATCTCCGTAGGGCCGCGTCGATTCCGCACCGATATCCAGAATGTCGGCGCCTTGCTGAGCCATTTTAGCCGCGTGCGCGACTGCCACAGCGGGGTCCATGAACTGACCGCCGTCCGAGAAGGAATCCGGCGTCACATTGAGGACGCCCATGACCAGCGGCCGGCCGAGCGAAAACAGGGCCGCAAGTGTGTTTGACGCGGATTTTAGCGTGGTTCCCGTGACATTCTCGAGGGTTCGGACGCTTCCCATGTGGGTCGCTTTGCGCGGTCAGCACGGGCCTGTCAAGCAGGCGTCAGCCCGTCAGTAGGTGATCTTGAGCGGCAAAGTCCTGGCGTTCTCGATCCAACGCTTGACGACTTTTTCCGACGGCAACAGACGAACCAGTTTTCTCTTTTTATTGGCGTCGGCCATCGCCTTGGCGAGGTTGCCGGGATTCCGATACTTGAGCTCCTTTACCGTATCGACGCCGGCGGCCTGCAGGAGTTCGGCATATTCCTTGCGGACGCCCTTGATGCGCATACGGTCGGCGACGTTGGCCCAACACAACAGCTGCTTCTCGTCGAACCCGGTCTTCTCGGCGAGGGACTTCCGTCCTCGAACTGTACGGGCAGCCTCGAGCAGACGGTCGCTCGACCTAATTCCCACCGACTTGAGAACCACGGCGACCTCGCCGTCGATCCCGTCTATATCGGTGATGGGATAGGACATCCGCGTTACCTCCGCCTTTTCTTCTGTTTGGCCGTATCGTCGAACGGTTCAAACAAATTGACTAAGTCCCGGAATCGAACCGACGATTTCTCCAACTGCATCGTCGCCGATCTTTTCGCGGGCATAGGCGATGGTCTCGCGAGTAACGCCCTGCACCTGCCCCATACTCAGCCCGGCCGCCATCATCTTGGTACCAGCGCCCATGATGCCCCCCATGAAGCCGCCAGCCTCGGATTGCTGTGCCACCAAAGCTTCCGCACCGGGAAGCCGGTCAATGAGGGCCTGCACCTTGTCCGTCGGCCCTTCCTTGCGCAGGAAGTCGAGGATAATGCCAACCGCCTTTTCTGCGGTGCTTCGTTCGACGCCGACGTTGGCGACGAGATGGCCGATCAGCTCATCCATGATTACCTCACGCCCCCCGC
The DNA here is from genome assembly GCA_035692045.1 of Pseudolabrys sp. Taxonomy (GTDB): domain Bacteria; phylum Pseudomonadota; class Alphaproteobacteria; order Rhizobiales; family Xanthobacteraceae; genus Pseudolabrys. The sequence goes on along the minus strand of DASSIJ010000229.1, from coordinate 1,580 downwards.
ACTTATGGCGGAATTGCGGTTATATTGAACGCCGTTTTAGGCGATGACAAGCATGATGCCGTCGCAATTGCGTTTGATCACGTCGTGTTGCGAATGGCACGGCGGCCACAGTCAAGCGAGAAATGAATCGCACCACAAAAATTAATTACATTGTGATGCGCCGCACCCCGTTTTCCGCGACGCGGTAAGTACATCCATCCGAAAGAGATCGTGCGGTGACGGTAGCGACCAGGTGATGGTCGGCGATGACCGTGTGCTCAACAAGCAACGCTCAAAACTTATCCGTAGTTCTACTATCCGTAGTTTGCCAATTTGGTGGCGGCAACCGACCGTGTATGCTTAAAAAATCGCCAAAGAAGAAGAAATATACCGCCCCGGTCCGATTTGGCCCGCGTATAGCGCGGCATCGTGGGGATGATCAGTCGGACACGGGTTGCGTGAGTTACAGAGGGTGACGTCGATGAAGTCGATCAGGAGTTCGCGTATCGTTGTCGTTGCCGACAGCGAGCATGGTCACATCCTGGCTGCGCGCTTGCGACGAATGGAAATCGCAGAAGTCACAGCGGTGACTGGTATCGAGGAGGCGCGACGATTGTGTCAGTCGGGCTGCGCCGATGCCTGCCTGGTGGCGGTCGGCGGTGCGGTCCCCGATTGTGTCCCGACGCCGGAAAGTGACGCACCGGGGCGAGCCTGCGGCATTCCATCGCTGATGGTCGTTCCCGTGGTCACGCCGCACTGGCGGCGGACCTCGCGCCGTTGCGGCTACCTGGCCGCTGTCCCGGCGACGATGCCTCCGCGTATGCTCTATCGCCGCATTGGCGCTGCCCTTCAGCGTCGTGGCGCTGCGCGTCGCGGCTCACGGCCTTCGCCGCTGGGGGCGACGCTGGTCCGGCTGGAAAATCCGGCGGCTTTCGACAAGCCAACCCTGCATTGAGGCTTCTTTCCAGCTTGGGTCAGCGTTGCTAGTTTGGGACTCCCACCGGTAAGGAGTCCCTCATGAAAACGCTCGACGCGGTTCTCAACCGCATCGACCAGGAAATCGACCACAGCGTGGAGCGGTTATTCGCCCTGTTGCGGATCGCATCCGTTTCAACCGACCCCGCGTTCAAGGATCAATGCCGCGCTGCTGCCGAGCACGTTGCCGCCGATCTCAAGTCGATCGGTTTTGAGGCCACCGTGCGCCCGACCGCCGGTCATCCGGTGGTGGTTGGCAAGTCGAACGGAGCCGCAGGCCCACGCGTGCTCTTTTACGGGCACTACGATGTGCAGCCGGTCGATCCCTTGAGCCTGTGGAAAACGCCGCCATTCGAGCCGCGTATCGAAACATTGCCGGATGGACGCAAGATCATCGTCGCGCGCGGAGCCTGCGACGACAAAGGCCAGGCAATGACTTTCATCGAGGCCTGCCGCGCCTTCAAGGCCGTCACCGGCAAGCTGCCGCTGCCGATCACCATGATGATCGAAGGCGAGGAGGAGTGCGGCTCCAAAAACCTGTTCGGCTTTGTCCGCGACAACGCCGCTGAGTTCAAGCTGGACCTGGCGCTCGTCTGCGACACGGCCATGTGGGACCAGAAAACGCC
>DASSIJ010000228.1:0-30776 GCA_035692045.1 Pseudolabrys sp. | reverse complement strand
GATCTCGGGTGGGTCATGCAGGTCTTTTGCGACTGGCGCCTGATGAGTGAACTCGCCCCGATTTTTCACGAAATTTCGCGGGAGATGCCGGTGGTCGTCGACCATATGCTGCACATCCCTGCGGTTCGCGGCGTCGGCGATGCAAATTTCCAGGCATTGCTAAAACTTGTGGGCGACGGGCACGTGCATGTGAAAGTCTCTGCGCCTTACCGGATGTCCGACCGATATCCGGACTATCCCGACGTGCGGCCTATTCATGATGCGCTATTGCGCGCCAATCCCGAGCGGCTGATGTGGGGCACCGACTGGCCGCATCCGTCCATGCCCGCGGCAGCCATGCCTGACGACGGGCATTTGCTTGATTTGTTTTACGAATGGACCCCGGACGAATATGCACGCCGGCGCATCTTGGTGGACACACCGGCGCGGTTGTTCGGCGACTGAATGCATGCCGCGGACAGGCGGGAGCCCGCTGCCATCTTCCTAGTGTGCGGTGCTTTTTGCCGCCTTTGTCCACAGCTGCTTTGAAGCCCGCCGTGCGCCCTCAGCGAGCGACTGCAATTTCATCCAGACAATCTTGCTGTCGACCTGCACGCGGCCGGCAAATGTACCGAAACCGCAGTCGACGCCGGCAATGACGTTCTCGCGGCCGACCACATTGGCAAAGTTCACAATACGGTCGGCGACCACTTCCGGATGCTCGACGGTGTTGACCGTCGAGTCGATCACGCCCGGAATAATGACTTTCCCCTCCGGCAGCTTCACGTCGCGCCAGACTTTCCATTCGTGTTCGTGCCGCGCGTTCGCCGCCGGAAACGAAACCGCGTGTGGCCGCCCCGAGAGCACGATATCGATGATGTCCTTGATTTCGACGTCGGTGTGATGCGGCGCCACTGTTGAGCCCCAGCATACATGCATCCGCATGCGTTCGGGCGGCAGGTCGCGCACCGCGTGATTGAGCGCGGCGACGTTGACGCCAATGATCTTGCGATACTCTGCGAGCGGCAGATTCAGATAGACCATGTGGCGCAGCATTGCGAGGTCGGGGCAATCGAGCTGCAGGGTGAATCCGGCTTCGACGATCGCCTGGTATTCGCGGCGCATCACGTCGGCCAACGTGTAAATATAGTCCTCTTCGTTCTTGTAGTAGCGGTTCTTGAGATAGCGCGCGATCTGGCCGGGCGAGGGTGAGGTCATGAAGATGTCGACGCATTTCGCATCGGCGAGCGCCGCCCTGGCGAGATCGATATCGGCCTGCGCCGCCGCCCAGTCTTTCCAATCAACCGGGGCGTTGCAGGCCGGGCGATGCTGGAACGGCGAGGCGAAGTGCTTGAGGATTTCCGCCAATTCGGGAAATTCCGGCTCACCGGTGCCCATCGGAGGCGCACTCTCGCCCTCGTAGCCGGTCAGCCGCTTGAGCACGTGCACGGTATAGTCGGTGCGGCCCTGCTCGCCGTCATTGATGATGTCGAGGTCGCATTCGACCTGCTTGCGCACGACGCCGGCGATTGCGTCGCGCACCGCGGCCTGCAATTCGGCCGTGCGTGTGCCGGGTTTCTGTTCCTCGGCGAGCAGAAGCTCGACGACCTTGGCGGTGCGCGGCAGGCTGCCGGTGTGGGTGGTGAGAATGCGGTCGGTACTGCGCTTCATCCTAGAATCCGCGCATCACCTCGGTGACATGCTCGACGTTCGGCGGTGACGAAAAGCAGTGGCCGACGAGCTTGCGCCACTCCTGAAAATCTGCGGATTCGCGGAAGTCTTTGGTGTGGTTCTCCAGCGTTTCCCATTGCACGAACAGCCGGTAGCGCTGCGGCATTTCATGCGAACGCTGCAGGGTCATGAACTTGCAGCCCTTGGCGCGCTTGAAAATCGGCGCGGCCTTGTTAACAGCGGCTTCGAACTCGGCTTCCATGCCGGGCTTCACATCGATCTGCGCAATTTCGAGGATCATGGTGCGGGCTTTCGCTGACGGGTGATCGTCAAAGGCGCGGCATTATGATCTGTGGTTTCCGCGGTGAAAAGAGGAGGGGCATGGCTTACTCCGCCGCCTGCTCCGGCGCGGCGACGTCGATGAAGCCGCCGGACTGCCGGCGCCACAGCGACGCGTAATGGCCGTTGTGGCGCAGCAACTCGTCGTGCGAGCCCTGTTCGACGATGCGGCCGCGATCGAGCACGATCAGGCGGTCCATCTGCGCAATGGTCGAAAGCCGGTGCGCGATGGCAATGACGGTGCGGCCGCGCATCAGCGTGCTGAGGCTTGATTGAATTGCCGCCTCGACCTCGCTGTCGAGCGCGGAGGTGGCCTCGTCCAGCACAAGGATGGGCGCATTCTTCAGGATCACGCGTGCGATCGCGACGCGCTGACGCTGGCCGCCAGACAGTTTCACGCCACGCTCGCCGACATGGGCGTCGTAGCCGCGCCGGCCCTTCCAGTCCTCGAGTTCGACGATGAATTCGTGCGCCTGTGCCATCTCCGCGGCCGCAACGATCGCGGCCTCGCTCGCATCGGGATAGCCGTATCGGATATTGTCGCGGATCGAGCGGTGCAGCAGCGAGGTGTCCTGTGTCACCATCGAGATGTGGGCGCGCAGGCTTTCCTGCGAGACGTCGGAGATATCCTGCCCGTCGATGAGGATACGGCCGCCTTCGAGATCGAAGAAACGCAGCAGCAGGTTGACGAGCGTCGACTTGCCGGCGCCGGAGCGGCCGACCAGTCCGATCTTCTCGCCCGGACGCACGTCGAGCGTGAGCCCGTCGATCAGGCCAGATTCGCGGCCATAGCCGAACCGGATGTTCTCGAAGCGGATTTCGCCGCGCGTGACGGTGAGAGCACGCGCATCCGGCCGATCAACGAGTGTGTGTGGCCGCGCGATCGTGAGCATGCCTTCCTGCACCACGCCGATATTCTCGAAAATGTCGGTGATCTGCCAGGCGACCCAGCCAGACGCGCTGATGATCTGCATCGTCATCGGGAGGGCCATGGCCACGGTGCCGACGCCGACATAGCCATAGCGCCACAGCACGATGGCGAAGGCGCCGGTCGATGTCACCAGCATTGAATTGAGCAGGGTCAGCGTCAGCGCGAACAGCGTGTTCAGGCGCAACGATTCATGAAAGCGGCCGGTATGCTGGTCGATCGCTTCGCGCACGTAGCCGTCCTCGTCTTTCGCGCGCGCGAAGAGCTTCACCGTCACGATGTTGGTGTAGGTGTCGACGATGCGGCCGGTCAGCATCGAGCGCGTTTCCGACATCACTTTGGACTTGTCGCGCATGCGCGGCACGAAGATACGCAGCATGATCATGTAGCCGGCGAACCACAGCAGCACGGGCAGCGCCAGCCAGCGGTCGGCGGAAGCGAGCAGAATCAGCGACGAGGTGCCGTAGATCAGGATGAACCAGACGGCGGTAAGCAGCGACACGAGGCTTTCGCGGATCGCCGGCCCCGTCTGCATCACGCGCGTGGCGATGCGCCCTGCGAAATCATTCTGGAAAAACGCCCATGACTGCCGCGAGACGTGCCAGTGGTTCTGCCAGCGGATGCGGTTGGACACATTCGCGGCGATGGCCTGGTTCATCAGAAGATGCTGGCTGGTCGAGGCGAGCGGCCGCAACACGAGCAGCACGCCCGCCATGCCGAGCAGCCACGGCCAGGCCGTAGCGAGAAGTTCCTCCGGCTTGCTCGCCGTCACCAGCGTGACCACCTTGCCGATGAAGACCGGGATCATCACCTCGATCAGCGCCACGGCGAAACCGACCGCAAACAGGCCAATGAACAGCGGCTTCGCCTGGCGGGCGAAGTGCCAGTAAAACGCCACCAGCCCGGCCGGCGGCTCGGCGGATTCCGGCACCGCGGTCGGCTTCAGCGATCTCTCGAAAAAGTGAAACATCGGCTTCCCAACGCGAGAGCGCGCGACACCGGGGCGCCGCGCGCATTCAATTCAGGACCATGCGATTTCCGAACGGCTAAAACCGCATCATGTCGAGAGCAAGGCACACTTTCGTGATTACGCCCGCGCGTATTTTCCGCGGCTGAAAAAGCGGTCCTTCTGGTCATCGCTGGCCTTGTCACGAACCGACGTGAGCGTGCCGACCTGTGCGAGTGCACGCTTGACGGCGTCACGGGCGGCGATCTTGTCCACCCACTTTTTCACGGTTGGATATTGGCCAGGGTCGATGGCGAGCAATTCGAAATTGCGCAGCCATGGCCACGCCGCGATATCGGCGATGGTGTAGTCGTTGCCGGTGACGTAAGGCTGCGTTGTCAGCCGCTGTTCGTAGACATCGAACAGCTTGAGCACCTGCGTGCGATACCGTTTGGCGCTGTAGTCGTTGCCGGGGCCGGCGAACCTGCTGAAGTGCACGTGCTGGCCGCTCATCGGTCCGAGATTGGCGACTTGCAAGATCACCCATTGCAACGTTTCGTAGCGGGCAACCGGCTCGTGAGGAATGAACTTGCCCGTCTTCTCGGCGAGATAGATCAGGATCGCACCCGACTCGATCACGGTGTAGGGCTTGCCGCCCGGTCCGTCGCTGTCGACGATGGCGGGGACCTTCAGAAGCGGGTTGATCTTCGCAAATTCCGGCGTGAATTGTTCGCCCGCCCAGACGTCGACGGGTTTGATATTGTACGGCAGCCCGCATTCTTCCAGCATGATGAAGACTTTCTGCACGTTCGGACTGGTCAACGCGTAAAAATCGATCATGAGGATTGTCTCTGTATTGCGGCCGCGGACCGGCGGTTCTCTATAGGCGAACAAAGGCCGACTTGTCTCGAATTTTTGCGGTGGGACTGCCTAGAGGTTTTCGCTGGCAGATCGTCGACTGTCTGCGAGGGACGCAGCCGCCTTGCGGAGACAGGTAGGGCACAGGCAATCCTCGATCCATGCTTTGGTCATCGGCAGCCGGTACGGTTCGGCGGAACACCAGCAATCAGTGCCGAGCCCGCATTCAAAAGCGGTTCCGCAGCGCGCACAGGAAAGCCGGCGAGGGGTCGTTGCAGTTGCGCCGATCATTCAGCGAGTCTGCGCGGGGCCGATAGCAAACGCAAGATTGTCATATGGCGTAGCCGAATCAGTCGTATGGCATGTGCATGACATTGACCTGGCTTATCGATTTCGTCGGCGCCACGGGCGCCGTGCTGACCACGCTGTGCTGGTGGCCTCAGGCACTGAAGGTCATCCGCGAGAAGGAGACGCGGGCGCTGTCGCTGCCGGCGACGGTTGCGTTCTCTCTCGGCGTCGTTCTCTGGCTGGTCTACGGACTTGCAATCGGCGACTGGCCGTTGATCGGCTCAAACGCGGTAACACTCGCGCTCATGGTCCCCATCCTCGCGACGAAGCTGCGTTACGGCTAGCAGTGATCTCGTTCACGCTGCCATAAACCGCATCCATATTGGCGGGCGATCCTGGTGCATCTGCCGGTCCCAGATCAGGCAGGATCGTGCTATATGATCTGGTGCAACGGAGGGGGTCATTTGTTGCAGTACCTACCGGAGCAGGTCCAAGGCGGGCTGTCGGCTACCCATCAATCGACGCGGCAGTGGGCCCGTTCGATTGCTCTCTCTGTTTTGGTTGGCGTCGCCTATTATCTTGCAGCGCGGCTAAGTCTCCTTCTGCTCACCAAGCCGGACGGCGTGGCCGTCTTCTGGCCCGCTTCCGGCGTTGCGGCCGGCGTCCTGATCGCGCTTGGGCCAGTTGCGCGATTGCCGGTCGCAGTCGGCGCAGCCGTTGCCACCGTTGTTGCCAATCTCATGGGCGACCGGAGTTTCATGAGCGCCATCGTCTTCGCGCTATGCAATGCGGGGGAAGCGTTGGTGGCGGGGTGGCTGATCGAACGCTACTTTGGCTCGGGTTTCAGTCTCGACAGGCTAAGCCATGTGCTGGGACTGCTCACTGCAGCGATCCTCGCGACCACGATCTCGGGAATCGGCGGCACAGCAGGATTTCTGTACTTCCATAATTCGACAGCGCCAATTCTGTCCACTTGGCAGCACTGGTTTGCGTCCGATGCGCTCGGCATCCTCACGGTTGCGCCGCTGATCATCGAACTTGCCGCAACCGGGCGCGAACCACCGTCGCGGACCGAACTCATCGAAGGCATCACGGCGCTCGTGGCGTCGGCTGGGGCGAGTGCGGCTGTCATTCTTCTGCCGCAGGGGCATTGGGGGATTGTCGTCCCCATCGCCCTGCTGTTCCCGCTACTGCTGTGGCTTGCAGCGCGTTGCCGTCCCATTTTTGCCGCAGGGGCTGCATTCATCATCGCCTTTGCTTTGGTGTGGATGACGACCTTTGACATCGGCTACTTCGGCGAATCTTTTCTCTCCACCGAGCAGCGCATCCTGGGCGCCCAGGCCAGCATCCTGGCTATCTCGCTCTGCGCGCTCGTTCTTGCGTCGCTTTTTGCGGAGCGGCGTCATCACGAGGCCGCTCTGTTTGAGGGGCAGGCGCGATTGCAGGAGGCTCTGACAGCCGGAGGCGTGGTTGCTTTCGAATGGGATGCCCTGACCACCGCCTCGCAGCGCAGCGACAATGCTGCGCAGATCCTTGGGTTCGACCCAAATCAAAACTTTTCTGCAGCCGAATTTCTTGCGCGCGTCCATCCGGACGACCGCGGCCAATTCAAATCGCTCATTCACTCTGTCAGCCCCGAAAGGCCTTCATATAAAATGACATTCCGTTTCGGGGGTCCGAATGGACGCGAGATTTGGCTCGAGGAATCCTCGCGGGCAGAGTTCGATGCGGCGGGACGGTGCGTGCGTCTGAAGGGACTTACTGTCGACATTACAGAGCGCAAACTGTCCGAGGAGCGGCAAGGCATGCTGATCGCTGAACTCGATCACCGCGTCAAAAACCTGCTCGCGAGAGTCGCCGTGATCAGCACCTATACGCGTCAGGGCAGCACTTCGATGGAGCAGTTTGTTGAAGTGCTCGACCGGCGCATTCAGTCCATGGCGAATGCCCACTCACTTCTCAGCCAAAGCCGTTGGAACGGCGTCAATCTCGCCGATCTTGTTCACAATCAACTCGCGCCCTATGCGACGATCGCAAACACAATGATTGGTGGGCCGGATGTCACGCTCACCCCGACGACAACCCAGGCCGTGGCAATGGCGCTTCATGAGCTCGTAACGAATGCCGTGAAATATGGATCGCTATCGAGCCCGAATGGCCGCGTCGCGGTAAATTGGGACCGCCAGCAGAATGGCGACAATGCAGAAACGCGCGTCAAGATCGAATGGCGGGAAAGCGGCGGGCCACCCGTCGTCAGCCCGTCCAAACTTGGGTACGGCACCAGCCTGATCCGCGAACTGATTCCTCACGAACTCGGTGGAACGGTCGACCTCACCTTCCCATCCGATGGTGTGTTTTGCAGAATTGACGTGCCGACCGAGCAGCAATGAGAGATCACTGCGCGCCGGCCACCGAGCGCAGGATCGCAATGAGTCTTTCCTCGCTGATGGGCTTTTCCAGGATGTGGGCTTTCGCGGGGACCATCGGGAGGTCGGAGTAGCCTGATGTCACGATGACGGGGACATCCAGGCCGATCAGTCGATCGATCAGGCCGTACGAGCGCTCACCCTGTCGAAGGTTGATGTCGATGACAGCGGCGTCGGGAACGTGTTCGGAAATAAGACGCTCAGCATCCGCTGTCGTCGCGACCGGTCCGTCCACTTCCGCGTCGAGACTCCGCAGCAGACTCTTCAGCGCCATGCCGAGCTGCCAGGAATCCTCAACCAGAAGAACACGCATTCCCCTCAGATTTGGCGATTCAGCCCCGGATGTCTCGTCGCCGCTCATTGGGTCATCGGTTGTCCTGACGCAACGACTTAAAACGCTGACCGCAGTAAAAACTGCAATTTCGTAAATATCGCACTACGCTTTCGAGATCGCAACCTGTCTGCTTTGGGTCACGAGCGGATATCCGTCGCTCGTCGCTACTGCGGATCGCCACCCCCGATATAACCGCCGATCTTCCAGCCGCCCGCATCCTTGACGTAACAGATCTGGTCGTTGCCGACCGGCGCAATCAAGTCAACGGAGACAAAACCGGTCTTACCCGCCGGCGTGATGACGCGCAGGAACGTCGGAATGTTCGGTCCACCTTCGGGTACGATGTGCACGAAGGCGGCCGCGAGCTTCTCGATCACCGGCGCGTTGGCCTGCGGCGCCGCGCGTACTTCGACATCGGCCGAAACCGGATAGCCCCATTCGCCCAAATCGGTCCTGGTGTCCCGCATCAGGCTGTCGAAGGCTTTGCCGTCGTAACTCGGATCCGCGGGCGCACATATCGTGCCTTTGTGGTTGGGTGACGATGAACCGGTTGGATCGTCGGCAAAACTTGCAAGCATGTCCCATCCGGCGCCATCCTTGTTGTTCAACCCAAGCGCGGCCGCGAGATTGTCGACGCCGGGTTTGCGCTTGTCGGCACGGTCACCGTTTTCGCGCTCCCAGAAGAATCCCTGGCCAACAACGAGTTTCGCCAATGCGGCACGATCTTTGCGCTGGGCGACTTCGCCCATCTGCTTGCGAAGAGCCTCAAACGCAGGATCGTTGATCGCCTGTGGCGGGGTGACCGCTACGACTTTGTAGGGGGCGGATTTAGCGGCTGGCTGCGGCTGGGCTCGCTGGTTTTGCGCAATTGCGGGAGCTGCGCCGATGATCAACAGCGTTACGAAAGCCAGACAAAGGGTGCGCATCGTATCGTTCCCGGCCGGCGTGGGTCCGCGCACAGGCGCGGCCCGAGGCCACAGCCAAACATTAACACAGCTCATCGCCGGGAAAAATTTGCGGTTCCGGAGTGCAACGTCAGCCGGTGGGACCACAGAGAGGGTCACACACAACAATTAACAGGGCAGCGGGTTGCTGGCGCAGCGCTGTGAATGCACAGTGAGGGCCCGTCTGCCTGCGAACTTCCGCGCCCGGGCGCCGTTATCTAGCGTCCCGCGCGGTTACACCCCAGAGAACATTATGCTTTTCATGTCGCCATATCTCACACCGATTTTGCTGTTGGTCGGTTCCAACGTGTTCATGACAACAGCCTGGTATTGGCACCTGCGTTACAAGGATGTGCCGCTTATTTATGTAATCTTTATCAGCTGGGCGCTGGCTTTCGTCGAGTACTGCCTTGCGGTCCCGGCCAATCGCTTCGGCAGTGCGGTCTACAACGCTGCACAACTAAAAACGATACAGGAGGTCATCACGTTCGTGGTGTTTGCCGCGTTTTCGTACGTCTATTTGCGCGAACCAATCACACTGAGTCAGGGCTTCGGCTTTACGTTGATCGCAGCCGGCGCATTCTTTGTATTTCACAGGTGGTGATTTATTTTGCCGGCACGATGCGCAGGATGCGCCCCGACGAATTATCTGTAAGCAGGTAGAGCGCGCCGTCCGGTCCCTGCCGTACGTCGCGGATGCGTTCGTGCAGATCTTTCAGAAGGCGCTCTTCCTTCACGGCTTTCTCGCCCTTGAGCTCGAGCCGCGAAAGCAGTTCAAACTTCAACGCACCGTTGAAAAGGCTGCCTTTCCAGCCTGGAATAAGATCGCCGGTGTAAAAAGCCATGCCGGACGGCGCGATCGAGGGCGTCCAGTGCCAGATTGGATCGGTTACGCCGTCCATCGTCGCCTTGCCGTTGCCGACCGGTGTGCCATCGTAGTTGACGCCGTAACTCACGCGCGGCCAGCCGTAGTTGCGGCCCTTCTCGATGATATTGATCTCGTCGCCGCCCATGGGGCCGTGCTCCTGCTCCCATAATTTTCCGTCGGCGGGGTTGAAGGCGAGCCCTTGTGCATTGCGCAGGCCATAGGCCCAGATTTCCGCCAGGGCATCCTGTTTACCGACAAAGGGATTGTCGGCCGGAGCCACGCCCTCGGTCGTGATGCGCACGATCTTGCCGATGTGATTGTCCAGCTTTTGCGCAAGCTCTTTCGGCGCGAAATGATCGCCCAATGTGACGAACAAATTTCCATCGGGTGCCTGCACCATGCGGCAGCCAATGTTGAGACCACGCGAGACGGGACCCTTTTGCCGGAAAATTACGGACGCAGCATCGAGCCGCGGTGTTTCGCCTTCGATCAAGCGGGCGCGCAGAACGGCGATGCGGCCGCCGCCGTCCGCCGGCTCGGCGTAGCAAACGAAGATCGTGTGCGTGCTGTCGAAATCGCGTGTGAGCAATACATCCATGAGCCCGGCCTGGCTTCGGGCATAAACGCTCGGGACGTTCCCGAGCGCGGCGGACATTTGGCCGGTTCGCGTAACAATACGCATGCGCCCGGGCCGCTCGGTCACCAGCATGCGGCCATCGGGTAAAAACGCGAGCGACCAGGGGTATACGAGGCCGCTGGCGACGGTTTGAACGGACAGGCTGCCTGCGGAACTGGGGAACGTCGGATCAGCCGCGGTTGCCAGACTGCTGGCGGTAAACACGGCGCCAAGCGTCAGGATAAATCGCATTGCGGTTCCATGGATGGCGCCGCAACTGTGCGACATCGCCGGGAGCTCCGATAGGCTTAGTCTAGCTGTGGCTTTTTTTCTGGGGATGATGCGGCAGCGACAGGATGGTCAACCCGCCCATGCCAATGAACAAGAGGCCGAGCACAAGTGCGACGACAAAAAGGCCACCTTCGTTGTCGATCACGTTGCTGGCGACGTCAGCACGCGCGATCCCAATCGAGACTACGGTCGCAGCGATGAGCGTGGAAGCAGCCAAAGCGAGGCTGGTAACGAGTTCGGCAAGTGCAGCGGTACGGTGCTCGCTGCCGAGCCCCCGGTGAGCCGGGGGCGCAAAACCAGTAGATTTAACGTGCCTGCACATGGCGAAGCCTGAAATAACCGCTCGGGCAATGTTGGGTGGATAACGCGCGAACCCGGCAACGGTTCGACCCGATTGGGGCGGAGCCGGTAACGAAGCACGGCGTTTTCGTGGCGGCGCGCCATTCCAGCGTTATTGCGCTGCGGCAAGCTCCGGTTGCCAGTCCATGGGAATGTAGCCCGGCTCGTCGGCCACGCGATCGAGCCAGGTCCGGATTGCCGGATAACGGCTGAGGTCAAAATCGGCCTGGTGAGCGACGTGGGCATAGGCATAGAGGGCGATGTCGGCAATCGTAAAGTGGTCCGCGACGAAATAGCGGTGGCGCGTGAGGTGTGTTTCCATCACGCCGAGCGCGCGATAGCCGTTTTCCGTCCAGTCCTCGAGCGCGTGGCTTTGCAATTCGCGGCCGCCCTTGATCAGCGCGAGCCAGAAATAGGCAGCGCCGATATTCGGTTCCAGACTGTGTTGTTCGAAGAACATCCATTGCAGCGCTTCGGCGCGCGCGATCCGATCCTCCGGCGCCAGCGTCGAACCGCCGGCGACATACCAGAGGATGGCGTTCGACTCGGCGAGGTGACGATCGGGAGCGACTTCAAGCAACGGCACCTGTCCGTTGGGATTCTTGCCAAGAAATTCGGGCGTGCGGCTTTCACCTTTGAGAATGTCGACCTCGACCAGTCTGTACGGGATGCCGAGCCGGGCCAGCGCGAGGCGGACCTTGTAGCTGTTGCCGGAACGCTGCATCGAATAGAGCGTGTACATCTGGAATGAGACCCGCTGTGCGATTCTTCCGAAAACGGCACCTCGGATGAGATCCGAGGAAAGCGTTCGAAATCGTGCGCCACCCCGAAGCGCCGGTGCCGGCGATAGGAGGGTCGAAGTCTGGCAATTACATGGCCGGACGCCAACGCGATCCAGGGAAAATATTAAATCGTTCGCTGCACTGCAGCGACGAATACCTGTCTCAAAATGCAGTGAAACGCAGAATTCTATTCCGCGGCCACGCGATGCGCGCGTGCGTATTCGATAAGCGCATCATCGTCGGTCGGCTTGATCGGCGTGAAGTCGCGATGCGCGATCCATTCCGGGCGCGTGAACTTCGTAATGTGGTTGGAGACCGCGCACAGCGTCAGATAGACGATCTTACGCGGATAGGGCGTAATGTTCGGCGGCGAGGCGTGCACCAGGTTGCCATGAAACATCAATACCGAACCTGGTTTTCCCGTGGGAGCGACGATGCCGATGCCATCCGGGCCGGCAGCCTCGGCAGCGAGTCGCGTGACGGTATCCTTGTCGAGTGTCCACAGCGGATATGACGTCGTGAGTTTGTCATGGCCGGCTGCGAAAACGCCCTGCCTATGACTCTTTGGAATCAAGAGCAGCGGCCCGTTGATTGGCATCACTTCGTCGAGGAATACAGCAATGTTCATTGCCCGCGCCTCGGGCATGCCGTCGTCGCGCGCCCAGGTGCCGTAATCCTGATGCCATTGCCAGACGTCGCCTTCGAAGGCGGCCTTGGCGTTGAGTTTGAACTGATGGACGTAGACGTCCTCGCCAAACAGCCGCCGCAGCGGCTCGATCAGGCGAGGATGCCGCGCGAGAAGGCCGAAGACCTCGCTGAAAGTGTGTGCCGCAAAGGCTGTCCGCGGCGCGCCGGTTTTCTCCCGCCAGACTTCCTGGCGGTCAAGTTTAAGAATGCTCTCCGCTTCCGCGCGTAGCAGCGCGATTTCATTCTCGGAAAAGCAATTGGGGAAGAAAACGTAACCCTGCTCGTCGAAGGCTTTTAGCTGCCCGGCCGAAAGCTCCATGGCGCGCTCCCTTAAGGTTGCAGCCGTTAACCGGCTCTTGGGGCGCCTATACTATCCTCGCGCGCACGGAAAGCTACCGGTAGCAGCGACACGGACTGCGGCTGGCGCGAACTCGCCCCTTACTGCAGGGCCGGTATTGCAGCTATCACCTGCGGCGATTGAACCAATCGAATTTCTTCACCAATTAGCTACTTGCTGGACTCGGCAGCCCGCATTACGACAGGGGTACCGCACGAGGTGCGGTAGAATTGGAGGATTTTGATGGCCTTTCTTGCGGACCAGCTCAAGCGCGTCAAGCCGTCGGCGACCATCGCCGTTACGGACAAGGCGCGCGCGCTCAAATTGGCCGGCCGCAATGTTATCGGGCTCGGCGCCGGCGAACCCGATTTTGACACCCCTGACAACATCAAGCAGGCCGCGATCAAGGCGATCGAGAGCGGCAAGGCTTCCAAGTACACGAATGTCGACGGCATCGCCGAACTCAAGGATGCAATCGTCAAGAAGTTCAAGCGCGAGAACGGCCTCGACTACAAGGCGAGCCAGGTCACCGTTGGCACCGGCGGCAAGCAGGTGCTTTACAACGCTTTTGTGGCGACGCTGAACCCCGGCGATGAGGTGATCATTCCGGCACCATACTGGGTGAGCTATCCCGACATGGTGTTGCTCGCCGGCGGCGAACCGGTCGAAGTCGCTACCACGATGGCGGGCGGTTTCAAGATGACGGCGCAGCAGCTCGAACGTGCGATCACGCCGAAGACAAAGTGGGTGCTGTTGAACTCGCCCTCAAATCCGAGCGGCGCCGCTTATACACGCGCGGAACTAAAAGCGCTCACGGATGTGTTGGTGAAGCATCCGCACGTGCACGTGATGACCGACGATATGTACGAGCATCTCGTCTACGACGACTTCGTGTTCACGACGCCCGCGCAGGTCGAACCGTCGCTCTACCCGCGCACGCTCACCATCAATGGCTGCTCCAAAGCCTATTGCATGACCGGCTGGCGCATCGGCTACGCCGGCGGACCGGAGCCGCTGATCAAGGCGATGGCGATGATCCAGTCTCAGTCGACTTCGAACCCGGCGGCCGTGTCGCAATGGGCTGCTGTGGAGGCGCTGAACGGACCGCAGGACTTCATCGCCAAGCACAACAAGATCTTCAAGGAGCGGCGCGATCTGGTCGTGTCGATGCTCAACCAGGCGAACGGCATCAAGTGCCCGACCCCGGAGGGCGCCTTTTATGTCTATCCGTCCTGTGCCGGCACAATGGGCAAGACCGCGCCGGGCGGGAAAAAACTCGCGACCGACGAAGATTTCGTCACCGAGCTGCTCGAAACTGAAGGCGTAGCAGTCGTGCAGGGAACTGCGTTCGGGCTCGGGCCGGCATTTCGCATTTCCTATGCGACCAAGACCGAAGACCTGGAAGAAGCCTGCCGCCGCATCCAGCGCTTTTGTGGAAATATGAAGTAAGTCCTCTTATTTCGGTCGTCTGCGAGGGCTTTGATCACGCCCATATTCACTTTCTCTTATGTATGGGTTCGCTAATCTGAAGGCATGATTCGCCTTAGGGTTGCGATATTCATTGCGATTGCCCTTGCCGCATCACCGGTCAGTGCGCAAGAGCGCGTTGTTATCGGCACGCAGCGTCTCACCGGCAACGGCGCGCTGTTTTTGGCGGCGGCGCAAGGCTACTTCAAAGCTGAAGGAATTGATCTCGCGATGACGGCCTATGACACCGATCAGACCGTGGCGGAAACACTCGCCGCGGGTACGACTGACTTCGGTCTGGCCGGTTTCACGCCCGCTGCATTCAATTTTGCCGGCAAGGGGCTGATCAAGGCGGTAGCCGCGCAAGTGCGTGAGAAGCGCTACTATGAAGGGACCCAAATCATTGCCTCCAATATCGGCTTTAACAAGGGTCTGCACAAATTCGAGGATCTCGCAAACAGGACGATCGCAATCAGCGCGGTGGGACCAGTCTCTCGTTATCAGCTGGAGCAGGTCGCACGCATCAAGAACGTCGATGTCAGCCGGATTACTGTAAAGGCAATGAAGACTCTCGATGCCGTCGCGCGCGCCGTCGGTACAAATGAGGTCGACGCCGCGATCATGCCAGCACCACATGCGCGTGAATTGCTGGCTGCAAATCAGGCCAAATTGGTGGGTTGGTATTCGGAGCTGGATGAGCAGCAGTTCGGCGCCCTGTTCGTTTCCACGAAAATGATCGAGACTCGGCGCGACGTTGTCGAAAAATTCATTCGTGCCTATCGCCGCGGAACCACCGACTACGCCGCGGCACTTCTGCGCAAGGATCGCAATTCCAAAAGAACGTCGGACACCAGATCGCATGAAGCGGCGACAACAATAGCGCGCTACGTCTACCCCGACCGCGGCGACAGCGGTGCGGCTGCAGTTGAAGCAGCCGCCTATTTTATCGAGCCGCAAGGGGGGCTCGATGTTGCCGATATCGAGCGACAGATCGCCTGGTACAAGGCGCAGGGTCTGATCGACAAAAGCGTGAATGCGCGCGAGGTCGTTGACCCGAGTTTTATCAAATAGATTTTCTGGTTTCCACAATCTCCGCCCTTGCCAGCTTCCCCGCAGCCTGAGACGATAATGTGACAGGGCCGGGAAACCAGGTCCGACCTCCCGGCCGGCAAGGGAGGCAATTATGGGACAAAACGGTACTGGTCCCAATGGCACAAGGAATGTGGGTCCCCGGTGCATCGCACTGGTGGGCCCATTCCAAAGCGGTAAAACCACACTTCTCGAAGCCATCCTCGCCCGCACCGGGGCGATTCAGCGGCAGGGAACGGTGGATGCAGGCACCACGGTCGGCGACGCCAGCAAGGAGGCGCGCCATCACAAAATGAGTGTGGAGGCCACCTTCGCCACCACCAATTTCATGGGCGACAGCTACACCTTCGTAGATTGCCCCGGCTCAATCGAATTCATCCAGGACATGCGCAGCGTGCTGCCGGCGGTGGACGCCGCGGTGGTCGTTTGCGAGGCGGATGAGAAGAAAGTACCGCAGCTGCAGCTGATCCTGCGGGAGCTCGAAGATCAAAACATTCCACGCTTCGTATTTCTCAACAAAATCGACAAGGCCGACAAGCGGGTCCGCGAAACCATCAAGCTGTTGCAGCCGGCGTCGCGCGTCCCCTTGCTGTTGCGGCAGATTCCGATCTGGAACGGCGACATTATTTCAGGCTTCGTCGATCTCGCGCTTGAGCGCGCCTTTGTCTACAAGGAGCACGCTCCGTCGGAGATCATCGAAATCAAGGGCGAGAACCTCGATCGCAAGAAAGAGGCCCGCTTCACCATGCTGGAGACGCTTGCTGATCACGACGACCAGCTGATGGAGCAACTGCTCGAAGATATCGAGCCGCCGCGCGACAAGGTGTTCGACGATCTCGCCAAGGAATTACGCGACCGTATCGTTTGTCCGGTTCTGATCGGTGTCGCTACCCGCAGCAACGGTGTGCTGCGATTGATGAAGGCCTTGCGGCATGAATCCCCGGGCGTCAGCGAGACGGCGCAGCGTTTGGGGGTCAAAGCCGGCAACGAGACAGTGGCGCTGGTCCTGAAGACTTTCCATACCACGCACGGCGGCAAAATGTCGGTTGCTCGTTTGCTCAGCGGCCAGGCTGGTGACGGAACAACGCTTGCGAGCCCGACCGGCGATGCCGGACGCGTGTCCGGGGTCTTCAAGCTCATGGGTCAGCATTTCGAGAAGCGCGGGCAGGCCGCGGTCGGAGAGATGGTTGCGCTCGGAAAACTGGACAACGCCAAGACTGGCGACACATTGTCATCCGGAAAGCAGGCAGCGGCCGCGCTCCTGCAAGCAAGGCCGTCTGCGCCGGTGCTTGCGATCGCGGTACAGGCCAAGGAAAGAAAGGACGACGTCAAGCTCGGCCCGGCATTCACCAAGCTCACCGAGGAAGACCCGTCGCTCAGTGTGGTGCACAATGCCGAAAGCCACGAGGTGGTGATCTGGGGCCAGGGCGAAATGCACCTGCGCGTGGCAGCCGAGCACCTTGCCGATCGCTTCATGGTGCCGGTGTCGACGCGGCCGCCTTCGGTGGGCTATCGCGAGACCATTCGCAAGCCGGTTACCCAGCGCGGCAGGCACAAGAAACAATCGGGCGGCCACGGCCAATTTGGCGACGTCGTGCTGGAGATAAAGCCGCTGCCGCGCGGTTCAGGATTCAAGTTTGAGGATCGCATCACGGGCGGTGTCGTTCCGCGCAACTACATCCCGGCCGTAGAGGAAGGTGTGATCGATGCGCTCAAGCACGGACCACTCGGGTTTCCAGTGGTCGATATGTCTGTTGCGTTGATCGACGGTTCCTACCATACGGTGGACTCCTCGGATCAGGCATTTCGGACCGCAGGGCGCATTGGAATCGTGGAAGGCTTGCCGCAATGCCAGCCGGTGCTGCTCGAGCCCATCCACCTGGTCGAGATCGTCTGTCCGACCGATGCGACCGCGAAGATGAACGCCATCTTGTCGGGGCGGCGCGGGCAGATTCTGGGCTTCGATACCCGCGAAGGCTGGGACGGATGGGACACCGTGCGTGCGCAGATGCCAGAGGCAGAGATCGGCGATCTCATCATCGAGGTGCGTTCAGCCACTGCCGGCGTTGGTTCGTTCGTCTTCAAGTTCGACCACATGGCAGAGTTGACGGGCCGCACGGCGGATCAAATCATCGCGGCCAGGCGCGCAGCAGAATAAAAGCTGCGTTAAAAGGACTGGTTCTCGCCTGTATTTGGGGGTGACGGCGACAATTTTCGCCATTCCGGTAAGCAGATAAAAAGCAGATTTACCGTCAGCGCCTTGCTGTTAACCGCGCAGCCGCCGTGATCTCGCAAGATCGATGTCACGCGTTTGAGGCACGGCGTTTTACGTGCGGAATGGCGGACATGCTGGACGGATTACGCAATCTGTTCTCTTCGCAAGGGGTGCCCTATGCGGACCCGACAGCATCGATTCCGCTCGGTGCGGTGCTCAACCACGACTGGTTTGAGCTCTGGTATCAGCCCAAGATCGAGTTGAAATCGCTGCATCTTGTCGGTGCCGAAGCATTGGTGCGCGCGCGCCATCCGACTCGCGGTATCGTTTCGCCGGACCTGTTTCTGCCCGGTGCCAGCGAAGACGAGATGCATGCGCTCACCGAGCGCGTCATTCTCACAGCGCTCGGTGATTGGGAAGCCTTTGCTCAATACGGCGTGTCGATCAAACTCGCCGTCAATGTGCCGGTGTCGGCGCTGGTCAAGCTTCCAATGACCCAGATATTGCGCGACTCCCACCCAAGCGCGGCGAACTGGCCGGGACTGACGCTGGAAGTGACCGAGGACCAGATCCTGAATGATCTCGAACTTGCGAGAGATGTTGCCGAGGCCTTGCGGGAACTCAAATGCGACCTCGCGGTGGATGATTTCGGTGCCGGCTATTCCTCGCTTGCGCGTCTGAAACAATTGCCGTTCAGCGAATTAAAGATCGATCGCAGCTATGTGGCGAACTGCAACGAAGACCAGTTCAATGCCGGTCTGTGCGAGACCATTGTTGAACTGGGGCGCCGGTTCGGTCTCAGAACGGTGGCCGAGGGCATCGAAACAAGTCATGAAAGCCATAAGCTGCAATCGATCGGCTGTCAGGTTGGGCAAGGCTATCTGTTTGCCAAGCCAATGCCGAAGTGGCACCTCGTTGGCCATCTACGTAGCCGCAGGAACGGCAACTCCACGACCAATGGCTTGGATAGACAGCGCACGATGGGTTAGTCCTTCGGGACGTCCTGCGCGGGTGAGACGGGCCGCATGACACCGGTTACCCGGAGGGCCGGGCTGCTGTCTCAGAACGGTGACTTGCCAGTGATCACCGAGCGCCCTACTTATTTCCCGAGATTCGGAGGATCGCGCCATGAACGTTATTCGCCGCCGCGGTTGGGAAATTTCCGATCGCCTGGCCGCGCCGGAACATCTGGTGTTCAGCCGCCGCGGGCTTCTGGCCGGCGGTGCGAGTGCGCTTGCTTTGGCGCCACACGCCGCAAGTGCCCAGCGTATCTCCGACGTTGGCAAGATACCTGACCCGAGCGCCGACCTTTATCCGGCGAAGCGCAACGAGAAATACGCGCTCGATCGTGCGATCACCGATGAGAAGATCAACGGCAACTACAATAACTTCTATGAATTCGGCACGTCGAAAACGGTTACCGCTGCCGCACAGGCGCTGCCGATCCGGCCCTGGACAGTAAAGATCGATGGCATGGTGGAAAAGCCGATGGAAGTCGGCATCGATGATCTGATCCGTAAGCTGACGCTGGAAGAACGCACTTACCGACACCGTTGTGTTGAAGCATGGGGCATGGCAATCGCCTGGACAGGTTTCCCGTTGGCCAAGCTGGTTGATTTCGCCCGCCCGCTTGGCTCTGCCAAATATGTGCGAATGGAAACTTTCATGGACCCGAAGGTGGCGCCGGGTCAGCGCCAGCCCTGGTATCCGTGGCCTTATGTCGAGGGTGTCACCATGGCAGAGGCGACCAACGAGCTCGCTTTCCTCGTCACCGGTGCCTATGGGCATCCACTCGCCCGACAGCATGGTGCGCCGTTGCGTCTCGCGCTGCCCTGGAAATACGGCTTCAAGTCAATCAAGTCGATTGTGCACTTCAGCTTCACGGATCAACGTCCGAGGGGCATGTGGGAAGCGCTGCAGCCCGCGGAGTATGGCTTCTGGGCGAATGTCAATCCGCAAGTGCCGCATCCGCGTTGGAGCCAGGCGAGCGAGGAGATTATCGGCACTGGCGAGCGGCGACCGACGCTCCTTTTCAATGGCTACGGCGACTACGTTGCCAGTCTCTACAACGGTTTGGACAACGAACGCCTCTGGGCGTGAAGCGCCGCTATACGGCGGCAACGGGCGAGGATATTGTCTCTGGGGGAAACCTGTGGAGGCTTCCATGTCCAGCCAACCATCCGGCATTCAAGATATTCAAGGTCTTCAACGTGCGGCGACCGCCGCGCTGCACGAGCATTGGGTTCTTTTTCTTGTCGAGGGCGTTGTGCTGCTGGTGCTGGGCGCAACCGCCGTTGTCCTGCCGCCAATCGCTACATTGGCCGTCACCGTCCTGCTGGGTTGGCTGTTTCTGGTCAGTGGCATTATTGGCCTGATCACCACATTTTGGATGCGGCACGCACCAGGTTTCTGGTGGGCGCTCCTGTCCGCGGTGCTCGGCATCGTTGTCGGCGCGATGCTGCTCGCGTCGCCGCTGATTGGCGCATTTTCGCTGACGCTGGTCCTGGTTGCGTTTTTCCTCGTCGAGGGCGCTGTCTCGATCATGTTCGCGCTCGATCACAAACGAGAACTCTCCGGTCAGTGGGGCTGGATGCTGGTCAGCGGCATCATCGACCTGGCTTTAGCCATAATGATATTTGCCGGTCTGCCGAGCACGGCAGCCTGGGCACTCGGACTTCTGGTCGGCATCAATATGATTTTCGGAGGTTGTGCGCTGATCGCCATGGCTTTACACGCACGGACGGCGAAATAACCGTGGTTTACGTCTCCGCTTCTCCGGCTTCCACCTTGGCCAGCTTGGTGCGCCAATCCGCTCGCTTGAGCATGAATGCATATGCCGCGAGTGCGAGCAGGCTGATACTGACCATCATCAGGCCAAGCGAAATCGGGCGGCTGAAGAATATAAAATAGTTGCCGTTCGACATGATCAGCGATTGACGCAGACTCTGCTCCAGGATCGGCGAAATCACGAGGCCAAGCACCAGCGGCGCAGGGTCGAAATCGAACTTGCGCAACGCGTAGCCGAGCATGCCCATGATCAGCATAATCCAGACGTCGACCACCGAGTTGTTCACCGTGTAGACGCCGATGATGCAAAACATGATGATCAGCGGATAGAGATAGGCGTACGGAATTCGCAGCACGGTCACGAACACGCTGACCAGCGGCAGATTGAGCAACAGCAGCATGAGGTTGCCGACATACATCGAGGCGACGAAGCCCCAGAACACGTCCGGATGCTCGTTGACCAGCGTAGGCCCGACCGAAACGCCGTGAATCATCAGGGCGCCGATCAGTACCGCGGTGATCGGGCTGGTGGGAATGCCAAGCGCAAGAAGCGGCACGAACGCACCGGTCGAGGCAGCATTGTTGGCGGTTTCAGGTCCAGCGACGCCGGCGACGGCGCCTTTGCCGAATTCCTCCGGGTGCTTCGAGACCCGCCGTTCGACCGCGTAGGACAGGAAGCTGGAAATGACGTGTGCTGATCCGGGAATGATGCCGATGATAAAGCCGAGAATCGTGCCGCGCGAAATCGGCATGACCGCCTGGCCCCATTCCTTGCGGGTCGGCAACAGGTCACGAAGACGCGGGCTGATAATGTCTTTTACTGCGCTGGCACTTGGGGTCGACAGGATCTCTCCAAGGCCGAATAGTCCGACAGCGACGGGCACGATCCCAATGCCATCGCCCAATTCGGCAAGGTTGAAACTATAACGAAAATGGCCAGTCATGTTGTCGATACCGATCATGCCGAGCAGCAAGCCGAGACAGGCCATCAGCAAGGTCCGGATCAGGGACGACGACGACATATAAGCCAGAAAGATAAGTCCCAGGAGGAGTAGCGCGGTGTATTCCGGGGGCCCGAAACGGATCGCGATCGTTGCCAGCGGTGGTGCCACGACGGTGAGCACCAGAACGCCGAACGTTCCGCCGATCCATGAGCCAACCGCCGCGATGCAGAGCGCCGCCCCGGCGCGGCCCTTCTTGGCCATTGCGTAGCCGTCGATGCAGGTCATCACGGATGACGCCTCGCCCGGGATGCGCATCAGGATCGAAGTGGTCGAACCGCCATATTGCGAACCGTAATAGATGCCAGCGAGCATGATGATCGCCTGGGTCGCATTGAGACCAAACGTCACCGGCAAGAGGATAGAGATGCCAGCAAGCGGCCCGATGCCCGGCAATACGCCAACGAGCGTGCCAACCAGGCAGCCGAGAAACGCGTACCAGACGTTTGCTGGCTGAAGGGCGACGGAAAAGCCGAGATAAAGGCTGTGAAGGGTGGTTTCCACGATCCTAGAATCCGAACGGGCCTGTTTCGAGCGGCGTCTTGAGGACGTAGACAAACAGAACATAAGTCGTCACGACGACTCCGAGGCTGTAAATGGCCGCGGGCAGGAACCGGCGTCGCTCGATGATCGCGAGCAGCGCGAAAATCAGCAGCACGTTGGTGGTGAGGAATCCAAGGGGTTCGAACAGCGCAATCGCCGCGGCTGTGATTGCGACGACCAAAGCGGAGTGCTTGGCGTCGCTCCATGAGAGTGTCGCGAATACTTTGCTTTCGTTTGCGCGCAGCGCCAACACGAGCCCGAATAGGATTGTCAGGCCTGCAACGATCTTCGGCAGGAATCCGGAGCCCGGCATTGAAAGACCGCCCGTCGGTAGATCGCCGCTGAGTGCGATCACCAGCAGGCCGAAGCCAACGAAAAAAGCGCCTGCGATATGATCAGCGCGCAGGGTCATATGGTTATTCTCATCATCCCTGCACGCGGCCGATGGCGTTGATGGCGTCTTCCTGGCGTTTGGCGTCTGCGGCCCAGAACTTTATGAATTCGGGCTGATCCATATAGGCCAGTTCTTGACCGAGATTGTCGAGCGTGTCGAGAAATTGCTTGCTGTGGGCAGCCTTGTTGAGACCCTCGCGAAGGGTATTGACGATCGGCGCCGGCGTACCCTTGGGCGTGAAAATCCCTACCCAAAAATAATATTCGAGGTCGTAACCCAGCTCCTTGAAGGTCGGGACGTCAGGCAGAGATTTCGCGCGCTTGGCACTCGATACCGCCAGTGCATTCACCTTCCCGGCGCGAATATGCGGTAGTGCGATCGATGTCGGCGACATGAAGAAATTGACATTGCCGCCCAGTACGGCGGTAACGGCGGGACCGCCGCCATTGGTCGGCAGATGCCGCATATGCAGATCGCCGGCCGACTTGGCAAACAGCACAGTCGGAATGTGCGACGCGCCATACAGACCTGACGAACTGTAGATGAGCTTGTCCGGATTGGCCTTTGCATCGGCAACCAGGTCTTTCACCGCTTTGTACGGCAGATCCTTGTTGACGATCATCACGATCGGATCGGCGACGATACGGGCGAGCGGGATGAAATCGGAATTGGTAAATTTCGGCGTGCGGTCAAACAATTTATCAACTGCAGCAAAACCGGAAATCGACACGATGTGCGTCAGGAGCGTGTAGCCGTCAGGCTTGGCAGCCGCGACATATTGGGCGCCGACTGCGCCAGCCGCTCCGGCCTTGTTTTCGAGCACGACTGGTTGCTTGAAAACGGCCTCAAGTGCGGCGTCCAACGGACGGGTTATGGTATCGCTGACCCCGCCGGGCGGAAACGGACTGACCATCGTAATGGCGCGCGAAGGATAGGCGTCCTGCGCAATTGACGGACGAGCTAAAAGCGTGGCGGCCGTCGCGGCCGTACCGACGACGAAACTACGGCGATCCATTTTTCTCCTCCCCTCCGTTGCTGATGCCAGTTAAACCCGGCCTATTGTTCAAGCGAGTGGTTGCTCACCCTTGCACACGACCAATCGACTTCACTGCTTCGTCCGTCCGCGCGCCGTCGATGTCCCAGAATTTCTGAAAGTCGGGACCGTCGAGATAAGCGAGTTCCTGTCCCGCATTGGCGAGCGACGTCTTGAATTGATCAGAATGTGAGGCCTTTTTGATCGCCTCGCGCAGCGTTAGCACGATTGGCGCCGGTGTCGCCTTCGGCGCGAAGATGCCGACCCAAAGATAATATTCGGTGTCATAACCGAGTTCTTTGAGTGTCGGAACGTCGGGCAATTCCTTGGAACGCGTCGCGCTGAAAACGGCGAGTGGGCGCAATTTTCCGGCCTTGATATGTGGAAGCGTGGCGGAAACTGATTGCGTGGTGCACTGGGCGTTGTTGCCGAGAATGGCGGTAATGGCCGGTCCACCGCCGTTGGTCGGCAGGTGCCGCAATTTGACACCGCCTGTGGCTTTGTCGAGCAAAGCGAGGGGCAGATGGGTCGCGCCGTAGAGTCCGCCCGAACTGAACACCAACGTGTCGGGATGCTTTTTAACGTCGTCAACGAATTCTTTCGCAGTTTTGTAAGGCTGTTGATCGTTGACCAGGAGCGCAACCGGGTCGGCGACGATCCGCGCCAGCGGTATAAAATCGGAACGCGACGTTTTCACGGGACGATCGAACAGCTTGTCGACCTCCGCATAGCCGGAAATGCCGGTGTTATGCGAAAGCAACGTGTATCCGTCCGGCTTGGCGCTGGCGACGACCTGCGCCCCGACCTGACCGGCGGCGCCGGCCTTGGTCTCGACGACCACCGGCTGCTTGAGGATCGGCTCCATGATGGTGGCCAACGGCCGGGTTACGATGTCGTTGATGCCGCCCGGCGGAAACGCGTTGATGATCGTGATTGCGTGCGAAGGGAAAGCCTCCTGCGCGAACGTGGGGCCAGCCGCGACCAGCGCGCCCGTGCCGACCACGAAACTACGGCGATCCATCACGCACCTCCGGAAAACTCTTCGAGGCTAAGTCAGCTCTGAACGCGGCCAATAGCATGCACCGCTGCCTCGACTCGCTTGGCGTCCTCGTCCCAGAATTTCGCGAACGCTGCCTGATCGAGGAAAGCGACCTCATCGCCAATATTACTGATGGCAGTTTTGAACTGGTCGCCGGTTGCCGCTTTCTTGATGGCTTCGCCCAACACCTTGATGATCGGTGCCGGTGTATTTTTCGGAGCGAACACGCCGACCCAGAGCGAAAACTCGACGTCGTATCCTTGCTCTTTCAGCGTCGGCACGTCCGGCATCGATGCCGCACGCTGTGGGCTGAAGCAGGCGAGTGCACGGAGCTTGCCGGCCTTGATCTGACCGCTTGCGGGGGCGATCGCCGACACCAGCACCTGCGAATTGTTGCCGAGGAGCGCGGTAAGCGCCGGACCACCGCCATTGGTCGGCAAATGCTTCATTTTGATGCCGGCGGCCTGCATGAACAGCGCGGTCGGCAAATGCAGTGCGCCGTACAGGCCCGACGAGCTGAAAATCAGCTTATCGGGATTAGCCTTGGCATCGTCGACCAGTTCCTTGACGTTCTTGTAGGGCTGCTGGTCATTGACAACCAGGACCATCGGACCGGACGTCAGCCGCGCGATCGGAATGAAGTCGGCGCGCGTGAATTTGGGCGGACGATCGAACAGTTTATCGACCTCGGCAAAGCCGGAGATCGACACAATATGGATGAGCAGTGTGTAGCCGTCGGGCTTGGCTGAGGCGGCGACCTGGCCGCCAACTTGCCCGGCCGCACCGGCCTTGGTCTCGACAATGCAGGGTTGCTTGAGAATCGGCTCGAGCATCGCGGTGAGCGGCCGGCCGACGACGTCGGCAGCGCCGCCCGGCGGGACCGGGTTGATGAAAGTGATGGCGTGGGACGGATAGGTGTGCTCGCCGAAAGCGGGCCGCACGGCAAGGGCCGCGGCCGCAGCGGCGCTACCGGCGACAAAATGGCGTCTGTCCACGTGAGTCCTCCCTGGAAGTGCTTATTTTGCCGGTACTTGGTTCGGCATTTTCGTTGGGCGGGATGCTATCGCCCGGCGCGGTGGGCAATCAAGCATCAATGATTGCCACAGCTCTCGTCCAGCCAGCGGAGCCGCCGCGCACTTTCACGGGAAAGCAGCTTACCGTGAAGCCTTTGGCGGGCAGCGCCTCGAGATTGTGCAGCTTTTCGATGTGGCAATAGCCGATGTCGCGGCCGGCACGATGGCCTTCCCAGATCAGCGACGCGTCGTGGGTTTCGGCGTATTTACTCATTGTGTAGACGAACGGCGCGTCCCAGCTCCATCCGTCGGTGCCCGTGACGCGTACGCCGCGCTCGAGCAAATAGAGCGTGGCCTCGCGCCCCATGCCGCAACCTTTCGCGACGTAGTCGGGGCGCCCGTAGGCGGCACCGGCGCCGGTGTTCACGACGACGATCTCGAGTGGTGAGAGCGTGTGGCCGATGCGCTTGAGCTCGGCTTCGACATCGTTGGCGGTCGCTACATAGCCGTCAGGGAACTGCCGGAAGTCAAGTTTCACGCCGGGCTGGAAACACCAGTCCAGCGGCACCTCATCGATGGTAATGGCGCGCTTGCCGTGATCCATCGTGGAAGCGAAATGCCACGGCGCATCGAGATGGGTCGTGCAATGTGTCGACAAGCGAACCCATTCGAAGCCCCAGCCCTCGCCGTCTGGCAGTTCCTCTTTCTTCAATCCCGGGAAAAATTTGAGGATGTCGGCGGCAGTAGCCTGATGATCGAGATACTCGATCTTCGGACCGTAGCCCGGCGGGTCGGCTGCCACATCGTTCTCGAGCGGAACCGAAATGTCGATCACTTTACGCGCCATGATTTTATTTCTCCGTCATCCGCGGTCTTGTACCGGGCATCAACGTCACTACTGTTCTTTGCATCATTCAAGACGTGGATGGCCGGGACAAGCCCGGCCATGACGAAAGAGGGAGAGAGATATGCCTGCTTACTGGGTTGCGCGTTCCAAGGTCAACGACCCTGTCGAATATAAAAAATATACCGACCTGGTGCCCGCCATCATCGCCAAGTTTGGCGGAAAGGTTCTCGCCCGGGGCGGACGTTTTCAGATCATGGAAGGTCCGGATAAATTCCATCGCTTCATCGTGATCGAATTCCCGACCATGGAGCAGGGGGTGGCATGTTTCACATCGCCGGAATACGACAAAGCCGCCGCCTTCCGGCGCGGTGGAGCGGGGGAGGTCGAAACGATCATGGTGGAAGGCGTCTGACCACCCATCAGCAAACGCGGCGACTGGTGTGGGCAGGCCGGTTGGGCTAAAAATTGTCCAACAACAAAATTTGGAGGAGACATGTTGCAACATCTGAAATGGCGGATTTTTGCCGGCCTCGTGGTGCTCGTGCTTGCCGCAATGGTGGCGATGCCGGCCACCGCTCAGGACAAACAGCCGATCAAGATCGGTTTCGGCATTGCAGAAACCGGTCCGCTCGGCCCGAACGGCAAGTCCGCGCTGTTGGCGATGGAAATCTGGGTTGAGGAAACGAACGCCAAAGGCGGGTTGCTCGGTCGGCCAGTGCAACTCATCCACTACGATGATCAAAGCAATCCATCGACGGTCCCGGGCATCTACACCAAACTGCTCGACGTCGACAAAGTTGATGTGATTGTTGGCGGCTATGGCACCAACATGCTGGCGCCGGCCATGCCGATCGTCATGCAGCGCAAGAAAGCGTTCCTTGGTCTCTATGGCCTGGGCGTCAACACCGATTTCAAATACGACCGCTACTTCGCCATGATCCCATCGGGCCCGGAGCCGAAGACCTCTTTCACCAAGGGCTTCTTCGACACGGCCATGGAACAAAATCCGAAGCCGACGACTGTCGCGATCGTGGCGGCCGACGCGGAATTTTCGAAGAATGCTTCCGATGGCGCCCGGGAAAACGCCAAAAAGGCAGGCTTGAAGGTCGTCTACGACAAAAGCTACCCGCCTTCGACCACCGACTTTGCGCCGATCGTTCGTGCAATCCAGGCAACCAATGCAGACCTTGTGGTGATCTGCTCTTATCCGCTTGATTCCGTCGGAATGGTGCAGGCCGTGAACGAGGCTGGCCTCAAGCCGAAGATGATCGGCGGCGCCATGGTCGGGCTGCAATCGACCGTGTTCAAGACCAAGCTCGGTCCGGCGCTCAATGGATTCATGAACTACGACTTCTGGCTGCCGGCCAAGTCCATGATGTTCAAAGGGACAGCCGAGTTTTTGCAGAAGTACCAGGAACGCGCCGCCAAGGTGGGCGTTGATCCGCTCGGCTACTACATGGCCCCATTCAGCTACGCCTATCTGGAAGTGCTGGGGCAGGCTATAGCCGACACCAAGAACCTTGACGACGGCAAGCTCGCTGATGCCATGCGGAAGACCACTTTCAAGACCATCGTCGGCGACGTCAAATTTGCACCGAACGGTGAGTGGGCGAAGTCCCGCGTATTCCAGGCGCAATTCCGCGGCATCAAGGGAAACGGTGTCGACCAGTTCAAGAATCCCGACACCCTGGCCATCATCACGCCTGCCGAGTACAAGTCAGGCAATGTGATTTATCCCTATGAAAAGGCCAGACAATAGGCTTTCCCACTTTTGCCCACGGTCTGGGCTTTAAGGCGCGGCGCGACAGAAGGTCGCCGCGCCATTGGTCGCTCACAAAAGGCTCAATTCGCCTCGTCCTTAAGCGTTCTAAACCACACGCGGGTGGACCGTTGCCCTGGGCGCTGTCATATTCGGTTATCGAAATAAAACGAGGTTCGGGAGGAAAAATATGCTGCAAAGTCTTAAGTCGCGGACGTTCGCGTGGGTCGCGGGGACGGTCGTAGCCGTCGCGGCCGCGGCGACGTTCGTGGTCTCAGCCACCGCGCAAAACAAGGAACCGATCAAGATCGGTTTCAGCATGGCGCTGACTGGCCCGCTCGCCGCCAATGGCAAGCAGGCACTGCTCGGCATGAAGATCTGGGAAGAAGAGACGAACGCCAAAGGCGGGTTGCTCGGGCGTCCAGTCAAGCTCGTCTACTACGATGACCAGAGCAATCCTTCGACCGTTCCAGGGATCTACACCAAACTGCTCGACGTCGACAAAGCCGACTTGGTGGTCGGTGGTTATGCCACCAACATGGTTGCACCCGCGATGCCGGTGGTCATGCAGAAGAAGAAAACTTTCATCAGCCTCTTCGCGCTCGACGTCAACCACGAGTTCAAATATCCGAAATATTTCTCGGTGCTACCGACGGGACCCAAGACCAAGCCGTCATTCACCGAGGGCGTATTCCAGATTGCGCAACAGCAGAATCCAAAGCCGACAACGGTTGCGTTGGCGGCCGAGGACGCAGAGTTCTCGCGAAATGCCTGCGAGGGTGCCCGCGAGAACGCAAAGACCTTCGGCACGAAGATTGTCTATGACAAAACCTTCCCGCCCGGCACAACCGACTTCTCGCCGGTTGTGCGTGCATTGCAGGCGTCGAATGCGGACATCGTGATTCTGTGTTCGTATCCGCTCAGCTCGGTTGGCCTCGTGCTTGCGATCAACGAGCTCAACTACAAGCCGAAGATCATCGGCGGCGCGATGGTTGGCCTGCAGGCCACCGTATTCAAGAGCAAGCTCGGTGCGAAGCTCAACGGCATTATCAACTATGAGACCTGGGTGCCGTCTGACAAGATGATGGCGCCCGCCGCAGATTTCTTCAAAAAATACCAGGCACGCGCGGGGGCTGAAGGCGTTGATCCTCTCGGCTACTATCTCGGCGGCTGGGGCTATGCCTATATCAACCTGCTGGGTGAAGCCGTCACCGCCGCGAAAAGCATCGAGGACGACAAGGTCGCGGAGGCTCTGCGTAAAGGCACGCACAAGACCATCATGGGCGACTGGAGCTATGGCCCTGGTGGCGAATGGACCAAGTCCGGCATGATGCAGGTGCAATATCACGACATCAAGGAAGGTGCGGGTCTGGAGACCTGGAAGGGTATGGGCCACCAAACGGTTTTGACGCCGAAGGAATTGGCGACCGGCAAGGTGATCTATCCCTACGAGAAGGCGAAGTGATCTAAACAGCCTTTACGGCACAAATAAAAACGGCGCGGGAACGGTTTCCGCGCCGCTTTTATTTCTTCGGCCACTACATACCGAGATAGAACTGCCGGATCAGGTCGTTGTTGTTGAGTTCATCAGCGGAACGACCCTCGAAAGCGATCTTGCCGTGGACGATGACATAGCCGCGATCGGCGATGCGGATGGCCTGGGTGAAATTTTGCTCGGCCATCAGCACCGTCAATTGGTAGTGGTCCTTGAGCTGCTTGATGGCGTCGATAGTTCGGGCGACCAAAAGAGGCGCCAGGCCGACCGAGGGCTCATCGACCAACAGGATGCGCGGCGCCAGCATTAATGCGCGCGCCAGCGCCAGCATCTGTTGTTCGCCGCCGCTCATGCTGCCGGCGAGCTGACGGCGCCGTTCAGCCAACCGCGGAAATGCCTCCAAGGCGAAGTCGAGATTGTTCTTAATCTGCGCACGCGCTTTGGGGCGGAATGCGCCGAGCAGCAAATTCTCTTCAACCGTCAACTTCGGAAACAAGCGGCGTCCTTCCGGAACCAATGCGATGCCGAGGTCGACGATGTCCTCCGTTTTGCGGCCAACCAGATCGTGCTTTTCGCCGTCGATTTCGACAATGATTCGACCAGCAGTCGGACGCACGATACCCATCACGCATTTCATCAACGTGCTTTTGCCGTTGCCATTGGTGCCAAGCAAAGCAACGGTCTCGCCGGCCTTTACGGTGATCGAAACGTCCTCGATCACCCGAACTGCGCCGTAGGCAGCATTCACGTTTTCGATGGTAATGCTACTGGCCAAGATAAGCCCTCACCACTTCGGGATCGCGCACGACTTCTTCTGGTTTCCCGTCAGCTATCTTCTTGCCCGAGACCAGCACCGCCAGGCGCTGCGAGAAACTCATTACCGCGCTCATGATGTGTTCGATCAGAATGATCGTGATGCCGCGTTCATTCAGCCGCACCAGTAGAGTCAGGATGTCCTCGATCTCCGAGTGGGACAGGCCGGCCATGGATTCGTCAGCGATCAGCAGTTTCGGCTCGGCCGCCATGGCGCGTGCCAGCTCCAGCTTGCGCATCTCGACCTGGGTGAGATCGCGCGGCATCCGCTTGGCTTTTTTCGCCAGCCCCACCATCTCCAGCAGTTCGTGGCAGCGTGCATCGAGATCGCCGGCGGAACGCAGCGGACCCAAGCGCGCATGCACCGTGTAGAGCAGGGGACTGCGCAAGTTGTCGGCAAGCGTCATGCTGTGGAACGGGCGTGGCAATTGAAAGCTGCGTGCGACGCCGCGATGAGTGCGCTCATGGGCAGCGAGGCCATCTAGGACGCGGCCGTCGAAGAGCACGCTACCGCTTTCGTTTTGCAACGTGCCGCAGATGCAATTGACCAGCGTGCTCTTGCCCGATCCATTCGGTCCGATCAGCCCAAGCCGCTCGCCCGGCTGCACTTCGAGATCGATGCCGTCGAGGGCGACGAAGCCGCCGAAG
>DASSIJ010000227.1:0-8177 GCA_035692045.1 Pseudolabrys sp. | reverse complement strand
ACCTTTCGGCATTGCAGCGCGCCAGCGCTTCGACTCCGGTATTTGCCACCTCGATGTTCAGATGAAAAACCGAGCTTGCCAGCACGTGGCCCATGACTTTCAGGGTCAACGGAGAGTCGTCCACCAGCAAGACTTGCATCGGCATTGAAACGCGCCGATGCGTTGCCAGAATTGTGCCGATATCGGCGGCACTGAACGGCTTGGTCAGAAACTCGTAAGCCCCGAGCTGGCGCGCAAGATCGATGCAGCGCCTGTTGGCCTGTCCCGATATCAGGGTGACGAATGTCTTGTTGCCGGCAATCCGCGCGGCCCACACGGCGTCCATGCCGCCCATTGTTGGCATATGGACGTCGATGAACGCGAGGTCGACCCCGTCATCGAGAGCGTTGAGACACTCCAGGCCGTCGAATGCGTGCTCGATGCTCGTAGAGTAGTCTTCGGATAGAGCGCCACAGATCAGCTGGTGAACAGCACTTGAATCATCAGCGATCAGAACCTTCGAATATCTCGCGGACATCGTCGTCCCTCCGTCAGCCTCCCACCCGGCAGGAGAAATGCCGCGTTTCGGAATTTGTTCAAGCAACAACTCGTTTCGGAATGAATTTCTGCTTTGCTTGTTGTCGCCAGTTTGAGTCAAAAACGGCTAGTACTGCCATACCGTAAGGGCGACTGCTTGGTGTAGCGGTGATAACGTCTCTAGACCCACCCGCCGCGCGCCATGATCGCGGCACACAGCAATATGATGATAATCGCAGCCAATTCGCCGTGGATGATCTTGCGGATGAACCGCAGCTTGCCCGCGCTCGGAGATGGAAGATTTCCGGCTTTAAGCGTCTTGCGCCAGGACAAGAATTCCAACGTCGGCACGATCGAAAGCAAAGCAACGGCGATGAACACGGAAAACTTCGTCATAAACGCGTGGCTATGAAAATAGTAATCTGCGCCTTTCTCGAAGAAAAATACGCGCACCAGACCGACGACGAGCAAGATCCCGGCCGCCGCTCCAAGCACGGCATCGGCGATGACCAGGCGCCGTGCCGTGGCGAGGGAGAGGTCCTGACCGATCAGAATGAACTCAATGGCCAGCGCCGACACGAGCGTGAAGGCGGCGACATGGTGAAGAAACGCAAAAAGCGTGGACATGCTGCCTGCTCCTCCCCCGTCCCCATGTGGGAGTCTGCAGGATGCGTGCAACCTAGGGAACCCGTCTTTGCCTGCTTGACGGATTTGGACAAGGTTACACCGGCAAGTTGTCGTGCTTCCTTGCCGGCATTTCCACATGCTTGTTCTTGAGCATCGCCAGAGCCCGCGCTATCCTGCGGCGCGTCGAGTGCGGCATGATCACATCGTCGATGTAGCCGCGCTCTGCTGCGGCGAACGGCGACAGGAACCGGTCCTCGTATTCCTTGGTGCGCGCCGCGATCTTCTGCGGATCATCCATGTCGGCGCGGAAGATGATCTCGACCGCCCCCTTGGCGCCCATGACTGCGATCTGCGCCGTCGGCCAGGCGTAGTTCATGTCACCGCCCACATGCTTGCTCGCCATCACGTCATAGGCACCGCCAAAAGCCTTGCGCGTGATCACTGTGATCAAGGGCACCGTGCACTGGCTGTACGCGAACAGGAGCTTGGCGCCGTGCTTGATCAGCCCGCCATATTCCTGGTCGGTGCCGGGGAGGAAACCCGGCACGTCCACAAACGTAACGATCGGAATCCCGAAGGCATCACAGAAACGCACAAACCGCGCTGCCTTGCGCGAAGCATCGCTATCGAGCACGCCGGCGAGCACCATCGGCTGGTTGGCGACGAAGCCCACCGTACGGCCGGCGACGCGGCCGAAGCCGATGACCATATTCTTTGCATAGGCCGAGGAGAGCTCGAAAAAATCACCCTCGTCCGCGACCTTCAGGATCAGTTCCTTCATGTCGTAGGGCTTGTTGGGGTTATCTGGAATGAGCGTATCGAGCGACTCATCGATCCGGTCGGACTCGTCATAGGCGGGCCATTCCGGTACGCCGCTTTCGTTGTTGGCGGGCAGGAAGTCGATCAACCGGCGCATTTGCAGCAAACACTCGACGTCATTTTCGAATGCGCCGTCCGATACCCCCGATTTTGTCGTGTGCACTGAAGCGCCGCCCAATTCCTCGGCGGTGACGACCTCGTTGGTCACGGTCTTCACGACGTCCGGGCCGGTGACGAACATGTAGGACGTGTCGCGCACCATGAAAATAAAATCGGTCATCGCAGGCGAGTAGACGTCGCCACCAGCGCAGGGGCCCATGATGACGCTGATCTGGGGAATGACGCCGGACGCCATGACGTTGCGCTTGAACACCTCGCCGTAACCGCCAAGGGCGGCAACGCCGTCCTGGATCCGTGCGCCGCCGGCATCAAACAAGCCGATGATCGGGCACCGCGCCTTCATCGCCATGTCCTGCACCTTGATGATCTTTTGCGCGTGCGTTTCGGACAACGAGCCGCCGAACACGGTGAAATCCTTGGAGAACAGATAGACCGCGCGGCCATTGACGGTGCCCCAGCCGGTCACAACACCGTCGCCGGGGATTTTCGATTTCTCCATGCCAAATTCGTTGGAGCGGTGCTCGACGAACATGTCGAATTCCTCGAACGAACCCTTGTCGAGCAGAAGCTCGATGCGTTCGCGCGCGGTAAGCTTGCCGCGCTTGTGCTGAGCCTCGATGCGCGCCTTGCCGCCGCCGAGGCGGGCCTCCTCCCGACGCTTCTCGAGTCTATCGAGGATGTCCTTCATCGAATTGAACCCCTGCCCGCACGGAATCCGGCTGAGTGAAGGAATAGCATTCTTCTGTCGTCCCGGGCGAGCCAAGCGAGACCCGGGACCCATATGGCTCCTCGTCGGAGCCTGTCATTGGGCCGCGCTTCGCGCGGACCCCTCGGCGCGGACGACCGTTGAAAGGCTTGGCTTCCCCGCCAAAGGCTGCTTTAGAACCCCCATGAGCGAACAACAGACCGCCGCCGAACTCATTACGCAGGGCCTCGTCCATCACCGGG
Source organism: Pseudolabrys sp. (assembly GCA_035692045.1). GTDB lineage: Bacteria > Pseudomonadota > Alphaproteobacteria > Rhizobiales > Xanthobacteraceae > Pseudolabrys. The sequence continues at coordinate 5,147 of DASSIJ010000227.1, read as the reverse complement.
CCGGCCAGATTTCGCTTGCCATGGACCGCTATACGCAGGTGCTGCGCAATGACCCGCGGAACGCCGACGCCCTCTATTACATTGCCATGGTCGCCTGCGGCGAAGGCCAGTTTCAGCAGGGCATCGATCTCGCCCGCCGCTCACTGGCGTATCGCCCGCAGCAGGCGCGCGCACATAACCTTATCGGACAGGCCCTGCACCGGATGGGTAAGATCAAGGACGCGCTGGAAAGCTTCGACACCGCGATCGCCTGCGACGCAAATTTTGCCGACGCCTATGGCAACCGCGCCAATATGTTGAGCGAACTTGGCCGCAATGCTGAGGCCCTGTCGAGTTTCGACCGCGCTATAGCGCTGAACCCCAACTCGCCGAACGACTGGGTCAACCGCGGCGCCACACTCCACGGTGCCGGACGTATTGACGACGCCATCGCAAGTTATGACAAGGCCATCGCGCTCGACCCGAACTTTTGCGTGTCCCATTGCAACCGGGCCCATGCGTTGTTCGATGCCGGCCGCCCTGAGGAGGCGCTCGCGGGTTACGACCGCGCGCTGGAAATTGAGCCGAAAATGGCGGAGGCCTTTCTGGGCCGCGCGCTGGTCCTGAAAAAACTTGCGCGGCTCGAAGACGCGCTTGCAAGCGTCAATAAGGCCATTGAACTCAAGGGCGACGTTGCCAAGATGCACGAGGCGCGGGCCAGCCTCCTCCGGTCGCTCGGCCGCGAAGACGACGCGCATGCCGCTGATGCCAGGGCCGCAGAGCTCGAGGCGAAAAAGCGCGAGGTGAGCGAAACGCAGCCTTCACAAAGCTGACAATTAGGCGCCATAATGTCGAGGGACGGGCGGATTGCATCTTTCGGGGGGATGTTTTGACAACCGAGGACATTTGCCATGAGCCAAGCCAAGCCATCGCCACGCCTTGCGACCCCGACCGATCTCGGCGCCAATGCCGCCAAGGATATCGCCGGAGCACTTAACCTGCTGCTGGCGGACACCTTTGCGCTTTATCTGAAGACCAAGAATTTCCACTGGCATATCAGCGGGCCACATTTCCGCGATTACCATCTTCTGCTTGACGAGCAGGCTGATCAGATTTTCGCCACCGTCGATGTGTTGGCCGAACGCGTGCGCAAGATTGGGCAGCCCACGCTGCGTTCCGTCGGCGATATTTCGCGCCAGCAACGCATCTCCGATAACGACGCAGCCTATGTCGATCCGCAGGATATGCTGGCCGAGTTACGCGACGACAATCAGCGGTTCATTACGTCGATGCGCGAGACCCATGATGTCTGCGATGAGCATGGCGACGTGGCAACGACCAGCCTGCTGGAAGTCTATATCGACGAAGCCGAAAAACGCGTGTGGTTTCTCTACGAAGCCAGTCGCCGCGGCGACCCCACCGGGCACTAGTTTTCGGCCAGCAACTTCGCCGGTTCGTCCCCGCGATAGCGGGGGCCGCGTATTGAGCGGACCTACGCTGTGAGTTTGAGCACCGTTACTGCGGCCTGAAATTCAGCCGCACGAAACGCACGGCGCTCGAGCGCGAGTTGGTCCTCGCCCCATTGCGACATCTGCCAGTCCTCATCCACATGAGCGACGCTCCAGGCCGCATCGGCAGTGAGTGCGTCATGTGCAAGCGCCAGCGCCAGGAGCGCGGATCCGGTTAGCGTCGTGATCGATGAGATGGCCGCGAGCCGCCACGGGTCGCCCGGAATCGTTGCGCGCATCGCGGCAACGGCGTCGTGCGGCTGGGGCGTGTGCACGACGCCCTCCGCCAGCACAAAGCGCGCACCATAGACTTCGCGCGCCCACGCGAGTACCGGGTCCCAGGCTTGCGATTGCTTTGCGACGAGCCCGGCCGGCGCATCGGCGCGATAGAAGAGCAAATCTGATCCAATATATCGTGCGATTTCGTCCGCGACCGGCTGCGGCCTGTCGACCACTGCATCGATCACTACATTGGCAAGACGCGTGAGCGGCATGCGCCCCGGATCAATCATGTCGGTTTGCGCATCCCATTCGGACGCGATGGCCTGCGCGAGGCGGCGCGACGGCGCCGCGAGCGGGCGGCGCAAAGGCGTCAGAACGGGTTTGCCGTCGAGCAATAGTGCGACACGTCCCTCGCCTGCATCATCCGCGCGTGCGTCTTTGAAGAAACGCTTGCGCAGGCGTGGCCGCACACCTTGCCGTGCCGACTCGGTCGGATCGAGCGGCTGGTTTTCGAAAATCTCGGTAAAAATCTCACGCATTGGGACCGATTTGTGCGGCGCAAAATGACCGGAACTCGATATCCTGAATGTTACCCCAAAACGGCGATGTTAAGGTTGGATGGCCATGTTGGCGCCTCTTTCAAGGAGCGAAAAGCACCATGCAGACTCGTGGTTGATAGGCCTCACCCATGACGGAAGGATAAGTAGCCTTGCGGGGTTGGACCCAATAATATCCGCCCTCGGATTCGAGCCGCACAACAAGGCCGACCGGAACAAGCGGAGCCGCCAAGGGCTGTGACGCGACACCGTTGAGTTGTACTGAGTGGCGGGGCGCGTTTCGAGGAAGCAATGAAGACCACCGACATTTCTGCGCCTGACTATTTCCACAAGGTCGTGGACTGCCAGTGGGCTTGCCCGGCACATACGCCCGTCCCCGAATACATTCGCCTGATCGCCCATGGCCGGTATTCCGACGCCTACATGATCAACTGGCGCTCGAACGTGTTTCCCGGAATTCTCGGACGCACTTGCGACCGCCCCTGTGAGCCGGCCTGCCGGCGCGTGCGCGTGGAGAAGGAGCCGGTGGCTATTTGCCGCCTGAAAAGAGTCGCGGCCGATTACAAGGACGACATCCGCGATCGCTTGCCGAAGCCTGCTGCAAGGAAAAACGGAAAACGCATCGCCTTGGTTGGCGGCGGCCCGGCCTCCCTGACCGTCGCCCGCGACCTCGCTCCAATCGGCTACGAATGCGTCGTATTCGACAGCGACCCAAAAGCGGGCGGCATGATCCGCACGCAAATCCCGAAATTCCGTTTGCCCGATTCCGTGATCGACGAGGAATGCGGCTACATCCTCGACCTCGGCGTCGAATTCCGCTCGGGCAAGCGCATCGACAGCCTGAAGGCGCTGCTCGCCGAAGAGTGGGATGCGATCTTCATCGGTTCCGGGGCCCCGCGCGGGCGCGATCTCGAAATTCCCGGCCGCCAGGAGGCCGCGAAGAATATTCATATCGGCATCGACTGGCTCTCGTCGGTATCGTTCGGCCACATTTCGAAGATCGGCAGGCGCGTCGTCGTCCTCGGCGGCGGCAATACTGCGATGGATTGTTGCCGCTCCGCCCGCCGGCTTGGCGGCGAGCAGGTGGATGTTGTCGTCCGGTCGGGCTTTGAAGAAATGAAGGCGTCACCTTGGGAAAAGGAAGACGCCATGCACGAGGGCATTCCGATCCACAACTACCTTGTGCCGAAAGAATTCACGCACGAAAACGGCAAGCTCACCGGCATCACCTTCGAAAAGGTCAAGGCCGAGTACGATGCCAAGGGACGCCGCAAGCTGGTGTCCGCCGGCGAGCCCGATCAGCATTTCCCATGCGACGATGTGCTGGTCGCGGTCGGTCAGGAAAACGCGTTTCCCTGGATCGAGCGAGACATCGGCGTTGAATTCGATCAATGGGGCATGCCTAAGGTCGATACCCAGACCATGGCCTCAACGCATCCCAAGGTGTTCTTCGGCGGCGACGCGGCCTTCGGCCCGAAAAATATTATCTGGGCCGTCGCGCATGGGCACGAGGCTGCCGTCTCGATCGACAAAGTGCTCAATGGCGAAGACATCAACGACCGCCCTGCACCCTCGGTCGAGGTGATGAGCCAGAAGATGGGCATCCACGAATGGTCCTACGACAACGAGATTGCGCTCGATAAGCGCTACAAGGTGCCGCACCGCGACAAAGTGATCGCACTCAAGGATATCAAGGCAGAAGTTGAACTCGGCTTCGACGACAAGCTCGCCTTCGCGGAAGCCGGGCGCTGTCTGAACTGCGACGTGCAGACGGTCTTTTCAGCGCAGCTCTGTATCGAATGCGACGCCTGCGTCGACATCTGCCCCATGGACTGCATCACCTTCACGCCGAATGGCGAGGAAGCCGACTTACGCAAGCGATTGACCGCACCATCGCTTAACCTCACGCAAGACCTCTATGTCCAGGACGGACTCAAAACCGGCCGCGTCATGGTCAAGGATGAGGACGTCTGCCTGCATTGCGGCCTGTGCGCCGAACGTTGTCCGACCGGCGCCTGGGACATGCAGAAATTCTTGATCGATATGACCCACGCAGGGACTTCATGCCGACCGTCACACCGCTCAGCCGCGTAAACGACTTTGTCATTCGTTTCGCCAACGTCAACGGCTCCGGTTCGGCGAGCGCGAACGAGATGTTTGCGCGCGCCGTGATGCGCATGGGCGTGCCGGTCGCGCCCCGCAATATTTTCCCGTCCAACATCCAGGGTCTGCCGACCTGGTATGAGGTTCGCGTCACCGAAGCCGGACATCTTGGTGCCCGTGGCGGAACGGATCTGATGGTAGCGATGAACCCCCAGACCTTCGACCGGGACATCGCCGGCATCGAACCAGGCGGCTATCTGTTCTATGATTCAACCAAGCCACTGCCGCCGTCGAAATTCCGCGATGACATCACTGTCGTCGGTGTGCCCCTGACCGCGATCTGCAATCGTGAATACACCGACCCGCGCCAGCGCCAGCTGTTCAAGAACATCATCTACATCGGCGTGCTCACGGCATTGCTCGACATTGACGTGAAGGTCGTCGAGCAACTCATTGGCGAACAATACAAAGGCAAGGACAAACTGATCGAGCCGAATATCAAGGCCCTGCATATCGGGCGCGACTACGCGATCCTCAATTTGCAGTGCCCGCTTGGCATCCGGCTCAAGCGCGCCAATGGGGTCGGCGACCGTATCTTCATCGAGGGGAATTCGGCCGCGGCGTTGGGAGCCGTTTATGGCGGCGCGACCGTCTGCGCATGGTACCCGATCACACCCTCGTCCTCGCTGGCGGACGCCTTCACCCGCCATTGCGCCAAGCTGCGCGTTGATCCGGAAACCAAGCAGGCGAAATACGCGATCATCCAGGCCGAGGACGA
>DASSIJ010000226.1:0-6752 GCA_035692045.1 Pseudolabrys sp. | reverse complement strand
GAGCGCCACTTCCGCCGGCCGTTGCGGACCGCAGATCTCGATGGTCCAGCGTCGCCCCGCCGGCGGCTTGAGATGCATCGCATCGAGCTTGACCCGCAAAGCCTCGCCGGCCTGCTTGAATGCCAACCCCCAGTAGTCGAGCATGTAGTTGTCGTGCGCCATGCGCACGCCGCCGGAGGCCCAGTTGAACGCCGTGTATTGGTATGGGTGCAGCCGCACCATGTCGCTCAGCGGCAGCGCCAACCCGCCAACAAAAGCGACGGTGAGCGCGGCGGTCGCCGCTTTTCCGAACGGACGGGATTTCTCGAAAAGCCATGCTCCGGCGAGGCCACCGAGCACCGCGAATGGCGGCACCACAAACACAAAATGGCGCAAGCCGTTATAGAAGGCCGGGTGTGCCACCATCGCCAACAGGACCGGCAGAATCGCCGCAAACGTGACCAGGACATAGGCGGCGCGGCGGTTGAGCGGCAGATCACGTCGCGCAATCGCAACCAATGCGCCGGCCGTGCCAGTCAGCCCGAGCGCCAGCATGATTTCCGGCAGCTTGATTGCAAATAGGTGCGGCAAATAGCTCGCCGGCATGGCGGTCACCGAGTACAACTTGCCGGCAAACATTTCCCGCCATGGCTTTTCGAAGAACTTGTCGAAATATTCTGCCGCCCGCATCGGGTTGAGCGGCGCAAGGATCGACCACGGCCACAACAGCCCCATGATCAGGTAGCCGAGCACCAGCGCCGGCAGCAGACGCCAGAGAAAGTCTCCGGCCCGTGCTGCGCTTCTGCGAAGGCCAACCGCATGCGCTTCGCCGGTAATAATGAGCAGCAAGGCGGCAAGTGCACAGGGTGCGGCGACGCCGGCGAGAATACGTGAACCAAACGCAAGCCCGATACCGATGCCCGCGAGCGCGACGCTGCGCGGGTCCGGGCGCGGATATTCCTCAAACGCTCGCACCATGCCGAGCAGCAGCACCGTCATCGCGGCGGCGAACGGCGCGTCCTTGGCATTTATGAACATGTGGCCGTAGTAGAGCGGGCAGGCGGCGAGCAATACGAGCGCGACCAGACCGGCCGTGGGTCCGCCGAGGCGGCGGCCAATTCGCCAGGTCGCAATCAGTCCGATGATGCCAACCGCAGCCCCGACCAGTCTCCGGGTTTCGAAAAGACCGAACGGGAGCACTTTGGCGGCGAGCGCAGCCGCCATGTCAAAGCCGCCGCCATATTTGTAGAGATTGACGAAGGACAGCGCGCGTTGATCGCCAAAACCCGAACTGTAGAGCGCGAGCAGCAGATCGCCATATTGCGAATGCGTGTAGTCGTCCCATCCAAGGCCGTAGTCGCGGAATGTTAGTGCCGCAATGGCTGCGACACTCGCGAGCACGACAACAGCAAGACGGTCGGCAGTGATGGCTGCCGACCGTGTGCCCGAAAGGCGAAGTGACGAGGTCGAGGTGGAGGAGATGTCTATTTGCTCGCGGCGACGAACATTTCTTCCACGTGGTCCCAATTCACCAGGTGGTCAAGAAATGCCTTGAGGTAGTCGGGCCGCCGGTTGCGGTAGTCGATATAATAGGAGTGCTCCCAGACATCGCATCCAAGAATTGGTGATGCACCGTGCACGAGCGGGCTTTCGCCGTTCGGCGTCTTGCTGACGATCAACTTGCCGTCTTTCACCGCAAGCCACGCCCAGCCGGATCCGAACTGGGTCACGCCGGCCTGCGTGAAATCTTCTTTCATCTTGGCGACGCCGCCGAGATCGCTGTCGATTTTGGCTTTCAGTTTGGCCGGAATTTTGTCGCCGCCGCCATTCGGTTTCATCCACTGCCAGAAATGCAAGTGGTTGTAATGCTGACCGGCATTGTTGAAGAGCCCGGCGTTCTTGCCGAATGACCCCTTCACCACCTCTTCGAGTGATTTGTTTTCCAGCCCGCTGCCTTCCAGAAGCTTGTTCCCGTTATCGACATAGGCCTTGTGGTGCTTGTCGTGATGATATTCGAGCGTCTCGCGCGACATATACGGCGCAAGTGCATCATGGGCATAGGGCAGGTCGGGCAGTGTGAACGACATTATGTCCTCCTCGATTCACAAACGATAAATGCGGAATAATCCGGTCTAGAGACGAAACCCAACATGTGGCGGACGAGTTCCTCTCTCAAGCTAATTAGGCGGTGGCGCGGTCGGGAGCAACGGCTGAAAACAGCCCCTGATCAGCCACAAGGCCGGAGGACGCCCTGGAATAGCAGCGCCCGCAGGAGTGTTGTGCAAGCGTAAGAATATTGTCCAAGCGCGTGAGCGTCATGTTACCGCCACCGAACATGCTGGTCCCGCAATTGTTCTTACTTTATGTGTTGCCGACGGCGGTTGAAAAAGCGAGAGTTTGCCGCTGTTAGAACAATTTAGCCGATCATTACGGCGTTGCTGAAAGGATCGAAGGAACATGCCGGCTATATTGTATGGCATCGGTGCGTTTGCCCTGTTTGCAGGCCTGGTGATGATCGGATTTGGTATTCCGATCAACGAATTCAGCTTCGGAAATACGCTCATCAGTGCCGGCACGACTGCCGTTGTTGGCGGTCTGATTTTGTTCGGTCTCGGGATCGTCGCCGGCCAGTTGCGGCGGGTCGCCGAGGCGCTGGCTGCCGGGCCGCCAGCCGGTCTGGTGCAGCCAGGTCTGGTGCAGCCAGGTCTGCAGTCAGGTCTGGTGCAGCCGAACGATGCGCTTGAAAATACCGATAGCTCGCCCGCGGCCCCATCTCAGGGCCGTATGGCATTTCCAATGCGACCCAAGCCCGAGCCTCACCCGGCTGAACTGGGCGCGGTCTCGCCCGCATCTGTTGGTATGCCGTTTGATGCCAAGGAAGCCGAATCCCTGGCGCCCACATTGCGCAACCCGGATCGGGAAACGGCGGCGATCGAGGACGAGATAGCGCTGTCGCTGCATCAAAGCCTGGCTCCGGCTGTGCAACCGGGCGCCGATCTTGGGGGACTAGGGCGACAGTCTGCGCCGCCGGCGCCTGGAGGCGGCGGATCAGGCATCGCGGCCAAAAACCGCGATGCTGGCTGGCGGTCTGCGGCGCCTTCGACTCCCGCTCCGGCTCCCGCTTCTCCACCCGCGCGCTCGTTCCCCAATGCCAACTTCGACGCCATGTGGCCGGCAGAAGCGAAATTGCAGAAGGGTCCTGTTGCCGGCGAGCCGGCGGCGGACGCAAAGCCGGGTGCGCCGTTTCGCGAGACATCGCCCCCTCCGCCCAAACGGGCCGAGTCGGAAAAACCGCGCGCGGTCGCGATCCTTAAATCCGGTATCGTCGACGGCATGGGCTACACGCTCTATGTCGACGGTTCTATCGAGGCGGAATTGCCGCAAGGCACGCTGCGCTTTGCCTCGATCAACGAGCTGCGAAGTCACATCGCAAAGAACTCATAGAATCCGATTACTGACGAGATCATTTGTACACAAGTTGTTATTTTGGCTTTTCTTGCCCTGGTCGCGATTGACCAATATTTGTCGTCGCAGACAACGATGTTTGTCTTGCGCGATTCTTGAGATCAGATAATATTTTTAAATATAGGTGATTGAGCCTGTTGCGGCTCAATTGAGCTGATCTCTTTCGCCATTCTGGCAGCAGCGTGAGAGTGGGCGGTCCATGAGTGACAACACAGCCAATGGAAACTTCATTGAACTGACGGCGGAGATCGTTTCCGCCTACGTGAGCAATAACACTGTGCCGGCCGGCGAGATCTCAAGCCTGATCAATCAGGTGCATGCAGCTCTCAGCAGGGTGTCGGGCAAGGCCGCCGAGGGACCGACCGAGCCACTCAAGCCAGCGGTCTCAGTGAAGAAATCGATCACGCCCGAATTTATCGTTTGTTTGGAGGACGGGAAGAAGTTCAAGTCCCTCAAGCGCCATTTGCGGACGCAGTACAACATGACGCCCGAGCAGTATCGCGAAAAATGGGGTCTGGGCGCCGACTACCCCATGGTGGCGCCAAACTACGCGGCCGCCCGATCGCAACTCGCCAAACAAATGGGACTGGGGCAGCAACGCCGGCGGCGTGCGAAATAAAGTGCGTGACGCACCGGCGGATGCCGCCGGTGGTGACGGATAAATTCCTAAAAGCTGTGGATATCTTCGCCTGCTTGCAAAGCAGGCCTTCATTCTGCTCGGCGCTGCCTGTAGGTAAATAATCCTATACAAGGTATGCCACAGAGACATCGCCACAGACCATGACAACGGCCATCACCAACGTCCAGCCGGCGCGATCGCAGCGCCGCTCCAAACGTTCCAAGCGGCGAAAGGCTGCACGCCGGCAGCCGCAGGCTCCTCAGCCGATCGTTGACGGCTTTCGCGCGCAGCATCTTGCTTTGACCCAACGCCAGATCGTCACCGAGCTCGGCCGCACCAGCGTTATCGTCGATGAAACGGAAAGCCCTCTTGTCTGGCTGGCGCGCCGGCGCGGACGCGATGGCCGCGCCTTGATCGAGGCGGATCAATTGCAGGCGGGAGAAAGATTGCGTGCGGATTTTACCCGCGCGCATCTGATGCCGCGCACAACAGCCAACTGGTCGAGCCCGTTGTCGTCCGGCCGCTATGCGGGCGGCGGCGAACGCGCCGCCGCATTGACCGATACAGTGATCGCGGCGCGCCAAAGCGTCCATCAGGCGCTTGACGCCGTTGGTCCGGAATTCGCAGGTCTGCTGCTCGATATATGCTGCTTCCTCAAAGGTCTTGAGGATATCGAGCGCGAGCGTGCATGGCCCGCGCGTTCTGGCAAAGTGGTGCTGCAACTCGCTCTTGCCCGCCTCGCACGCCACTACGGCTATTCGGCTCGCGCACGCGGTCCTGCGCGCGCGCCCGTGAGAACCTGGCTCGCCGATGATGCAGCCTTTGGCGTGGAAAGCGTCTGACTAGGCGACGGCAGCCAGCGCAGCTTGCGCCTCGGTGCGGATTCGCTCCACCATCGAACGCAAACCATTCGAGCGCTGCGGCGTGAGATTCTCGCGCAGGCCGATACTGTCGAAGAGCGCGAGCGCATCGGTGGCGAGAATTTCGCGCGCGCTCTTTCCGGAATAGAGCGCGAACAGGATTGCGATCAGCCCGCGCACGATATGCGCGTCACTGTCGCCTTCGAACGAGAGGACCGGCCCGGAAGATCCGTTTGGCTTGACATGGGTGAGCAGCCAGACCTGGCTGGCACAGCCCTGGACCTTGTTGGCATCGATGTGGGCGCTGTCCGGCAATGGCGACAAGGTGCGGCCAAGCTCGATGACATATCGATAGCGGTCATCCCACTCATCGAGCAGCTCGAAATTCTCAACGATCTCGGTAATCGCCGTCATGATCCAACATATATAAGCTTGCGCACGGCGTTGGCCAAAAAAGTTCGCCGGCCTGACAGGCCCGCGAAAATGCCTGTAAATCCGGCGTCTAGGCCGCCGGGCGGCCCTCGCGCGCGTCCCGGCGCGGCGGCAGCGGCACCGGCGCATGCCAGCCCGGGGCCATGTCGGCCGGGGTCAAGGTGCCTTCCGATCCCGGCCTGGCGGCCTTTTCGCCGGATGCGGACTTCTCGCGCAGCTTGCTGACGAACTCATAGAGTGTGCGGGCGCCGGCCTCCGCCTTGTGGCCGATCGCGACCGCGACCTTGCCGCCGGTCACGCAGGCATCAGGCTGCCGTTCGCAGAATCCGCGCACATCCGATACGGCGGCGCCCGCAAGCGTCACCGCTTCGGACGCATCGATTTTCGCCTCTGGCGACGTCGTCTTGCTGCCGCTCGGGAGCAGCACGCATACAACGCACAGCCAAAACGCCATCCGCAGAAGAAAGAACATGACCCTACCCGCAACATCCCCGGCGGACTATTCGCCGCCTTTGGAGCAAACCTAGCAGACGGGCCTGAAACTGTTATTTGCAATGCGCAGAAGTTTTGCGACAAAATCAACGAAAGCTTTCGTCAAATTCGACACAATCGAATTTGATGAAAGTTTTAAATAAGCGCGGCAAGCTTGATCGGCCGCGATTTCCTCCACACCAACATGGTTACCGCATCGGTAACAATCGACGGCAAGTATCGGGGTGTGCATTTCCGGCAACCGAAATTTCACCATGCGCTGCGAATGGCGGCGAGAACACGCTCGTGGCGACGCTCGCGCCGCCGAATGGGCGCCGCGGACGGTCAGCCTTAGCGTTCGCTTAATTGGCTATCCCCTAGAGTTTCGCAAGCAAGTTTTAGGGGCGCGTCTGTTTTGTCGGGACGTGTTGCAGGGACCGTGAGCTTTCTCACGCCAGTATGGAGTTATGTCGACGCGCTGGTGCACCCGGCGGCGCAGCAGGATGCGTTGACGGCCGCACGCCATCGCGCCTTCATTGCCCCGCGTCTGCTCGGCAGTCTGGCCGCGCTGGCAAGTTTTCCCGTCTATGTTGTCATTCGCGGCGTGCCGACTGCGCTCGAGGTTGGCGTCTTCGCGTGGCTCGCAGCCCCCATCCTGATCGTCTATTACCTGTCGCACACCGGCCGCTATGAACGTGCGCACCTTTTGTCCGCGCTGGCGCTGACCGCGCTTGCGGCGCTGGTTGCCCTGTGCACCGGCGGCATTGGATCGTTCGCTGCGGTCTGGCTGGTGGTGGTCCCGGTGGAAGCGGCGCTCTCCGCCTCGCGCCGCATCGTCGCGCTGGCCACCGGTCTTGCGCTGACCGCTGCCGGCCTGTTGCTGGTGCTCGGCGCCAGCGGGTATCTGCCTCATGCGGTGACCAGCC
>DASSIJ010000225.1:0-2156 GCA_035692045.1 Pseudolabrys sp. | reverse complement strand
AGCAGAAGTGACCTGACGCGGCTGACCGTCGCGATTGCCGAGTAGGCCCGGGGAATTGCACCCCGAGCCCCTCACAGATCCGGACTTGACACTCTCGCGTCATCCGGCTCGTGCCACCGCGCGAAGGCTGCCGCCTTCCATTGAATATCGGGTTCCTCCCGTTGCCGGTTGACCCGATCTCAAAGACGATGACCCGCTCCCTTCGCTCCACGGGCATTACACCCGCTTCATCGCTACTACGAGGCAGTCCGCCCCTCTCCGGCGCATCGGTACTTTCGGCCTCGCGGTTGGAGCCGCTTGCGCCTTGTATGGGGCTTTTCTTGTCAAGGAGTTTCGGCACGCCGGCGCACCTCCTTCATCAGTTTCTTTGTTCGATCCGAAAGCCGTTCCTTCGTCCCGACCCGCGCTTCGCCCATGTCGTCGCGCGCAGGAGCTGTCAAGGTTGGCCGTCGCACCAACCTAGCGGCATGCTCCGCCCTTGCCAGGCCATACCTTGACAGCTCCGAGCACGACGGCACGCTTGGTGCGGTCGGGATGGCGATCAGAGGGGAGCTCGCTTTCGGGCGCGGATCAATCGCGCCACAACCTTGTATCCGGCGGGCCCGGGGACCCGAACCATGATGCAGCCATGCGCATCGGCAGCGAAGCTCCGAAGCGGCGGACCCATTCTTTTCCTCGGCATAACAGCCATGGCACAAACCGGGACCCGCCACCTCGAACCGTCATCGGCGACCCGTCACAAGCGGACGGACTGGGCCGAAACTGTTGGGTGCCTTCAGCAAACCTCGGTTTATTGCGTCGGGCGCAGAACGACGCCGTCCGGCACGACGCCCTCTCGCACGAGCCGCCACAAGGCGATCAAAAGCTTGCGCGCCAAGGCCACGATCATGAGCTTGCGCGTACCGCGCGCGTTCTCGGTGCGGGCTCGAAACCACTGCGCCAAGGTGCTGTTCTTCTGAAAGATGAGAAATCGCCACGCCAATTGGATCATGCCTCGCCGAACTCGAGCGTTGCCGGAACGGGCCAGCCCTTTCTCCCGCGTTTTGTGCCGCTCTCGTCGGGCGAGCCCGTGAGGCCAGCATAACGCGCTATGGCCCGTCGGTCGCGCATGTTTCGCGCCAGCACCTCCTGCACCAACATATCCGCGGTCTCGATGCCAACCCCGATCACGCGCGCCAGCAGGCGCAGCATTGCGTGTGGTCCATCATCAGGCGCCTGCTTGAGACGATCCAGGCGTGCCTCCTCGATCTGGCGGATCTGATCACTGACCAGCCGACGACGATCCATGTCGCGACGCAGCTCAGCCATCGTGTTGGGCGGTATTGGCTCGTCCTCGGGCGTGCGCAAATCTTCAAGTCGCCCGGCGGCCTTCTTCAGCTTGGGATTGAAGCCGCGGATGCCGAGCCGGATCAAGGTTGCTTTCATTCGGTTGACAATCCGAGTTTGCTCTCCGACGAGGCTCTCGCGCTCGCGGTTGGGCCGCTTGGCATCTTCGTCCTTGGTCGTCGGGATCGCCACCATCTTGCAGTGATCACGCTCGCCGCGCAGCCAGCCGAGAAAGGCTCGTTTGAGCAGCTCGGTGTCGAGCCGGTCGGTCTTGGCGCGTCGGTGCTCGCGCGATACGGCTACGCTCGATGCGTGAATAACGTGGGCCTCAATGCTGCGTGTCCTCAACCAACGCGCCAGCCAGAAACCATCCCGGCCAGCCTCGAAGGCGACTGCAGTGCGTTCGATCCTGCGTCCTGCTTTCTCGGCTTCCTCGCGCCATCGATGCAGTAGCTTTAGCAATGCGATCTCGTCGGCAGCGAGCTTCTTCAACGGCTGGCGTTCGACGCCAGGCACGATACCGGCAACGAGCCAGCTCGACTGACTCATCTCGATGACGGCGATCAGCGTACCGTCCGGCTCGAGAGGGGCAAGGGATCGGCTTAGATCGTTCAACTTTTGCATGGGGTGCTCCATCGGTTCAAATCAGCGCCGATGAATGCAAGATTCTCGCCGCCGCCCCATAGCATCTTTTCCCTTGCCATCGCCGGCCAGGTTCTCACGTTCCATACAAGAGCCAGATTGAGCTTCGCGCCGCCTCCATGCCGGATGCCGCTTGGGCAGTCTCAGTGCATCCCCCAAGCTGATCCCGGAGGAATGGCAACCCCCCG
>DASSIJ010000224.1:0-6219 GCA_035692045.1 Pseudolabrys sp. | reverse complement strand
CCTGATCCCGCACGCGGTCGTCAAACACGGCCTTGATGCCAAGGAATGGTCGATCGATGACGAGGCGCTGCTGACGATGATCCGCCGTTACACGCGGGAAGCGGGCGTTCGCAATCTCGAGCGCGAACTTTCTACGCTGATCCGCAAGGCGGTGAAGGAACTGATGACTTCGAAGAAGAAGTCGATCGCGGTCACGGCCGCGAGCCTCGGCGACTACCTCGGCGTGCCGAAGTTCCGCTATGGGGAAATCGAAGCAGAGGACCTCATTGGCGTCGTCACGGGACTGGCCTGGACCGATGTGGGCGGGGAGCTGCTCACCATCGAAGGTGCGATGATGCCGGGCAAGGGCAGAATGACCGTCACGGGCAACTTGCGTGACGTGATGAAGGAGTCGATCTCCGCGGCGGCGTCCTACGTGCGCTCGCGTGCGGTTGCCTTCGGCATCGAGCCGCCTTTGTTCGACAAGCGCGACATCCACGTGCACGTGCCGGAAGGTGCGACGCCGAAGGATGGGCCTTCTGCCGGCGTCGCAATGGTTACCGCCATCGTTTCGGTGATGACGGGCATTCCGGTGCGCCGCGACGTTGCCATGACAGGCGAGATCACCTTGCGTGGTCGCGTGCTGCCAATTGGTGGCTTGAAGGAAAAGCTGCTGGCAGCCGCGCGTGGCGGCATGAAGACCGTGCTGATCCCGGAGGAGAACGCCAAGGACCTGGTGGAAATCTCCGACGCGATCAAGAAGGGACTGGAGATCATTCCGGTCACTCGCATGGACGAAGTGCTCGAGCGTGCGCTCGTGCGCAAGCCCGACCGTATCGAGTGGGACGAGGCAAGCGCTAAGCTCGCGGCGCAGGCTGCCGCATCAGAGCCTGCGGTGGAAGAAGATGGCTCCGGCCTGACCGCGCACTAGGCGGACGCAACAAATGAAAATGAAAACGGCGCCGCGAGGCGCCGTTTTTGTTGGGTTTGGGGCCGCTCAGGATTTCCCCGCAAGCGCGATGAGCCTAGCGATGGTGTTCATGTTACGGGCGGTTCCCGACCGTGCGGCGGGGATTTTGAGCCGGGAGGTTCCGATCCCCGCGGGAAAGTGGACGTAGATTTCCCGGGTGCCAAGCCGGACTTCTTCGTCTTTCAAACCGGTTAGCTCGCCAAGCGCCTTTCGTGGGGGCCGCGCATCGAGAAAAATCGCAACTGTTCGGTTAGGCGAGGCCTTCGGAAACGGATTGGCGGCGAGAATCGTCTTCAGCTGCCTGGCTGTGCGAACAGCGACGCCGACCGGTTTTCCCGCATACGCCTTCAGGCGCGCTTCCAATGCTGCCTTGACCTGCGCTTCGGACTTGCCGCTTTCAAAAATGACGTTGCCGCTGGCGATGTAGGTGCGAACGTCAGCAAAACCCAACTTTTCGCACAGTATCTTTAGGTCCCTCATCGGCAGCTTACCCGTGCCGCCCACGTTGACCGCACGCAGCAAAGCAATGAATACGGGCATGGTAGTTCCGAACGGCGCCGCTGTGTTGTGCGAAAACCACAAAGCTGGTGGGCGGTGACGGACTCGAACCGCCGACATCCTGCGTGTAAAGCAGGCGCTCTACCAACTGAGCTAACCGCCCTTATTCCACGCCAATATCGCGCGAGGGCGGTCCAATGCAAGCGCGCAGGTCAGCCCACAAAACAAAACGGCAGGCGGGAAGCCAATCGCTTCGCGCCTGCCGTTATCCCCGGAGGGTCAGGTGGAAAGCCGTCAGATCGATTCCTTCAATTCCTTGGATGCGCGGAATGCGACTTTTTTGCTGGCCTTAATTTGAATTTGCTCGCCCGTCGCAGGATTGCGCCCGATTCGCGCAGCGCGCTTGCGAACCTGGAGAATGCCAAGGCCGCCAATGCGAATGCGCTCGCCCTTCTTCAAATGCTTTACAATGTTGCCGACCAGATCGCCGAGCACGGTCTCCGCCTGCTTCTTCGACATCTCGTGTGTTTCCGCCAGTGCGGCTGCAAGATGTTTAAGCGTGACGGTCGGTGGTGTCGGAGCTTTTCCAGGAACCATTGCCATCAGTGGGACCCTCCTCTTGAATCCGCCGGTTTGGCGAAGCGCCAAACACCATGCCCGAATAGACGATTCGGGGGCACTCTGACCATCGATTCTTCTAGGTAAATAAGGCTTTTTCGCAATTTGGGTTAGCGGGAAAGCGTTTACCTTGACTTGCTATGGAGCCGCCTATAACTCGGTCCCACGCCCGCGGGGGCGTAGCTCAGTTGGTTAGAGCGCTGCCCTGTCACGGCAGAGGCCGCGGGTTCGAGTCCCGTCGCTCCCGCCATTTTTTCAATGACTTAACCATGATTTTCGGTGGCCATGCCGGTGCTTCTCCGGGCCGGAAAGTAAGGCCGCAGGCCTCGCCATGACCTCCATTCGGGCGATGTTCTTCGACGTGTTCGGGACCCTCGTCGACTGGCGGACGGGGGTTGCCCGCGAGGCGGAACGGGCCCTGCGGCCTTTTGGTTACAACCTCGACTGGACGGCCTTTGCGGACGCCTGGAGGGCCGAATACCAGCCCGGCATGGAGGAGGTCCGCTCCGGCCGTATCCCGTTCAGCAAACTGGACGTTCTGCACCGGAGCAACCTTGAGCGTTTCGTGCCGCGCTTTGGCATGCACAATCTGCCCGATGAGGTGTTGCGTGAACTCACGCTTGCCTGGCATCGGCTCAATGCCTGGCCGGACGTACCGGCCGCGTTGAAGCGGCTGAGGAAAAAGTTTCTGCTCGCACCGGTCTCGAACGGAAACATTTCATTGATGGTCGATCTCGCGCGACGCAACGATTTTCCCTGGGACGCGATCCTCGGCGCGGAAGTCGCCGGCGATTACAAACCGATGCCGCGCGTCTATCTGGCAGCATGCGAAGCGCTCGATCTCGCGCCGGCAGAATGCATGCTGGTCGCGGCGCACAGCAGCGATCTCGCTGCCGCCGCGACGTGCGGCTTGCGCACCGGTCACGTCGCGCGGCCCGATGAGCATGGCCCCGGCACCGGCGAAACCAGGCCGACTGTGCCGGTGGATGCAGCGGGAAAGAATTTGAGCGATCTGGCGGATAAGCTGGGAGCTTAGCGGCCCGTCATGCCCGGCTTTCTGCCGGCCATGACAACTGAGGGATCACCCCACATACACCGGCTCGGGTTGTGCAAAGAAACTCGCCAGTATGTGATACACGACCATGTAGTTCTTCTGCTGGAAGCTTGCGTGCGAGATGCC
This sequence comes from Pseudolabrys sp., assembly GCA_035692045.1. Lineage (GTDB taxonomy): Bacteria > Pseudomonadota > Alphaproteobacteria > Rhizobiales > Xanthobacteraceae > Pseudolabrys. The sequence goes on along the minus strand of DASSIJ010000224.1, from coordinate 2,974 downwards.
TGGCATCACCGTGAACTGCTTGTCGGGGTTGGGAAGCTTTGCATAAAACTTCAACAAATCTTCCATCGACGCGATACCATCGTGCTGGCCGCGCATGATCAGAGTCGGGACAGTGATCTTTTCCGGATTGACCACCGGCAATCTCGAGCACATGTCGACATAGGTTCCGGTCGGCACCGAATTGTCGAGCGCCGTGACTGCATCCGCAAATGCTTCGATGACCTTGCGCTCCGCTGTATCAGGGTGATCGCGGTCGAAGACTGAATGGATGAAGGCCTTGTCGATCGGCCGGCGGTTCTTGGCCTGAAATTCGGGTAGCTTCTTGCGCCGCTGCTCGAGGGTCGGAGAGCCTTCGCCAGTCCACACCATGGCGTCGAGGGCAAGCCGCGCCACCATTTCCGGATGCCGCTCGGCGAACATCGCTGCGCGCAGCGCGCCGGAGGAAATTCCGTAGACCAGGAAGGGTCGCTTGCCGCGCAGTTTCTGGATGTAAAGCGCGGCCGCATAGCAATCGTCTGCACCCTGTGAAATCGGCGCGTTGTTGTCGCGATCCTTGGTGGAGCGCCCGTAACCCTCCATGTCGACGCACCAGCAGTCGTAGCCGCGGCGCGCGAAGTGATCCATTGCCGACGAATCGGGCCGCCCCGGCACCTGCAAGTCAAAAGTGGGCTGCGACGCCATGGACGAGCCGTGCACGAACAGAATCGTGCCCACGGTCTTCGCCGGATCGCCGGCGTACTTTTCAAAGAGGAACAACTTCACGCCGCCGTCCCTGGTCGTCCAGTGATCCTCGCTCTTGATTGCCGCGGCCGGCTTGCTCATTTCGTTCATCACAAAACCTGTCTGTTCGTCAGTTGATCGGCGGAATGTTGTTGGCCTTGATGACGTTCGCCCATTTGGCGACCTGGGCATCCATAAAAGCCTTGAATTCGGGTTGAGTCATCACGATCGGGGTTGCGCCCGTTTTCTCCCACGCTTCCTTGATATCGGGGCGTGCCAGGATTTTGGTGATCGCCTGATTGAGTTTGTCCACGATCGGCTGCGGCGTTGCAGCCGGCGCCATGAAGCCGACCCACAAGGTCGCGTTGAAGCCGGGGACGCCGGCTTCCTCAATCGTCGGCACATCGGGCAATGTCGACGACCGCGTTTTGCCCGTGGTGGCGAGCGCTCGCACCAGTCCGGCCTTGATCATCGGTGCCATGGTGGGCACCGAATCGAACAGGATCTGAACCTGCCCGCTGAGAATATCGTTGCGAGCTCCGGTCGAGCCTTTATACGGCACATGCACGATGTCGATGCCGGTGAGATTCTTGAGAAGCTCGCCGGCCATGTGATAGTTGGAGCCCGGACCCGAAGATCCATAATTGATGGTGCCGGGTTTGGCGCGTGCAAGGGCCAGCAGCTCGCTCAAATTCTTTGCCGGTACAGACGGATGTGCCACCAGCACAAGGTCGGTGTCGATGAGCGGCGCGATCGGCACCAGGTCGCGCATGAGTTGATATTGCTTGTGACTGTAGAGCGTTTCGTTGACGGTCTGGGTGCCGGAGACCATCAGCAACGTGTAGCCGTCGGGCGCTGACTTGGCGACGACCTCCGTGCCAATGGTGGTACCGGCGCCAGGACGGTTTTCCATGACAAAGGGCTGGTGGAGGGATTTGCGCAATTCCTCGCCGATCGCGCGGGCATAAACATCGGTCGGCCCGCCCGCGCCGAATGGAACAATGATCTTGACCGGACGTGCGGGATAGTCATCGGCATTCGCCGCGAATGCCCCGGATGTGAAAATGCCTGTGAGTACGAGCAGAGCTGCGATTTGCCGCGGAAGAGCCATGCACTTTTCTTCCCAATTCCGTAATGTTTGCCGCGCTGGCGGCGACTATCGTGGGCGGTTCGCGCCCCCGCGCCGCGTTGATGTTGCTAGCTTTTCCGTCCTCATGTCGCAACCCTGTCGCATCTAGGCCGATCGCAGCCCAGCCTTGGCTTCCAAATCCGCAAACGCCCGATAGAGCGTCGTCCTCTCTACGAGCCATTCCAGCAACCTGATGCGGTCGTCTTTGCTGCAGTGACGCTTGATAAGTTCGGTGACTGTCGCTTCGCATTCTTCGTCTGTGAGTGTCTGAGCTTTTGCCATCGGCTGTTCTCTTCTACGCAGCGCGCACCGCTGCCTCTAGTTTCTTCATGTCCTCACGGTCGGCCTCGACGCTTTCGAACAGATGGCCGTAGAGATCGAACGTCATCGTGATCCTGCCGTGCCCCATGACCGCCTGAATGCGTTTGGGAGGCCATTTGAGGTAGGCGATGAACAGACTGGCCGCCGCGTGACGCAACAGGTGGAAGTGATAGCGATGCTCGCCGGCCTCATTTGTCAGGCCGCATTTGACAAGCAACGGCACCCAGACGTGATGATGAATGTTCGTCGCGGGCTGGGGCTTTCCGGTGCGGGTGGCAAAGACCAGTTCGCCTTTCGGGGCATCGGGCTGCCATTGCCTGAGCGCATTGACAACAATCGGGGCGAGGGGAATGTCGCGTTTGCCCGCCCTCGTTTTCGGCGGTCCCATGTTGCCCCATTGATCGGCCCGTTGCCGGACATGGATCACGCCGGCATCAAGATCGACATCGGACCAGCGTAGGCCGCGCAGCTCGCTGAGCCGCATACCGGTGAAGATTGCGGTGATAATGAAGGGACGCCACCTGGCGGGCGCGTTATCGATCAGGAGATTGAGTTCGGGCTGAGAGGGGAAATCGACACCGGCCCGCAGGGGGCCAGTAGCGCTATCCCGATCGTCCATCTTGATGCGGACGCCGCGCGCTACGTTCTGGGCAACCAGACCGCGTCCCTGGGCGAACGTGAGCATTGTTTTCAAAGACACGTCACACGATCTGGCATCACAGGTCGAATCGGGGCTCAGCCTAATCAACATTTCTCGGAACGGGGCGGCTGCCCCCGGGGCCAATAGCCCAGGCGTGAGCACGC
>DASSIJ010000223.1:0-3262 GCA_035692045.1 Pseudolabrys sp. | reverse complement strand
CAATCACCAATCTCACATTGTTCGGTGGTTTCGCCAGTACGATTTGCTGGCCGCTGAGCGCATTCATGATCGAGCACGTGGGTTGGCGCGGCGCGTGTTTCATTTATGCTGCGCTTCATCTGCTCGTGATGCTTCCGCTGCAGGTGAGCGTGGTGCGCGCGCCGCGCAAATCCGAGGTCAAGCACAGTGGACCCGACCTCTCCGGCGAAACATCGCGCATCCACAACGAAACGATGATTTTTGCCTTGCTCGCTGTTGTGCTGTCGATCGCGGCCGGCATCGGCTCGATTGTCGTGGTGCATTTGCTGATTTTCCTGCAGGCGAGGGGCGTCGATTTTGCGACGGCGGTGAGTCTCGGCACGATTTTCGGGCCCGCGCAGGTTGGCGCGCGCGTCGTGGAGCGCTTGTTCGGGAGCCACTATCACCCGATCTGGACGATGATCGCCTCCTGCACGCTGATGGCCGTCGGACTGCTGATGCTATTCGGTGCGATACCCGCGCTTGTGCTGGTGATCCTGCTTTACGGCGCCGGTTACGGAATTTCCTGGATCGGACGCGGCACCTTGCCTCTCGCATTGTTCGGGCCGGTGCGATTTCCGCGATTGATGGGCAAGCTCGCGTTTCCGAGCCTGATTGTTCAGGCGGGCGCACCTTCAGCGGGAGCGCTTCTCATCGAGGCGAGCGGCTCGAACGCGACCATCGGTGTATTGACGCTGCTTGCGCTGATCAATGTGGTGCTAATCGGCGTGCTTTGGTGGTTGTGCCGGAAGCCGTCTATCGTTGGCTAAGGACCGGGACTTCGGCACGGTCGTTCTGCCCGCTCTGCGCCGAACTCAGCGAGATGGCGAGGCCAAGCAAGGTGAGGGCAAACATACTGATGGCAAAGCGGATAAGGATCATGGAACGTACCGCATCCGGAGAGTGATAATGTCGTCAGCCAAAGTGGCGGTCCGCGCGCAGGCCATCGTCTCCATCGCGGTCCAAACCCGGGCGCCGGTCCAATAACTCGCAGGGTCGTAAAATGTTGCCATTAAGGATGCTTTATTTCGAGGACCTGTCGCTGGGGATGACCGAAACGCTCCAGAAGGTCATCGACGCCTCCGATGTCGTCGGTTTTGCCGAGGTTACCGGCGATCGCAATCCGATCCATCTGTCCGAGCATTTTGCCGCCAAGACCCCATTTGGCACACGCATTGCGCACGGGCTCTACACGGCGAGCCTGATTTCGGCTGTCCTTGGCACCCGACTGCCCGGTCCGGGCGCTGTCTACATTTCGCAAACCTTGAATTTCCGCGCGCCTGTGAAGATCGGCGACACTGTCGACGTGCGCGTCCTCGTTTCGGAATTGGTGCCGGAGAAGTTTCGCGCGCGGCTCGCGTGCACATGTTCCGTCGCCGATGAGGTTGTTCTTGACGGAGAGGCCTGGGTGAAAGTGCCCTCAAAAGATGCCGGAGGGCGTCCGTTACCTCGCATTTGATCGCGGAACCGGAACGGAATTTTTGCGTTAAATTCGCAGGCACGAAACTTGCGTGGGAGGGTCGCAGCCACACCGGAGGCATTGCCATGCCAATACTGCTCCCACCCAAGCAGACCGCAACGGGCCGGGCCAAAGCCGTCCGCGCCCGCAAACGTGAAACGGTCCCCGCGATTGACTGGCTCGGACTTTGGGCGATTTCGCTCGGGTTGTGCGCGCTCGTTCTGGCGGGCATCGCCGCCATCATGGGGGACGACAATATCGGGGCCGCCTTCATCCTGATCGGGGCCGCCGCGATCATTGCACTCATCGTGTGCGCCAACGGGGAGGCCGACGAGCAAACCTAGCTGCAAGCCACAATCATTTGTGGCGCGCAATATCCGCGCAGCGTTCGCCGTTGTTGCCTGACTCTTTCTATAAGCCCGGCTTGAGACCGAATACACAGCGCCGCGATCCGTCAGGCCGTCGGCATATCGTGACCTGACCGTCGGGCGGTGCCACCGGCATCGCCTCATCAAACGGCACGAGCTCACCGTCGACCATCCAGCCGCTCGCGGTCGACGATATGCGCGTGTAGCTCTTGCAGTCGTAATCACCACAGCACCATTCGCCGGCGGCATTCTTCAGGCCGCCGCGACTGATCCAGCTATCGTGCGCCAACGCGGTGGTCGTTGTGTAAAGCCCGGCAACAAGGACAAGCAGAGAGCAAACCAGTGCTCGCGACATCGGTGGCCTCCATGTAAATCCCCCGGCGCAGCGTCTACTGTGGCGTCCTGTACTGCTCCTCGTTCCCCCGTGATGGTTGGCTGCCGGCTATTGCTCCGTTGCGGCCAACTCGTTTGCACGCAAGCTTTTTTGCGAGCCTTTTTTGACTGTGACGAATCAAGCCAACCTGAAAATTCTAACACGAGTGCGTCCTTTATACGTGTAAATTGTGCATTGCGGCATTGCAGCCATGCAGCGGTGATCGAGGAAATTGTGGCGAACGCAGACAAAAGTCTGAAAGCAAAATTCTGCGGCAAGGTTCGGGCGCGATGACGCAATCGAGCGCGCGGGCGATCACGCATTCCTGGCAATTGTGGCGCGACCGTCGCGGCCGCCTGTCCTGGCTGCGCGTCGGTACGCTTGTATTGCTGCTGATGCCGCTCGCCAAAGCAGTCTTTCAGGCGAATGACATTGCGCACGGTGCGCGGCCGCTCAACGAGTTGATTCATCGCGCCGGATTCTGGGCGCTGGTTTTTCTCGGCGTGACGCTCGCAGTCACGCCGTTTCGGCACATTCTGCGCTTCGGCAATCTGATCGATGTGCGGCGGATGCTCGGCGTCGGGACGTTCTGCTACATCGCCGCGCATCTCGCGCTGTTCTTCGCCGATCAGAGCTACAGCCTCGGGAAAGTCATCCACGAAATCACGCACCGCGTTTACCTGATCGTGGGTGCGGTGGCCTGGCTGGGCCTTGCTGCGCTGGCCGCGACTTCGACAGATGGCATGGTGCGCCGGCTCGGCGGAAACCGCTGGCGGCGCCTGCACCAGATCATTTACGGCATCGCGCTGCTCGCGCTCATCCATTATTTCCAGCAAACGAAAGCCGACGTGACGGTGCCGACCTTCGCCGCCAGTCTGTTTCTCTGGCTGATGGGCTATCGCGTGCTCGCCTGGCGGCAGGACACCAGTGATCTTTCGACCTTGAGCCTGACCGCGCTTGCCGTCGCGGTGTCGGTCCTCACGTTTATCGGCGAGGCGGTCGGTCTTGCGATCGCTTTTCATGTATCGCCACTGCTCGTTCTCG
>DASSIJ010000222.1:0-4536 GCA_035692045.1 Pseudolabrys sp. | reverse complement strand
AAACAGGATCGCGCGCGAGGAAATCTTCGGGCCTGTGCTCGGCGTGTTCAAATGGAATGACGAGCGGACCATGCTCAAGACGGTGAATTCGGTCGAATATGGCCTCACCGCATCGATCTGGACCAACGATCTCTCAACGGCCCATCGCACCGCGCTTGCGGTCCAGGCCGGCTATGTTTGGGTCAACGAGGTGAGCAAGCACTTCCTCGGCGCGCCTTTCGGCGGCTTCAAGCAGTCGGGACTGGGGCGCGAGGAATGCTTTGAGGAGATGCTCGCCTTCACGCAGGAAAAAAACATCCACGTGCGACTGAAGCCCGCAAAAGCCTAGGAGCCCGGCGGATCGAAACCCGCATGCTTCCAGACGGTGCGATTTTCCGGGGCTGCCATGAATTTTACGAATGCCGAGGCCACGTCGCCCGCGGCGCTTTCCGCTATAGCAGCTCCGCCGTAGAGCGTGTTTAGGTCGATACCATTGGGCAAAGGTCCGACAATGCTGACACCCTTGACGCCCGCGACTTCACTCGCCGGATAGATGCCAATCTCGGCCTGACCTTCAACGACAAGCTGCACGCCGCCTTCGAGCGCAGGCCTATGAATGACTTTCTTGGCCATCGAGTCGGCGATTCCAAGTTGCTCCATTACTTTGCCCATGTGGGTGCCACTCGGGGTCTTCCCAGGCGTGGCGTGCACCACCGAACGAGCAGCCAGCATCGCCTCGCGAAATTTCTCTTTGGTGGAAATATCGGGCCGCGGCGCGCCTTCCTTCACCACCACACTGGTGCCGACGATGCCGAATGTTGCCCGGCCAGTGGCGCTTAGCTTACCGTCCTTGGCGTAGCCGTCGAGCATGGGCACGGGCATCACCAACACGTCGACTTTTTCACCTGCCGCAATCTTCTCACGCAATGCGGAGAGCACGTCATAAACAAAGACCACCTTGTTCCCGGTCTGCTGCTCGAATTTCGGTGTGAGCTGCCCAAAAACTTCTTTCGGCGCACCACCGCTCATCACTCTGATTTCGGTCGCTGATGCAGACATGCCAGTCACCATGAGGGTGGAGAATGCGATCAATCCCGAGATATTCATCGGGCATCTCCATCGTAACTAGAGTTTGAATGTTTCGAGAGTCCCCGGATGAAACATCTCTTCCACCGTCACCAGGCGTGACGAGAGCCCTTGCGAATGGTGGTGACGCAGGAACGTCTCCAGCGTCTTTCGGTTGGTGGCCACGCCGTAGGACCAGAAGTCCTCACCCATCAGCGCCCGCGCTTCAGAAATCCGTTCCTCAACGAACGGCAAAGTCACCTTCGTCGCCGAAGTGTCACTCAATTGTTCGATCGCCACCTTCTTGGCCTGATCGAAGGCCTTGAACACCGCCCCCGGCAGCCACGGATGCTTTTCGGCCAAGGTGCGTCGCACGCCGACCAAATGCATGATCGGGAAAATACCCGTGCGTGTGAAATAATCTTTGGCGGCCGCAACCGGGTCCGGGAAAAGCCAGCCGACGTTCGGCGTATCTTTCGGCAAGGATGGCGGTCGCGGGGCGATAAAGCCGTCGATCGCGCCGTCCCGCAGCAGCGCGGAAATCGATTTTCCTTTCGGCGCGTCTTCGAGCTTCACATCAGGCGGCAGCTTGATGCTGATCTTCTCCGGACGGTCCGCATCCTCAATGCCGCCGCGCACCCAATGGATGTCGGAGGGTTTCACGCCGTGATCATCCTCAAGGATGGCGCGTGCCCACACGTTCGCAGTCAACTGATACTCAGGCAGACCGACTTTCTTTCCCTTAAGATCGCTCGGCTTTTTGATCCGGTCCGTGCGCACATAGATGGACGTATGGCGAAATGCCCGCGAGACGAAGGCGGGCACCCCGACATAAGGGCAATCGCCCTGCGCGGTCTTCACCGTGAAGCTCGATAGCGACAATTCACAGATATCGAATTCGGCCTGCCGGAAGGCGCGAAAGAAGATCTCTTCCGGCGACAGCGTCATGCAGGCCGGCTTGACACCATCGATCTGGACTGCCCCGTCGATCAGCGCTCGGGTGCGGTCGTAGGGGCCGACGGCAACGGAGAGATTAAGTTTGGCCATGGAAATCCGGCTGGACGTCAGAATTGCCCGAATGTCATAAGCGAAATGGTGCCGGGAAGCTACTCTACCCCGCGTTTTTGTATTTTCTCATCCGGAGTGACATCGACGGCCTGGGCATGCCCGGTAATTTTCACCGGCCCGCGGCAATCCTTCATGCAAGGGTTTGGTTTCCAGAAGGCCTTTTCGGTTTTCTGTCGGTCGTCATCGTAAAAGCCACCCTGGTTCGGCATCGTCACGTTGCCCCAGGTATCTTTTGACAGCACGAATTTATCATCGACGATATCATTGAGACTGAGCACGTAGGCGGTGACGGCATAGAGTTCATTGTTGCTGAGCGATTCCGCATCGCCGAAGGGCATGGCACGCCGGATATAATCGAACACGCTTGACAGGTACGGAAAATAAGAGCCGACGGTCTTGACCGGATCATGTGAGGCGAGCGTGCCTTTGCCTTGCGCAATTTGCGGCCAGCGGCCGGCGCCCTCGCCAAACTCGCCGTGACAGGCCGCACATTTATCCAGGTAGACCTTTTCGCCGTCCTTCACCGAGCCACGCCCCGGCGGCGCGCCCTGTCCGTCCGACCGAACGTCGATATCCCAGCCAGCAATTTGTTCTGCGCTGATAGCCCGACCAATGCCGTAGTTGCGTGCGGCGTCCTTTTTTGTCTGCGCGTGCACAGAAGTGGCAAGAGCGAACAACACCGCCACGGCGACGCAGCTAGCCCACCTCGACATTCTCGACCTCCCCGTCCGGCTTCACTGCCCAGGTCTGAATGCCGTTGTTGTGGTAGATCGAGTTCACCCCGCGAATCTTGCGCAAATCGTCCTTGCTCGGCTGGACGTAGCCGGTGTCATCCATCGCGCGCGATTGCAGCAGGAGTTCGTCACCATTCCAGTCAAACTCGTAGTAGAAGCGGACGCAGGCCTTGTCGAAAACTGGCCCATCAATCCGTGCGGTGCGCCAATTGCGTCCGCCGTCAACCGACACATCGACCCGCTTGACCTTGCCTCGTCCCGACCAAGCCAGGCCCGATATGACGTTGAACCCCTTCTGCCTCACCGGTGCCTGCGGTGACGGCGAGGTGATCACCGATTTGGCGTCCATCACAAACGTAAACTGGCGCGCTTTGCCGTTTTCGAGCAGGTCGGTGTATTTGGACGTTTCCTCGCGCGTGAACCATGGTTGATCACCCACCTTGATACGGCGCAACCATTTGACCCAGACATTCCCTTCCCAGCCGGGCACCACCAGCCGCACAGGATAACCCTGCTCCGGGCGCAGCATCTCGCCATTCATGCGGTAGGCGACAATGCAGTCGTCAATCGCCTTGCCCAGCGGGATGGAACGGTTCATTGCGGCGGCATCGCCGCCTTCGGCCATGATCCATTTCGCGCTGGGCTTGAGACCCGCTTGCTCCAGCAACAATTTCAGCGAAACGCCCGTGTATTGCACGCAATGCACCATGCCGTGCGTGTATTGGCAGCCATTGAGTTGAGCGCCGCGCCACTCCATGCCGGAATTGGCCGCACACTCCAGAAAATAGATTTTGTTGACGCGCGGCAGACGCTTGAGTTCGTCGAGAGTGAAAATCAGCGGCTTTTCGACCAGGCCATGCAGCATCAGCCGGTAATCCGCGGGATCGATTTCGGCAATGCCTCCATGATGGCGCTCGAAGCAAAGCCCGTTGGGCGTAATAATCCCGTCCAGCTGATGCAGCGGCGTGAAGCTCACCGATGACTCGGGCGTAGCGGTGAGCCAGGGCACGGTGCGGCGGGCGACGTCCTTTTCGTATTTGGACGGCGCACCGTAGGCACGAACGCCAACGCCCTCTCCAAGCTGCCGCGTCCAACTGGCAACATTCGGCGGAAGATTCTTTGCATTATCCGCACGGGCTGCGGTTACGCCGGCCGCCGCAAGACCGGCAGCGCCACCAAGAAAGCGACGGCGCGTTGTGGGCGTCTTGTCGGTCATCGGCACCTCCCGGCGGATCGGCTACGGGACAGCCTCATATCACATTCTATTTTATGAATGTAATACGATTTGCGATCAGCCCCCGGAAATTTTGACGGTGGTATTGGGAGCGACTGTGACGGTCTTTGCACTTGAGACATAGCGCTCGAGCAGATCCCAGACCGGCGGGCCTTCGGTGCCTTCGTTCACGCTCGCCCAACCCGCAACAACATATTCTTTCTTTGGCTCTACCGCCTTGCCGGATTTCAGCTGCGTCATCGCAGAGATACGCTGACCGATCGGCTTCGACACATCGATCGCATAGCCCAGACCTCCGCAGCGCACCATATCGCCGCCTTGTTGATAATAGGGGTCGGGATTGAAAAGATTGTCGGCAACGTCCTCGAGAATCTCTTTCAGCCGTTCGCCGGTCATCGACGTGCGATAGGCCTGCGGATACGTGATCGCCGTGGCGTTGTGGATATCCTCAATCGT
>DASSIJ010000221.1:0-5636 GCA_035692045.1 Pseudolabrys sp. | reverse complement strand
GAGCAGCGCAATGGCCCACGGGTGAAACTGCAGAACGCGATGCCGGACGGCCCACACCGCGCTTGCGGCCAGGATTGTGATGAGCGCAAACGCAGCGATGTCTGAGTAGTTGGTGAAGACATACATCAGGCCGTCGAGCTTTCCGCGCTGCTCCCATGAGATATCGGCCACAAGTTGCATTGTGGGGCTGGCGTAGAGCAGGGGCGCGATCGCGAGGAACGGCAGGCCACCGGCGACGAATTCCGCAATCCGCCTCGGCCACGGCTCCGCCCGCCGAGTCCAGAGCCGGAAGACCTCGAACGACAAAATGCCGATCCCGTAAACGCCCAGCGCCGAGAGATGGCAGAAGAAGAGAACGACAACGCAAAACGTCGACAGCAAAAAGCGGAGAGGCCACGGCCGTTCGCGGGCCGCGACCCAGCCGGCCAGGGCCCATATGGCCACGGCGACTCCGAACAGGTAGTTCATCAATCCGACGAGAAAGATATAGTTGTAGAGCAGGGGAATGGCGAACAGCGGCAGAACCGACCAGCGGCCGATCAGCGCGCGGTTGAGCATCAGGATGCCGGAAATGATGAGCGTGAACATCGCGACGATGTACGCCTCGCCGGCAAGATAGATATTCATCACGCGCGCCAGCGGCGGCACGATGAAGTCCATCGTCAGATTTGGAATGACCTGCCAATTGATCTCATAGAACTGCGCAAGCTGCGCGTTCTTCGACAAGGTCGCGATTACCTGCATGCGCGCAAGATGATTGACGTAGTCCGCCAGCGGCGGCAACGGGTGCGTCCAGATCGGAATGGAAATGAGCAGCGTGAAGGCCGCAAAAAGCACAGCGATCTGCGGCCCGGTTACGCTTGCAGAGCGAAATCGTGGCGGCAGGTTGAGGAAATCGGCTGGCTTGGCTGGCGAATGCATGGACGACTGTATTGCTCCTGATCACACACGCTTCTCCTGCGCCTTGTCGAGGAGACGATGTGCAAAATTCTTTGGGGGGTTACTATATCAGGACCTGTCTTATTGCGACACGTAATAGGTCTAATACGACGTAATCGGACACAACGCATCACCCTTCTATAAAATTTTACAGCGACACGGCCAAAGATCGTGCATTTGTTCCCCACGACGTTGGACGACTGCGCATCGCCTTTGCTAAGCGGTGCACGAGAAATATTTTCTGGCGGGGATCGGCATGCACGTCGTGGCACGAGCACAAATGAGTGCGGCCCTGTTGCTCGGCCTTGCAACGGCCGCTCCGGTTGCTGCGCAGCAATTTAATCAGTTTGTTGTCTTTGGTGACAGCACGGTTGATAGCGGATTCTATCGCACGTTCACGAATCCCGGTGGCGGCGGATTCAGCAACGCACAATGGGCCGCTGCCGTCGCGGCGGGCGCAGGAAAGCCGACCACCAGCCCGGGGCTTATGAGTTCCGAGGCGCTCGCTGCGCTGGTCGGTTTGGCGGCCGCTCCGTCGAACCAGGGCGGCACCAATTTTGCGACGAGCGGTGCCAAGTCCGTTGACCCCAATGGCCCCGGCAATGGCGGATTCACCGCTGCGGTTCCGGTTGCGACGCAGATCGGCAATTATCTCACGGGCAATGGCGGGCACGCGAACAACGGCGCGCTCTATCTGATCAGCGCCGGAGCCAACGATGTTTCATTCGCCACCGGAGATTCCGGCTCGGGTCCGTTCCCGGTCAATCAGGCGGCCTATCTCACTACTGCGGCAAGCGGCCTCGCGACCGCGGTTGCGCAACTGCATGCCGCCGGCGCGCAATTCATTGTCGTGCGCGGGCTGAATTATTCTTTTGGTGACGCAGCGACGCAGGCGGATCGCCTGCTTTACACCCAGGCGCTCTGGTCGGATCTCCACGCGGCGGGTGTCAATTTCATCCCGTCAGATGGCAATGCGATGCGGCGTGCGGTAGCGGCGTTCCCGGCGGCATTCGGTTTCCAGTTCGCCGACACAGCGCATCCTGCCTGCACGCTGCCAGGCGGTGTGACGACGGCCTGGGCATTGCTGTGTTCTTCGGCGCCCGGAGCGCCATCGACCCTGGTGACACCGGATGCGGATAGGACGCATCTGTTTGCCGACGATCAGCATTTCACGACGGCTGGGCAGAAGATCATCGCGGACTATGAATACAGCCTCGTGGTTGCGCCGAGCCAGATCTCGTATCTGGCTGAGGTCCCGGTCAAGACGCGCGCCGGTGTCATCAATGCCATCCGCAATCAGCTTCCGCTGTCGTTCGATCAGGCCGGACAATTCCATGCATGGGTCACTGGCGATCTATCCTGGCTCAAGATGTCCAACACCACGGGATTTCCGGACGATCCGGGCACGCCAGTTGGCATAACCGCCGGGTTCGACTACCGGCTGACACCGGAATGGCTCGTGGGTGGCGCTATCTCGGCCGGGTTCACGCGGCAGACCTTCAGCCTCGGCGGTGATTTCAAGGACGATGAATTCGCTGTCAGTCTCTATGGCGCCTATCGCAACGCGCCCTACTGGTTCAATGCGGTCGCCAGTGCGGGCGCGATGCACTACGACATCAACCGGCAGGTGCCGATCGGGATCACGGTGCAGCCCAATACTGGCAGCACCTGGGGCTCGAATATCTCGTTCGCGACGGAAGCGGGTTACGATTTCAGGTCCGCGCTCGGGGCCGCCCCCTCCGGCATGCCGGTCAAGGCGCCGGCAGCAAGCACCGTCGTCACCCATGGCCCGGTGATTGGTGTTGTTCTGCAACGCGTCAGTGTGAACGGATTCACCGAGGCCGACCAGCTTGCTGCGATCGGCGGGTTTACTGCGCTGTCTTTCGACAGGCAGATTCGCAATTCTGCTGTTGGCGAGTTGGGCTATCAGGCCAGCGTTGATGTCGGCAAGTGGCAGCCTTTTGCCAAGGCGGTTTGGAATCACGAATTTGCCGATCCAAACCGGCTGGTCACCGCATCATTGACGACCGTAGCCGCGCCGAGTTTTTCGCTGCCGGCCGTACAACTCGGTACCGATTGGGCCACCGGCATCGCCGGTACCCGGCTCAAGATCGGGGACGGCACGAGCGCTTTCGCCGCCGTCGTCAGTACATTCGCGCAACACCGTGTCACGAACTTCGGCGGCCAGATCGGTATCAACGTGGCATTGCAGTAGCGCGCCGCGCGTGCAGGTGACGGCGTGTCTCACACTCTCGGTAAAACCGGGCGCGCCTGCTAGCGCGCCGCCACCGTCGCACGCGGATTGACAAACCTGTAACCGCGCACATCGCGCACATGCATGCGTGAGAGGCCGCCGCCTGAATTATAGTCGCGAATAAGCCACTGACCGTTTCCGGCTGCGGCCTCGATATACATCACGTGGCCACTGCGGACGGCGGCGAGCCCGGCCCGCGGCGCGCTTTCGTGCGGAAACAGCCGCGACCAGTTGGAAGCCAGGTTGAGCCTGACATCCGAGAGTCCGAGATGCATGCGCAAGCCGCAACCGCAGTACGAGTGCGGGCAGCCGCTCGGGCGCCCGCCGATGATCGTACCTTCGTTTGCTGTGAGCACAACGCGATTGCCTGTAGCGTCCACGGCTTCGGCGCGGCTTGCGAGCCTGGTGCGCGTGCCGGCGGTATCGGGAATTGCGGCGCGGTCTGCAACAGACCCTCCGCACATTTGCCTTCCCTCGTTCGTGAACGCGCAACCGCTGGACTGAGTGGACTGAGTGTTATGACGTTTCACGCGATAGGCTTCGGCCGGTTGGGTCACCCATGCGACCATGAGCAATGCGATTGGCGCTATGATGGTCAGACGATTCATGCTGTCCCTCTTTTGCAGTGAAGACGATGCATTCACGAAAACGCCGCCTCGGCGAGCGTGAACGGATTCACGCGCGAACGCTCCGGGGACGCCACGGTGCCAACAGACGATTCGAGCTTTGGAAGGGCAGTCAGAATCACTAGCAGTGATCCGGCAGATTCGATACGAAATTCTGCATCGATTGTGGCTCCGGTCATCAGGCAACAGAAAGCGCTCCCGACCCCAAAGGTAATAACCCCGCAGGTCGTTTGCGGTTCCACCGCGCAGCTCGTTGGAGCTAAACCACTGAAATCGTGAGTTAATATCATGCCGCCGCAACCTGCTTTCGCGCCGGCTCGCATGTGTTTTCGCGCGAATTGTGCGGGTAGCGGGGGACCCGCAGATATCGTTCGTTAGACCTCGTTAAAGAGACATCTCGTTAATGCCTTGCGCGATACCTATATGTCTGTGACGCTCACTTCGCGGTTTCCGACCATCGGGGGCGTCTCTCTTACAGGAAGGCCTGCGACGCAATGAACTGGTTCGGCCGGCGGCCATCGAATGCCGAGAATCTTTCGGTGACGTTTCCAAATCAAAGCCGAAGTTTCGATGCGACGCGGCACGCGGTGCGCTTCTGGGGTTACGACCGCTCGATGGAAAGTTCGTTCTTTGTGACCTGGGACGCGCTCAAGCACATCCAGCCCGATCTGGAGCCCGACGAAGCAGGGTATCTGCGCGCTTTCGACAGGAACCGGAAATTTATCTACGCGATCGCCGCAAGAGTTTACTCGCGCGGCCGCAGAAATATCTACGACCTCGTCGCCGCCGATTTTTCATAAGTGTCATTTTGAAAATTTCCCGCGCGATGGCTGCGCGCCATAACCTTCATTCAAATTCTGCAAAGGAGAACGATATGAGTGGCGAAAAAACAAAGCCGGCAAATCTGCGCCCGAATGTCATGCCGAGCGACGGTTACATGTTGTCGGTTGACGGCAAATTGAAAACCAGGTTCGACACGTCCGAAGATGCCATGACGGCTGGTCTGAAACTCAAGCAGAACTTCCCGGTCCTCCAGGTCTCGGTGTTTGACGGCGCTGCACGGAGCTATACCGCGGTGACATTGCCGGAATAACGATGTTGCGGAAACGTCGACCGGTGTCGTCTAGTGCTTCCGGGCGGCGACACGGAAGCCGATGATGGTGGCTTCACCCAGCGCCTTGGCGGCCTCGAGCCGGTGCAGGCCCTCAACCAGAACAAAGCGAGCGCCGTCTTCGCGCACGAGGATCGGCGTCTGCTGGCCATCCGTCAGCATGCTTTGCGCGATCGCGTCGACACGCTTTAAATCGAGCGTTTTGCGGCGCGCGGTGGGCACGTAGATATTGGCGACCGGGAAGGTCTCACGCTTCATCATAGTCCGGGCAGGGTAGCACACATGCACCCATTGTCCTCTCGCGCGCGCCCAAGTCCGGCACGCCCAAGTCCGGCACGCTCAAGTCCGGCTTGCGCCTGCCGGTAAAAATCCGACAATGACTGCAATGCCCCGGCCGCCCCGCATCGAAGGTTATGCCATTGTCTCCGAAGACGGCATGCTCGCGAATGCGGCCGGCGTCATGCCGGACCAGCTCAAGTTCGACGCCGATCAGCGCTTCTTCGAGCGTGGGCTCGACGGGGTCGATGTGGTGGTGCACGGCCGGCATTCGCACGAACGGCAGCCGCGCTCGCATTTGCGCCGCCGCCTGATCCTCACCCGCCACGTCCCCGCCATCACGGCCGACCCGTCGCATGAAAAGGCGCTGTTCTGGAATCCGGCCGGCGCTTCGTTCGAGCAAGTCCTGGCCGCGCTTGCGGCGCCCATC
>DASSIJ010000220.1:0-4855 GCA_035692045.1 Pseudolabrys sp. | reverse complement strand
GCCCGCAGTCTTTGAACCTATCGGCCACCCCAATCGACTTATCCGCGTCACCCGTGCGCGCTTGTCCGCGCGCCGGTGCAGGAAAGGCGATGCGATGTCATCCCAATTTTCGTCAGGCCGTACAGCCAAAGGATTTGCGCTGATCCTCGGCGCCGCGCGCGCGGCAGGTCTCAGGGAGCGCCCCTCCGGCGGCAATGTCATGGCGCGGAAGGCCGGGAGTGCCGAGCTGGTCATTCTCGCAATGAACGACCCGGTGATGGCCGCGGCGATCCATGGCGCGCGCAAAACACTGCGGAAATTCCTCACGTTGGCGAAGAACCCGGGCCCCACGATGGGTGGCTTCTCGGTCAAGATCGCCATCCCCGCAGCCAATGGCGCGGAGTTTTTCTGGATTCATCCGTTCGCGCATGTCGACGATCGGTTCATCGGGCAAATCAACAACACGCCGCGCTCGGCAGTGAACCTGAAGATGGGCGACACTGTCAGCTTCGTCAAAAACGAGATCGTCGACTGGATGTATATGGATGCAGGCAGGATGAGGGGCAACTATTCCGCGCATGCCATCCTCAAGTCGGCGCGTCCGGAGGATCGCGAAGCGTTCAAGCGCCGGTTCGGTCTGGACTATTTATGACCGCGCTGCAGAGCAAAAATCCGCCCGCAAGACGGGATTGACTGGGCGGTAACCTTTGCCCCGCCCTCCTTTCTTCCGACTGGCGCAACCAACCCGGAAAGCGATAGCTTATCGGAACACCTGTCGCGTTTTCTGAGGTTACCCATGGCTGAAGTCATCTACGAGATCGTGGAACACGACGGCGGCTGGGCTTACAAGGTCGACGGCGTCTTCTCGGAGCCCTATCCGACCCATGCCGACGCGCTCGCCGCTGCCCAGGCCGCTGCCGAAGAGCAGACCGTGCCCGGCCATACAGAAACCATAGAATACGAAGACGAGAAGGGACGCTGGCACACGGAGACTGCGCGCGGTTCCGATCGGCCACAGACGCACATCAAGGACAGTCACTGAGGGCGGCGACAATCATTTTTGGGGGAATGCAAATGCTTCGGTTGCGGGTTTGCGTATTAGCGTTGTTTTTGGTGCCGGCGGCTCCGTCATTCGCGGCGCCCCTGATGCCATCAACGAACCCGACGATGGAAGATGTCGATCCCGGTATCGATGATACCGGACGCGACAAGGACCTGCCGGCCGAACTGCGCCGCCAGTCAGTGTATTACCGGACCGAACAGCCGCCCGGCACCATCATCGTGAATACCCACGACCGTTATCTCTATCTCATCATGGGCAACGGCGTTGCGATGCGTTACGGCGTCGGCGTCGGCCGCGACGGTTTTCAGTGGGGCGGTATACAGAAGATCACGCTCAAGCGTGAATGGCCGGACTGGGTGCCGCCGCCGGAGATGATCGTGCGCCAGCCTTACCTGCCGCGCTGGATGGCCGGTGGCCCAGGTAATCCGCTCGGCGCGCGCGCGATGAATCTTGGCGGGACCGTCTACCGCATCCACGGCACCAACGCCCCACAGACCATTGGTCAGGCGGTGTCGTCCGGCTGCTTCCGGCTGGTCAACGACGATGTGATCGATCTTTATACGCGTGTGCCGCTCGGCACCAAGGTCATGGTGCAGCATCAATAGCGGTGCAAGCGACGCTCACTGCCACAGGCCGAACGACGCCCACTTCGCCTCGGGAATTTCCTCGCCGACGGTGTAATTGAACGTGACGATCTTCAGGTGGTCGGACGTCGCCGTGCAGCGGTAGGACAGCGCGTACCATTTTTTCTTGCTGCGAAACGCGCCGCCGGTGACTTCGATCGTATCGGCTTTCGTCTGTGGTTCGGCCATCGCGTTGGCCACCGCGCGATCGGGGCGGAACTCTTTCTTTTCTGTGCGGATGCGCGTCATCGCTGTGTAGTCGCACAGCTGCTCCAGTCGTTCGGCCGGCGCCAGCATCTGCAAGCTGCGCTCGAACCGCTCGTCGGCAGCCGCGGCCGCCAGAGTGATCGTCGCCGCGACAACCGCCAATCCGATCGCTCGCATTCAACCTCCTGCCCGCACGGGTTCCGTTCCGACTCTGTGCCGGCTTGTCCCAAGCAATAATGGCACGCAAATGTCCGCACTATCAGGAATATTTCGGATCCCGGTCGAGCAATTCGATCGAAATGCCCTGCGGACCGCGCAAGAAGCAGATCTTGATGCCGGGGCGCGGCGAATGCGGCTCCTGCGTGAACTCGACGCCTTTTTTCTTGAGATCGGCGGCAATCGCGTCGATGCCCGAGACAGCAATACCGAAATGGTCGAGACCCTGATAGGGCGTCGTGGGCGGCGGATTCACGCCATCGCCCGGATTGACCTGCGCCGTGAAGATCATGGCGCCGCCGAGCTTGATATCAATGCGCGGCTTGCCTTGTTGCGTCGAGCGAATCACCTCGGCGCCGAACATGCGCTCGAACCATTGCGCGGTCGCCTCCGGATCGGGCGTGCGCAGATGAACGTGATCCCAGGTAAAGCTCGGCATTGGTGTTCTCCCGTAGTGTCCTCGTAAAACTAGGCATGACGGAAGGGCGAGCGCAACAGGCCTGTTGTGCAACGGGAAACACGTCAACAGCGTCACGATCAATGCGCACGCGCAGTCAGGCGGCATTTTCATCATGCCGAATGCCGAACGATTAATTTCGTCCAGCCCTCTTCCCGCGGGCGGCGGGCATGGCATCATTGGTGCAAAGTGGCCGCATCAGATGGCCGCATCAGATGGCCACGCACATCCGGGGGAAAACATGTTGCATAGCCGACGCCGATTCCTGAAGCTTTCCGCCGCTGCGCTATCGGCGCCGGCTGTTGCGCGCCCCGCCTTCGCACAAACCGCCTGGCCGGCTGCGAAACCGATCCGCGCCATCGTGCCGTTCTCGGCCGGAAGCACCATCGACATTCTCGGCCGTATCGTGCTCGACCCGGTGTCGCGCCAACTCGGCCAGACCATTGTGGTGGAAAATCGCGGCGGCGCCGGCGGCAGCCTCGGTTCGGCAGCCGTGGCGAAAGCCGAGCCCGATGGCTACACGCTGTTGATCAATGCCGCCGCGCATTCCGGCGCACCCGCCGCGTATCCGAACCTGCCCTACGATGCCGCGAATGATTTCGCCGCGGTCGCCTGCTTCGGCAGCGTGCCCAACGTATTGCTGATCGCGCCGTCGAAGGGCATCAAGACCGTGCAGGACCTGGTCGCGAAGGCAAAATCCGGCGGCATGAGCTTCGCCTCGGCGGGCGTCGGCAGCGCGACACACTGGGCGGCCGAGCGATTCATCGTCAGCGCCGGCTTGCAAGTAACGCATGTTCCTTTCCGCGGTGGTCCTGAAGCGCTCACCGAAGTGATGACGGGACGCGTCGATTTTATCTTCATCGGCATCTCGTCGGGCCTGCCCTTCATCCAGAACAAGCAGCTGGTTCCGCTCGCGGTCAGTTCGGCCAAACGCTCGCCGGCTTTGCCGGACATTCCAACAACGCTGGAGGCTGGCTACAGGGATTCCGACTTCAACTACTGGAACGGGATACTGGTGCCGGCAAAGACGCCGCAGCCGATCGTCGAACGGCTCTACGTGGAGACCACCAGGGCGCTGGCGCTGCCCGAGGTGCAACAGAAACTGACCGTTCAGGGCGTCGAGCCCGCGCCGCTTACGCCGAACGAAATGGACGCCATGATCCGCCGCGAGATCGCGCTCAATCTCAAGATCGCGAAGGAAGCCGGGCTGAAGTTCAATTGAGCGGGCGTTATGCCCTGCCGCAATTTGTCGCTCACGCCGGGATTGCGCGCCAGCGACAGAAATGTGACACGCATCGCTCCATACCAGTTGCCCACAGGCACGGTCGAAGCGTGCGCATTTCACTGCATGGGCTGCCGCAATTTTGCTAAACGGGATGATCGAGGATTCTGCGGCACAATGGCGGGTAAGACCATTCATGCGGCGGGCGGCATCGTGGTGCGCAATGGCGCGCGTCCACTGATCGCTGTCGTGCAGCGCTCGAAGGACGAGCTTTGGGTATTGCCGCGCGGCAAGCTCAAGCGCAAGGAAAGCCCGCTCGCTGGAGCCCACCGCGAAGTGGTTGAAGAGACTGGCCACAAAGTACGGGTGCGCGAATTCCTCGGCGTCCTCACCTACCGCGCGCGTGGGCGGCCAAAAGTCGTGCAGTTCTGGCGTATGCAGGCGGCCGTCAATCCAAGCCGCGACCTGATGAAGGACATCATGGCGGTGGAATGGCTGCCGCTGTCGGCGGCGGTGCGGCGGCTGAGCTACCCACTGGAAAAACTGTTCCTGCGCAACGTTGGGCGGACAGCGCTGCGTCAGCGCAGGCGTCACCGTCGCAAGACACGCCACGCGACCAAAACGAAGGTGCGCCGGCACGTGGCCAAAACGAACGGCAGCAAATCGAGATCGCGTCGCATCACGGCGTCGCACGGCCGCGCGGGGAAGGTCGCGGGACATTCCGCGGCGCGCGGCCGCCGGGCGAATATCTTGCGGCGAGTGCTCGGGCGCCTGGCGCCCTAGACCACATTGTTTGCAGACGCAACGGCGTGCCCGCGCGCCTGGCACTGCATCCATTTCCTGACAATAAGCCGTTCATTGGATTCCAAATGGTTCATTGATTCGTTGCAGCGCGGAATCAAATTCATTGTCCGTGCAATTTTGCACCCGCGCAGAAAAATGTCCGTCGCCTCCGTCCCGCCGCAAGCATTGCGAAAATTTAATCCGTAAAAACAGGCCCTTGGCTCAATTCCAAATGAGCCATTCATTCACCATTCACGCGAAAAGCAGGAACCTCGCATCCACGACAACGGTTGATGCTGAGTGCA
>DASSIJ010000219.1:0-2658 GCA_035692045.1 Pseudolabrys sp. | reverse complement strand
GGCCTCCGCCATCTCGCCTTCATTTGGGCCGACGATGACCGCGCCATCGGCGACAAGTTGTGCCAGGTTACGCTGTGTTGCCTTGCTCGCCCACATCCGCGGGTTCATCGCCGGCGCCAACAGAATTCTTGTGGTCGTTGCCAGCAACACCGCTGTTGCAAGATCGTCGGCATGGCCGCCGGCGAGTTTTGCCATCAGGTCGGCGGTTGCCGGAGCAATGACGATAAGGTCTGTTTCACGCGCGAGGCGGATATGTCCCACATCAAATTCGCCAGACAGGTCGAACAAATCGGTGAAGACGCGGTCGCCGACGAGTGCGCTGGCAGACAGCGGCGTCACGAATTGTTCGGCGGCTTTCGTCAGAATGCAGCGCACCGCAATGCCGCGTTCCTTCAGTCTGCGGATGAGATCGAGTGACTTGTATGCGGCGATGCCGCCACCGATGATCAGCAGGACGCGTTTGGTGCCCGCCGGCACGATCGGACGCGACACTGTGGCGCGGCCTTTTGCCGGCGGCGAGGGCGGCTCGATCAGCTCGAGGGCGGGACCTCCGGTCTCCTCGGTTGCCTCCCGGAGGATCGTGCGCACCTCATCTTCGACCGAGCGGCCGCTTTTTGCGGCGCGCAGACGTAGCAGCCTCTTGAGCTTGTCATCGAGCTGGCGAACCGTAAGCGATGCCATGAAATCCCCTGTTGGCTAAAGAACTTAGCACAGCATTGATTGCACTGCAATCAATGCCATCATAACGATTTCCGATCAAGGAATTTTGGTCATTGACGAGAGAAGGGACCTCGTGTATTTAACCGACTAGTTATTTAACTAAATGGTTTATTACGATGGCCGACCGCCTCAGCTCCACCTTCGCGGCTCTTGCCGACCCTACACGGCGCGCAATCCTCGCGCGGCTCGCACTCGGCGAAACGTCCGTGCTGAAGCTCGCGGAGCCGTTCGACATGAGCCTGCCCGCGATCTCGAAACATCTGAAGGTGCTGGAGCGCGCGGGCCTCATCACGCGGACCCGCGATGCGCAGATGCGGCCATGCCGCATCGACGTACGGGCGCTCAGGGAAGCCGATGATTGGCTCGAGGAATACCGCCGGCTTTGGGAAGAGCGTCTCGATCGGCTCGACGACTATCTCCGGACGATTCAGGCGCAGGGTAAGCAGGACAAACAGAACAAACGGGAGAAGCAGCGTGGCCGTAAAAAATAGCATCGACCTCGAACAGGATCCGCGCTCGATCATCGGCACGCGCGTGCTCGACGCGCCGCGCGCCCTGGTGTTCTCGGTGTGGACCGACCCGAAGCATCTGGCGCAGTGGTGGGGGCCGAACGGGTTCACCACCACGACGCATGCCTTCGACTTCCGGCCGGGCGGAGTGTGGCGCTTCGTCATGCACGGACCGGACGGTCGCGACTATCAGAACCGGGTTATTTTCGACAAAATCGTTCCGCCGGAACGCATCATCTATCGGCACGCCGGCGCTGACGATGTCGAGCCGGTGCAATTCGCTACGACCGTGACTTTCGAAGATCTCGGCAACGGTCAAACGCTCCTGACCTGGCACGGCACGTTCCCGTCAGCCGAAGAACGCGCGCGCATCATCAGGGAATACGGCGCCGACAAGGGCCTGGTGGAGACCATGGCGCGCCTCGACGATTACGTTGTCACGATGTCGTCAGCAAAGAGTGTTTAAGTGTCAAGTGTTCAGGACAGCGCGCGCAACGCGTTGCGCAGATCGTCGGGACGACAACCTGTTACCAACCGATCGATCGCTGCGTGGGTTTCTCGCCACAGCGGAAACGCTTTGGCGAGAAGCGCGCGCCCTGGTGCTGTGATTGTCAGGCGACGGCTGCGTTTATCTTCTTTGTCGACCGAAACCTTCACCAGGCCGCGGCGTTCAAGGGGTTTGAGGGCCGCGGTCAGTGTGGTGCGGTCCATGGCAAGCAACTCCGCGACGGCGCCGATGGTCGGCGGTTCCGGCCGGTTCAGCGACATCAAAAGCGAAAACTGCCCATGCGTGAGATCGAGCGGACGGAACACGTCGTCGAAACGTCGCGCCAGCCCGCGCGCCGCCCGCTGCACATGCAGACACAGGCAGTTGTCACGCACCAGATGGGTCGCGGACAGAGGTAATTCACGGCGGGTTGACATGGTCTATATTATGTTGATATCAACCTATTTGTCAATAACCGGAACCTGATGGAGACGAGTTATGCAAGTGCAACCCTATCTGTTCTTCGATGGCCGCTGCGACGAGGCGATCGAGTTCTACAAAAAGATGCTTGGCGCCAACGTCGGCATGCTGATGCGCTGGAAGGACAGTCCCGACAAATCGATGTGCTCGCCCGGCAACGAGGACAAGGTGATGCACGCATCGCTAACGATCGGTGAGACCAGGGTTATGGCGTCCGACGGACGCAACACCGGCAATCCCAAATTCGACGGCTTCGCGCTTTCGGTGAACGCCAAGGATGACGCCGATGCCGACAGGCTTTTCAACGGACTCTCCACCGGCGGGAAAGTCGTCATGCCGCTCGGCAAGACGTTCTTTTCGCCTCGCTTCGGGATGACGCAGGACAAATTTGGCGTCAACTGGATGGTGATCGTCGAACCAAACTGAGCGCGGGGAGAGAAGAATGCAGACGATGGTTCAGAC
>DASSIJ010000218.1:0-4513 GCA_035692045.1 Pseudolabrys sp. | reverse complement strand
CATCTCGGAAGCGCAAAAAGTTTTGGGACGCCGGGATCTTGCGGATTGCACGCTTTACACCACGGTCGAGCCTTGCGCGATGTGCTCGTACGCCATTCGGGAAACGCGAATTGCGCGTGTCATCTATTCCATCAAGTCGCCCGTGATGGGCGGGCTATCCAAATGGAATGTGCTCCGGGACCCCCAGCTCTCGCAAGCAATGCCGGAAGTTTTCGGAGCGGTGCCTGAGGTGGTTGCAGGCTTGTTGCGTCACGAGGCCGAAAGTGTCTGGTCGAAATGGAATCCGTTTTACTGGTCGGCCATCAGACTCGGTGGATATTTGGGCGGAGATCCTCATAGCGGCTGCGAGCATCTGCCCGCGATTTCGCAGCGTCGCGGGTTCTTTCGCAGGCTTTTTGCGCTCCATAGTCACAAGGCCTGAAAGCAGAGTGAGCGCCGGACGCGGGATTTATTGACCGTGGTCCTCCAGGACTTTAAGGCACACCCGCCTGAGTTGTTTGCGATGTTCTTGCAGGCACGACAGCACGCGCAGCGTGTCGGGAATAAGATCGCGACAGAATTTCGTTGAATCCGGCGCGCAGGCCGCTTGCTCTTCGGGGGTTCCCTGCAGAAGCCCGCCCGGCTGCGGGTTTGTCGTTTTTTTGTCATCGACCGCGAATGCGGTGCCGATAGAGATCTGCATCAAGAGGATGAGAACGGCGTAAATCTTCAGATACATTGTCATGTGCCTCAATTTCATGCATTGTTGCGTGACAACCGCGGCAGCGTCTCCACGTTTCATGAGAAACCTCGGAATGTCAGAGCGGTCAGTGACATCGCAGTCCACGATGAGCGTGTTGCGTATCGTTGGGTTAGCCATAGCGCTTATGCTCTCCGTCGCAGGCACGTGTCGCGCACAGAGCATTGCAGCATTTGACAGATTGGCGGGGCAGTGGTCGGGCTCCGGCACGATCGAGTTGTCCAACGGCGGACATGAGTCGATCAAGTGTCGCGCAGCTTACGATGTTCTCAATGCTCAACGCAAATTACAACTCAACATCCGATGCGCGAGCGAGAGCTTCAATTTTGATTTGCGCGCCAGTGCCAACTACTCAAGCGGCGCAATCACCGGCAATTGGAGCGAAACAAACCGCGGTGTTGCCGGCACGATTACCGGCAGAGCTGAAGGCGATCGCTTTCAGGTTGTAGCCAGAGCGTCGTCTTTCACCGCGACTCTGACGGTGGTAACCCATGGGGGACGCCAGTCTGTCACGATCAGATCGCACGACAACGAGGCCAGCATTAAAGGCGTGTCGATTAATCTCAAGCGCAGCAGCTAGCGAGCGAGCTTCTATTCGGCCGAAGATCGCAGCAGAGAGTGCCGCGATATGCGGCGCACGATCTTGCTGAGAAACATGGCGATCGGCCGCAACATGAACAGATCTGCGAATAGTGCTGCCACCATCGCGAAAGCGCTGAGCCACCCGAAGAGCCGCAGCGATGGCAGGCTCGAGAGCACGGTCATCGCAAGTCCGCACGCCAGCACCGCCGAGGTCAGGATCAACGGCGGTCCGACAAGAATGGTCGCGCGCTCCACGCCTATTGCCGGGTCCGGATCGATATCTTCAATCTGCAAGCGATTGAGGAAGTGAATAGTCGCGCTGAGGCCAAGGCCGAACGATACGGTCAAGGCAATCACGCTGGCGAATTGCAATCCTTGCCCCGTAACCCACAACAAGGTGCCGGCGAGAACAATCGGAAAGAGTCCCGGCAATATGCTGATGAGCATGACCACCGGTGACCAGAACGCCAGGCCGATAAACGCGGCCACGAAAACGATCTCGATAGTGAGTCCCATGCTCAATTTGTCGATCATAAGCGCACTGTTGCGCGCCGAGATCACTGACAGACCAGTGACGGCGATCTTGTACCCGGGATATTTCGTACGGATGCTGTTCAATTCCTGATCGGTCCGGTCGACGATCGGCAGTAATTGGCTTGCGTCCGAGTCCGGGACCCGGCCGCTGACGATGACCGCATCCTGTTCGGCCGAAACAAATCGGCGCGTGAGGTACGGCGGCAGCAGGTCGACATACTCCTTGAGCGTTTCGACATCGGATCTATTCAATTTCTCCGCCAGCCACCGACGCAATGTTTCCAGTGACCAGACGTTTCCGACGCCCGGCTGATGCTCCAGCAGCGCGTGGACATCGGCGATCACCGCCAGCGTTTCGGGAGCGTAAAGAGATGCGCCCTTCGGAAACTGAATATAGACATCGAAAGGATTTGCGCCGGTCAGCTTGACATCCAGACGGCTGCTGGCCTTAACGGCCTGCTCGCGGTCGGGCACCTGGTCCGCGAGCCGATAGCGCGCCTGAAGCTGGGCGTAACCGAGCGATAGTACGGCGACGAGGAGCAAGCTGATCAGGGAATAAAGCCCGGGGCGCGCGACCATTCGAATCGCGATCCAGGCGCAAAACCGGCGCAACACGTTCAGTGCGGAATCCATGTTTCTTACAGACGAAACAAATTCGGCTTCGTTGCGAATGAGAAGTACGCCGAGCAACGGAACGCCCATCAAAACCGCCACCAGAGCGACGGCGACCGCAACCAACCCCGCTTCACCGAAGGTTCGAATGAGGTCCGATGACGAAAACTGCAAGGCGATAAACGACACGCCGGCGGTTGCGTGGGTCAGCACGCAGGCGGGTCCGACAATGAGGAGAGCATTGCGAAACGCCTTGACTTTGTCGTCGCCGGCCAGCAGGCGATCGCGCGCGGCAAATGTGATCTGCATGCTGTCGGAAAAGCTGATGACCATGATGAGCGGAGTCATCACGTTCAGAAACATGTTCAGGCTGAAGCCGAACCATCCAAGCGCGCCCAGCGCGAGAAGAATGGCGACAAGCGGTGGTCCGGCGGCAATGACCATGAACGAGAATCGGCGGAAGAACATGATCGCGATCAGGCAACCGACTGCGAATCCGAGCGTGTTGTAGAGCAGGCGATCGGTCTGAATTGCGTTGCGGATTTCGTGTTGCATCACCGGGACACCGGACAACTCGCCCCTCAGCCCGGTGCCCGCCAATTGCTCCCTGACTTCTTTGCGGACCTCATCGACAACCTTGTTGAGGCTGTCCGGCCCCGTTGCAGCGGGCTCCAGCGCCAGCACCATCAATGTCAGCTTGCCGTCCGGCGACAGCATCTTGTCGCGAATGATTTCGTTCGCCATCACCCGCTCGATGAGCGTCTGGTATTCGGCGCCTTGCGGCAGCGGGTTGGGGAAGAGGGGAGGCGGGATTTGTCCGTTCTGGGGCGGCTCGCGCGCTGAGAAAATCGAGATCAGCCCTCGCGTGCCATCGATCAGCTGCAAGTTGATCGCAAGCTCACGCAGCTTTTCCAGCGACGATCGTTCCAGCAAACGATCGCCTTCAATCACGACGAGAATGTCGTATTCGTTCGAGGGAAAACGGTGCGTAACTTCTTCGTAGGTCCGGAACTGCTCAGTGTCCGACCGGAACAGCTGGCTCAGTGAATCGTCGACTTTGACCCGTGCGAAACCCACGGTCGCCAGGAGGCCGAGCACGATAAAAACGACCGCGCACAGCATCCGGTGCGACAATGCATAAAACCCGATGCGTTCGATTCCGAGCGCGAGGTTGCGCGGTTTGATGGCGCGGGGCGGCCCTGCCAGAAGGCCGTCCGTTGGTGAAATGCCGGTCACTGATCCCCCGATCGCGATGCAGGTGAAAGATGGACTTTCAGATGCAGAATTTCCACTAGGCCGAGCGCGAATATACTCCTTCGTCGTTCGACGGTGCCGTTGTCCCCCGCGCTGCCGTACCCCAGCGCCGCTCGATATAGTCGATCACCATCTGCTTGAAGTCGGTGGTCAGGGTCGCCCCGCGCAGGGTGGCGGCCTTCTTGCCGTCGATGAACACCGGTGCGGTCGGCTGCTCGCCGGTGCCGGGCAGCGAAATCCCGATATCAGCGTGCTTGCTCTCCCCCGGTCCGTTCACGATGCAGCCCATCACCGCCACATTGAGCGTCTCCACCCCCGGATAGCGCGTCTTCCAGCCCGGCATCGAATCCCGGATGAAGCCCTGGATGTCGGCGGCCAGCTCCTGGAACGTGGTCGAGGTGGTGCGCCCGCAGCCGGGACAGGCCGCCACCAGCGGCACGAAGGTGCGCAGCCCCATGGTCTGCAGCAGCTCCTGTCCCACCTGCACCTCGCGGGTGCGGTCGCCATTGGGTTCCGGGGTGAGCGAGATGCGGATGGTGTCGCCGATGCCCTGCTGCAGCAGCACCCCCATGGCGGCCGATGACGCCACAATGCCCTTCGAGCCCATGCCGGCCTCGGTGAGCCCGAGATGCAAGGCGTAATCGCAGCGGCGGGCCAGCTCGCCATAGACAGCGATCAGGTCCTGCACCGCCGAGACCTTGGCGGAGAGAATGATGCGGTTCTGCGCCAGGCCGAGTTCCTGCGCCCGCGCGGCCGAAAGCACCGCCGACTGCACCATGGCCTCATGCATGA
>DASSIJ010000217.1:0-3423 GCA_035692045.1 Pseudolabrys sp. | reverse complement strand
CCTCACGGTCGGCGCAAGCGTCGATGTGCGGCGGTCGGGCGCGGCGGAGAAGGCGCCAGCTTTGGTCACCGAGCTGCGCCCGCTGGGCACGTTCGCGACCTGGCAGGCCGAGCGTGCCGTTGGCGATCACGACCGCAATACATTGCGCCTGCGCCTCGATCTGCGAGGCGATCCGACCGGCTTCGAGCCGGGCATGTCGGTCTGGCTCGATCCTTGACCTGAAACCGCACCACCTTAGTGGCTGCCAATTTCACTGATACCGGTCGGGCGCGATCGGGTCTCTATGATCGTGATCCTAACTCATCGGATAACGCCACGCATGCGAATAGGTCCGGACGGAAACACAGATCAGGAATCCAAAACGCGGCAAACATATCCTATTTGCAGCAGAGTTCTCCAAGAAGGAACCGCCAGCTGACGCCATAACCGTTCACGGACATTGGAAATGAGATGACCCCGTGAGCGCGCCGTTGGCAATTCAGCGTCTGGAAAAGGTCCCCACTGTAGAAAAATCCGCCGCCGGCCGTCGGCGCGTCGTTATCGTTGGCGCGGGGTTTGCAGGGATTGCAGCGGCGCGTGCTCTACGTCGATCCGACGCCGATGTTGTTCTGATCGATCGCCGCAATCACAACATTTTTCAGCCACTGCTCTATCAAGTCGCGACCGCGGTTCTCGCCGCTCCCGACATTGCCGCTCCCGTCCGCCAGCTTGTTGCGAGGCAAGCAAATCTCAGCGTGACCTTGGCGGAGGTGACGAGCATAAATCCGGATTCTCGAACGATCGATGTGTGTTGCCCGCGTATTGGCTTTCGCAAGATTCCTTTCGACTTCCTGGTGGTCGCCACCGGAGTGCGTCCGAGCTATTTCGGCCACGATGAGTTTGCCGTGCATGCGCCAAGTCTCAAAAGTCTGAGCGATGCGGAGACAATCCGCGCCAAGATTTTGAGCGCGTTCGAAGCGGCCGAGTCGACCGACGACAAGGCAGAGCGCGCCCGTCAGATGACGTTTGTTCTCGTCGGCGCGGGTCCCACAGGCGTGGAACTGGCCGCATCGATGGCGCATATGGTCGCCCATACGTTGCGCGGGAATTTCAGGCAAATCGATCCTGCGCAAAGCACAATCATTCTTATCGAGGCCGGTAATCGCATTCTTCCGACCTTCGCCGAGACTCTCTCCAAAAAGGCGACCAAACGGCTGCAGAAGCTGGGCATCAAGGTCGAAACCGGCGTCAAGGTCGACCGTGTCGATGCTCAGGGCGTCATTGCCGGTGGGACAGAAATTCCAAGCGCGACAGTCCTGTGGACTGCGGGGGTTGCGGCATCGCCGATCGTGAAGATGCTTGGCGCCAAGACCGATCGAGCGGGCCGGGTACCTGTCGGCCCATTTATGAATGTTCCCGATCTGCCAGGCGTATTCGTCGTCGGCGATACGGCATCCGCCATGCAAAACGGTCGACCCGTGCCTGGTGTTGCGCAGGCGGCGATCCAGCAAGGACGGTACGTGGGGCGGCTGATTTCCACTCAGCTCAAGGGCCAGGAGCCCAAACGTCCGTTTCGATATTTTAACAAGGGAACAATCGCAGTTGTCGGCAAGAACTTTGCGGTGTTGGAAGCCGGCTGGCTTCGCATAAGCGGATTTACCGCTTGGCTTGCGTGGGTGTTTGTTCATCTGATGACTCTGCCGCAGCTGCAAAATCGGCTGCGCGTCCAACGTCAGTGGCTCTGGTCGTATTTCACCGGGCAACGCGGGTCGCGCGTGATTTCCGAGGACTACGAACAACTGGAGCTCACACAAAGTCGCGCAGATGTTTCGCGACGTCGGCTCTCTTCAACTTCCGCAACTGACACGAGTACCGAAATAAGCGCGGCCCAGCTGATGCAAATTGATGGATAGGAGAACCAAATGACGATTGCGGTCAAAGAAGTGAAGCAAGCTAAACCTCTGCCGGCGCCGAACAGCGACTTCTACCAACTCGCAGATGCCTTGACCGCCGACGAAAAGGCGATCGTCAAGAAGGTGCGGACATATATGGAGAGCAAGGTCCAGCCGATCATCAACAAGTATTGGTCCGAAGACGCGTTTCCATTCGAGCTGCTGCCTTCCTTCAAGGAATTGCAGATCGGTGGGTTGGGTTATGAAGGCTACGGCTGCGCTGGCGGGAGCCAGAAGCTGTTCGGCTTTGTCGCGATGGAAATAGCACGCGTCGACGCTTCGTTCTGTACGTTCTGGGGTGTGCACAGCGGCCTGGCGATGGGCTCGATCTATCTCGACGGATCAGAGGAGCAGAAGCAGAAATGGCTGCCGCCGATGGCGCGCGGGGAAAAGATCGGTTGCTTCGGTCTGACCGAGCCCTTGGTGGGTTCGGGAACGAGCGGCGGCATGACGACCACCGCGAAGCGCGAGGGCGACACCTGGGTGCTCAACGGTCAGAAGCGCTGGATCGGCAATGCGCCGTGGTGCGATATCTCGATCATCTGGGCGCGCGATCTCGCGGACAACCAGGTCAAGGGCTTCATCGTCGAGAACAAGACAACGCCCGGCTTTAGCGTCGAGAAGATCGAGCACAAGATCGCACTCAAGGTCGTCCAGAACGGCCAGATCACACTCAAGGACGTGCGCGTTTCGGAAGCGAACCGCCTGCAGGGCGGCAACTCATTCCGCGATACCGCGCGGGTGCTGCGGATGACACGCTATATGGTCGGCTGGGCCTCAACCGGCATCCAGATGGGCGCGTTCGAGGCAACGCTCAAGTACGCCCAGGAACGTCTGCAATTCGGCAAGCCGATCGCCTCGTTCCAGATGGTGCAGGACCTCCTCGCCAAGATGCTCGCCAACGTGACCGCCTGCCAGTGCCTGATGGTGCGGCTGGCGCAGATGGATGATGACGGCAAGCTCGGCGACCATCACGCGTCACTCGCGAAGGCGTTCTGCACGGCAAAATCACGCGAGACTGTCGCATGGGGCCGTGAGCTGTTGGGCGGCAACGGCATCGTCGCCGACTATAACGTCGCGCGCTTCTTCGCCGATGCCGAAGCGCTCTACTCCTACGAAGGCACGTATCAGATGCAGAACCTGATCGTCGGCAAGGCCATTACCGGCCTCGGCGCTTTTGTGTGACACCGAGGCTCGCCTTCCAACAGGAGATGTGAACATGGCTCCAGCAACGCTTGTGCCCCCCGCCGCCGTCCTGCCTGCGTCTTCGCTGACAGCATCACTGGGACTGACAAATGTCCTGTATGAGAAAAAAGGCGCCATCGCCTACGTGACCATCAATCGGCCCAAGGTGCTCAACGCGCTGAATACGCCTACCTGGAAGGATCTACGGACCGCGTTCGAAAATGCGCGAGATGATGCTGCGGTACGCGGCGTCATCCTGACAGGTGCCGGCGACAAGGCTTTTATCGCAGGAGCCGACATCAGTGAG
>DASSIJ010000216.1:0-8289 GCA_035692045.1 Pseudolabrys sp. | reverse complement strand
GCCCACGATGTCAGGCATCTGGAAGCCGCCGTAATCACCGGCAGCATTGTTGCCACCGAAGGCACCAACAATCGTGCCACCACCAATCGGTGCGCCAGGAGCGGCGGTAAAGGCGGTGAGCGCAGGATTACCGATAAGCTGCGTCCGGCGCGGTGCTTCGGCAGCGATTGTCGCCGAGAAGCCGTTGCCGAACTGAGCGGTATAGCCCATCACGAACCAGCCGCCGTCACCCGTGTCGGAACCGGGGAAGGCACCCCAGTATGACGTCGCCGGATTGCTGTAGAAGTCGAAGAACGACTGCGCACGACCGAACGTGAAACCCGCCCACTGAATGAAGGCGCGGTTCGCGCTGAACGACGTCGAAGCATTGACGTCGCCGCCGTGCTCGTTCTCGGACAGACCCACGGCGATGTAACCGCGCACCGTACCGTATTCGGTCTGGTTGCGGGCATCGGCCGTGATATAGCCACGAGCGCGGAAGTCGCTGTTGTTCGTCGAGCGGTTGTTGAGGTTGTTGCTCGCCCAACCCCAGGCGAAGTTACCGTTCTGACCCCAGCCGTATTCGGCACGGACCCAGCCGCCAATCTTGATGCACATGTCGGTGCCGGGGATGTAATAGAATCCCACACCGTACAGGCTGCAAATCTTCACGTACTGGACCGGTTTGGCCTTAACGGGAAGATCGGCTGCCTGCGCCCCTGCTACTGCAACGAGCCCCGCTGCTGAGCCAAGGAGAAGGCTTTTCACCATCTTCATCTTGAACCTCCAAACATTGTTTATTGAGAGGGTTCCGTATCCGCCCAGTGCGAAGACACCGAAGGAACTTCCCCTTGCTCCCCGCTAACCGGACCGAAGCCCGGGCAGCACAACAGGGGGATGCCCCCCTCCGTCGCTATGTCACATTAACGGATGGACCCCTCCAGGCAATGAATAACCACCCTTCCCACAGGCCCTGAGGGCACTTTTCGGGCGAGTGTTGCGTAAAAAACACGCAGGTTCCGAGGGGCTAGAATCGGGTGATCGGCCGCATCATGCAAACCGCGTATACTCCTTAATTTTCAGCAGCTTATAAAGAAAAACGATACGCAATTTTTGGTAGTTAAAAACGTCCCTGCTCCTGACAGGTGTGGGTCTCCAGCCGGGACCCGGCCACAGCGCGGTAAAGGATGGGCACCGCCCGCGGCGCGCGGATTAATTTCTGTGGAACACGCCCAGAAAGTGATTCGGGTCCCAGCAATTTCCAAATCTGGCGGAGACGGAGGGATTCGAACCCTCGATACGCCTTTGGAGCGTATAACGGTTTAGCAAACCGCCGCCTTCAGCCACTCGGCCACGTCTCCGCAAGCTGGAAGGCGTATAGCTTCCCCAACGCACGGTCAAACAGCAGATTGATTTCGGAACCCCGGCTGTATTTCTAAAGACACTGAAGGATCGACGGCCGATGAACCGAAAACAACGCCGCGCCACGCTCAAGCATGGCTCGCCGGCAGGGGCACGCAGTGCCGCGCGGGGTGGCGACCAGGTCAAGACGCTGTTTTCTGAAGCGGTCGGGTGCGAACGCGCCCGCAAGTTCGACGACGCGGTGCGCATTTACAAGCGCGTGATGTTGCTCAAGCCGGATCATGCCGAGGCCTGCAACAATCTCGGACGCGTGCTGCAGGCGCAAGGCAAACTGGCGGACGCTTCCTCCTATTTCGCTCGCGCGCTCGCCTTGATGCCGCAGCTCCTGAAGCAATACACCGGCATTTGCACGACACTCGTTGCTCTCTTGCCACCACTGGGCGAAGCGCTCCGCCGTCAAACCGCCGCCTGGCCAAAACGATTGAGCGAGCACGAACTCTTCGGAGACGCCGGGCTCGCCGCGATCGCAGGCAATCCGCTGCTGCAGCAACTTTTGCAGTCGATCCCGGTGCAGGACATCGCGTTCGAACGCCTGCTGACTTCGTTGCGCTCGTTGCTGCTCAACAGCATGACTCCCGGGCAGACGATTCCCGACACCGTTCTGGATTTCGCCTGCGCGCTCGCGAAGCAATGCTTCATCAATGAATATGTTTTCGCCACCACGGCCGAAGAAAATGCACAGCTTGGCCAGCTCAATCACGCGGTCGAGGTCGCCGGCAAATCAGGCGCCGCGATCGAGCCGATGCAACTTGCTATATTGGCAATGTACCAGCCTTTGCACGCGCTCGGGCCCGCGCAAACGTTGCTCGATCGTCGCTGGGCATCGGCAATCGACGGCCTTTTGACGCAGCAGGTGCGGGACCCCGCGCGCGAGAGAGAGCTGCGCGATTCAATTCCGCGCCTCACCCCGATCGAGGACGAAGTCTCGCAGCGCGTGCAGCAACAATATGAGGAGAACCCCTACCCGCGCTGGGTGCATATCGCCGGACAAGTCACGCAGATCCCGATCGATCAATATTTGCGCGATCAGTTCCCCACCAGCGCATTCACGCCGCTTGGCAAAACCGGCACGCTCGACATGCTCGTTGCAGGCTGCGGAACCGGCGAAATTGCGATTGCTTCCGTGCAGAAATACTCCGGTGCGCAGGCCCTCGCCATCGATCTCAGTCTGAGCAGCCTTTGCTACGCCAAGCGCAGCACACCGGCCGCCTTGTCTGCACGTATCGACTACGCGCAAGCCGATATTCTCAGGCTCGCATCGATCGGCCGCAGCTTCGATGTCATCGATGCAAGCGGCGTGCTGCACCATATGGCGGATCCGCTCGAAGGCTGGCGCATCCTGCTGTCATTGTTGCGGCCAAGCGGGCTCATGCATCTCGGTTTCTACAGCGAGGCTGGCCGTCAGGATGTGGTCGCCGCGCGGGCGTTCATTGCGGGACGCGGCTACGGCTCGACGCCGGACGAGATCCGGCGCTGCCGCCGGGAATTGCTCGACACACCGCTCGCCAGCGTCAGGCGGTTTACCGATTTTTTCACGACCAGCGAGTGCCGCGATCTTCTGTTT
The DNA here is from genome assembly GCA_035692045.1 of Pseudolabrys sp. Taxonomy (GTDB): domain Bacteria; phylum Pseudomonadota; class Alphaproteobacteria; order Rhizobiales; family Xanthobacteraceae; genus Pseudolabrys. Next base: position 5,324 of record DASSIJ010000216.1, on the reverse strand, counting down.
CACGTGCAGGAAGCGCGGATGACCATCCCCGCCATTCAGACATTCATCGGGGAGCACCGTCTGAAATTCGTCGGCTTTGAATTTGAACAGCAGGCCGCCCAGCACTATCGCAGCCAGTTCGCCGCTTCCGGCTGGTCACTGACCGATCTCGATCGCTGGCACGAGGTCGAAGCGAAGTATCCCGATACATTCGCGGGCATGTACCAGTTCTGGGTGCAGAAGGCGTAGGGCCGCTTGCGCGGGGACGACGGCTTTAATCACGAACTAAAAGCCTCACCCAGGGGGTTATTCCGTACAAGAAGAACAAGGAGATCCAGCGATGCGATTGGCGATTTTGCTGTTTGCCGTTCTGGCGGTACCGACCCCGTTCATACCGTCGTCCGCCCTCGCCTACGAGATGCCTTACGATCCCTATCCGTGGTGCGCCGTCTATTCGGGTGACGGTGGCGGCGGCACCAACTGCGGATTTCTGACAATCCAGCAATGCAGGGACACGGTGAGCGGCATCGGCGGCTTCTGCGCACCCAATCAGTTCTACAATCCGCGGCCGGCGGCACGCTCGCAAAAACGCGCTCCGCGCTGACAGCGCGGCTCACGCGCTTTTGACAGACATCCGGCACACGCGCGCCGAACCAGCATGTGATGTTCGGTGTTGCGCTTCAGACCGGGGAGATTTGCCAAGGAGATTCGCAATGCGTTCTGGCTTCATCGTGCTGGCGGCGCTTGTGACGACAGCGCCGATGCCCGCATCCGCTTACGTGATGCCTTACGATCCGTACCCCTGGTGCGCCGTCTATGGCGGCCGCGGGGGTGGCGGAACGAACTGCGGGTTTCTGACAATCCAACAATGCAGGGATACGGTGAGCGGCATCGGCGGCTTCTGCGCACCCAATCAATTCTACAATCCAAGGCCGGCTGCGCGCGCTCGTAACAGGCAAATGTATTAGCCTGCATTGACTGCCCGATGCGGTCGTGCGCAATTGCGCCGCCGTGCAGTCAAGGCCGTTCAACATTGCGCAAGCCCTGCAAGAGGCACTCGCCCTGCATCAGCAGGGTCGCCTGCGCGAGGCAGAAAAGCTCTATGCGCGCGCCCTCAAGGCAGCGCCCGATAATTTCGACGCGCTCCATCTGCTGGGCCTGATCAAGGCGCAAAGCGGCCAGATGGGCGAAGCCTACCGGCTGATGTCGGCGGCGCTGAAGATCAATCCGAATGTGCCCGACGTGTTGATCAACTTCGCCAATGTGCTGCACGCCCTCAAGCGCGATCCCGAAGCACTCGACTGTCTCGACAAGGCCATTACGCTGCGGCCAGGCGATCCGGAAGCGATGCTCTACCGCGGAAATGCCTTAAGCGCGCTCGATCGTCCACAGGAAGCGGTTTCATGTTTCGACGCGGTGCTGGCACGAGATCCCCGCCGCGGTGAAGCGCTTCTCAATCGTGGGACTGCTTTCGCCAGGCTTGGCCGCCACGCGCAAGCGCTCGCTGATTTCGATGCGATCCTCGTGCAGGCGCCGGACAACGCCGAAGCCCTGTACAATCGCGGCACGGCCCTGCTCGATCTCGACCGTTTTACCGACGCAATTGAAACCTTCGACCGGTTGCTGGCGCAGGCGGCGCGGCATGCGCGGGGCTGGAACAACCGCGGCCGTGCCTTGCAGGCCCTCAATCGTCACACCGAGGCGGTCGCGAGCTTCGACAAAGCCATCGCAATCGACAAGGCGTATGCCGACGCGCATTCCAACCTGGCGCTCTCATTGCTCACGCTCGGAGAGTTGCAGCGAGGCTTTGCCGAATACGAGTGGCGCTGGAAGCGCGCCGGCATGCCCGATGCGCGCCGTGGCTACCGCGGCCGGCTCTGGCTCGGCGAGTTTCCGCTCGGACAGCGGACAATCCTGCTTCCGGCCGAGCAAGGTCTCGGTGACACCATGCAATTCATTCGCTATGCCCCGCTGCTCGCGCGCACCGGCGCAACCGTCGCAGTCGAGGTGCAGCCCGAACTGAAATCATTGCTGGCGCGAGTCGATGGGATCACGTTTTGCTACGCGCGCGGCGAAACCCTGCCCGCCTACGACGTCTATTGCCCGCTTGGCAGCCTGCCGCTGGCCCTCAAGACCGAACGCTCGACTATCCCCGCTGATATTCCCTACCTTCGCGCGGACGATGCGCACATCGCAAAATGGCGGTCCTCGATCGAGCATCTCCAGGGAAAACGTGTCGCTCTTGCCTGGGCGGGCCACGCGCGCCACCCCAATGATCGCAATCGTTCGATCGATCTCAAGCTGTTTGAGCCGCTGTTCGCACTGGAGGGGATTTCCTTCATCAGCATCCAGCCCGACCTGCGCGGCGGTGATGACGAACTGCTTGCGCGGCACAACATCACGCAGGTCGGCAACAAACTTGCCGATATGGCCGATACCGCCGCAATCGTCGCGCTCGCGGATATCACCATTGCAGTCGATACATCGGTCGCCCATCTCGCCGGCGCGCTGGGGCGCGAGGCCTGGGTGCTGCTCCCATTCTCGCCCGACTGGCGATGGACGCTCAGCGGGGAGCACAGTCCGTGGTATCCGCAAGTCCGGCTTCTGCGTCAGTCCGCGCCGGGCGACTGGCCGGGCGTCGTCGCCGCGATGCGCGATGCGCTGTTGCGCATCAGCACAACGCAATGATGCTGCGGATCAGGCCGCGACGCGGACAGCGGCTCTCGGGGCCGGCGCTTCGGGATGAACCTTGAGCCAATCGCGTGCGGCACGTTGCGCGCAACCGATCTCGGAATCGCTCATCTGCTCGGCGATTTCACGTCGCAGCTGCGCGGCATCCTTGTGGCCACGCATGGCCGCGATGTTGAACCATTTGTGCGCCTGGACCAGATCAACCGCGACGCCCGCCCCTGCGGAATAGACCATGCCAAGGCCGAAACAATCTTCGGCATTCGCAGGTTCGGCGCCCCCCGACGCCATTTCCATGCCTGTCATTTCACTTCCCCTTTTTTCCTCGCGCTGCCTCAAGGTTGCCTCAAGGCCGCCCGGCAGATCGTCTCCCTGTTGCGCGACCTGTCTCGTCGAGCGCCGCGATCTTCGGCATAAAATTTGAATGGCAGTTTAAGTGATGCGATGAATCGAAGATGAACGCAGAGCTTCGGCGTCGAATTATTGCCGCAAACGGGCTGTTTCGCTGCGCGTTGAGAGATCGCTAACCGAACTCATTCAGCGCCGACTAACCACCAGACGATCTCGCCATCATCCAGCCATGCTTGGTCGGCGTTTTCATTCCGCGCGCATGACCACAATGCACATCACCACAAAGCACATCACCACTAAGCACCTGGCCACACCGGAATTTAAAATGAGAGTATTGAATACCACCGCAATCGCGTTCTGTTTTCTGACAAGCGCGGCACTTGCTGCAAATCCTGAAGGAAATTGGCTCTCCGAGGACGGCGGCACCAAGGTCCGCATTTCAACGTGCGGCGGCAACAAGCTGTGCGCGACCCTGGTGTGGCTCGACCACCCGATCGATCCCGCGACGGGCAGGCCCAAGACCGACAGGCTCAATCCTGATCCTGCCAAGCGGTCGCGCCCCTTGATCGGCCTGCAGGTCGTGAACGCGCTCGCGCCGAGCGGTCCGAACACCTGGTCAGGTCGAGTCTACAACGCCGACGACGGCCGCACTTACAAAGCCCATCTCAAGGTCGAGAGCGACAGCGTCGCCAAAGTGCAAGGCTGCGTTCTTGCCGTGCTCTGCAAGACCCACACATGGACGCGAACGAATTGAGTGCACGAATTCGCCCAGCATCGCAGGGCGGGTGAGTCGAAGGTGTCGCAAACACCCCGCTCGTCCCCGCGAAAGCGGGGACCCAGGGCAACAGATTCCGAGTTCGCGACTCTGGATTCCCGCTTTCGCGGGAATGAGCGGAGTAAGTTGATCCTCAACTCGCCCTTGCGCGTTGATGGAACAGCACCGCCTGCACGTTCGGATCCTTCATATCGATGCCCTGGCGCAACTCTAGCCCGAGCGCCATGCCCCGTTTCACCGCGGGACGCGCCTTCACAGCATCAAGCCATCGCTTGATGTTTGGAAATTCGTTGATGTCCTGTCCCTGCCGTTCCCAGCCGTTGACCCAGCCAACCAGCGCCATGTCGGCGATGGAATATTTGCCGGCAATGAACGGCCGATCCTTGAGGCGGAGGTTCATCACGCCGTAGAGCCGGTTCACCTCGTCCACATACCGGTTGATCGCATAGGTCAGCGTCTCAACGGCATAATTCTTGAAGTGGTGCACCTGCCCTGCCATCGGCCCGACACCGCCCATCTGCCAGAACAGCCATTGGTCGACTTCGATGCGTGCGCGCTCGTCCGCAGGATAGAACTTCCCGGTTTTGCGTCCGAGGTATTGCAGGATCGCACCTGACTCGAAGATGGAAATCGGACGCCCGCCGGGCCCCTGCGGGTCGATAATCGCCGGCATGCGGTTGTTGGGAGCGATCTTCAGGAAATCGGGATTGAACTGCTCTCCCTTGGAGATGTTCACCGGCTTGAGGACATACGGCAGGCCGCATTCCTCGAGCATGATCGAGATCTTAAAGCCGTTCGGCGTGGGCCAGTAATAGAGCTCAATCGGCTTTGCGGTTTTGGCCGGTTTCGTCTTCGTTTTTGTCTTGCTCGTTTTCTTGCTCGTTTTTGTCGTGTTCGTTTTTACTTTGGCCGCCCTCGATGCCGGCCGTTTTCTCTTTCCGCGCGCCATGCTCCTGCTCCGTTCTCAAATTGCTTTCCCAGGACAACCGCACAGACCTAGGCGCGACAACCTCAATCCGCAACCGCCGTCTCACGTGCGCCTCCTGCGATCGCAGGATGGAGCATACAACCTATGCGAGTTATCGTGATTGCCGGTTGCGGACTGAGGCCGATTGCCGGCCGGCAGGAGCCGCACCGTGGAAATAAAGGGAAGTGAACTCATGCACAAAGTCATGTTTGCTGCCGCGCTCGCCGTCGGAATGATCACGGCGCCGATGCCTGGATTCGTATCGACCGCGGCCGCGCAACAGCAGGCAAGCGCACCGGCCAAGGACGCGAAAATGAAGAAAGAGCCGAGCGCCGGGCAGCTTGCGGCGCGCGAGCGGCAAAAGAAGTGCGCTGGCGAATGGAAAGAGGCAAAGGCCGCCAGCAAAGTCGAAAAAGGAACGACGTGGCCGAAATTCTGGAGCGCTTGCAACAAACGTCTCAGGTCCGCGTCGAACTAGCGCGTCACAAAAATTTTCCAGCGCACGAATAATCGACTTCAAAAAACTCCGCTTTGAAAAAGCTGAGGGCGTCGGCGAGACCTGAA
>DASSIJ010000215.1:0-13346 GCA_035692045.1 Pseudolabrys sp. | reverse complement strand
TCGCGGTCGATGATTTCGCGGATCTGCAGCACCTCGGCGTCGGTCAGCTGCGACACACGGCGCTCGGCCGGCAGGTTAACCTTGCCCATGATATCCTGGGCAGTCTTGGACCCGATGCCATGGATGTATTGCAGCGCGATCACGACGCGCTTGTTGGTCGGTAGATTGACGCCCGCGATACGAGCCACTTAACTTCTCCTATATCGGCCGATGGCGCAAAAGGCGCCGAATTCTTGTGTCCCTGGAAGGGGATAGCGCAAAGCGTAACACGACGCCCGTCCCCCGCCTTATTGGGGGCCGGCATCGCGTCAAACTCCTGAATGTGCAGCTTATTAAGGGATTCATCACGTCCTCGTCAACCTCCGCCGGGTACGGTTTTTGCGCTGTCCTGGCTTGTTTTTACGCCTTGTCGCCGGGGGTCGTGTCCGACGCGCGCTCCCCTTACGGGCCGTCCGCTTGACCGCCTTGGTACCTTTGGCGGCTTTGCTCTTCCGGCGGCGGCCCGCTCTGGAGTTTGACTTTGAAGCGGCCATCGGACGGGCCTTGGGACGGGCCTTGAGAGCGGCCTTGGCCGTGGATTTGCGACCGGCTTTCCGAGCCGCCTGAGGAGCCCGAGGCGCCTCTGCGGGCGCCAGTATGCGGCTGATCTGCGCCGAGACATCATCAACCGCAGCCATTCCATCCACGCGCTCGAGCAGGCCCTTGCTGGCGTAATAGCCGACGAGCGGCGCAGTTTGCTCCCGATAAGCAAAGAGACGGCCCTTGAGCACCTCAGGATTGTCATCCGACCGTATCTTCTCGCCGCGGGCGGTCATATCCGCGATCCGCTTCTCGATGCGCTGAAGAAGAATTCCCTCATCCACTTTCAGCTCGATCACCGCGTCGAGTTTGAGGCCCCGCTCGGCGAGCAATCGGTCAAGCGCCTCCGACTGCGGCACGGTGCGCGGAAATCCGTCAAGCACGAAGCCGGGTTTGGCATCAGGCTGATCGATGCGATCGGCAATGATCGCCACCACGACGTCATCAGGGACCAGCTCGCCTCTTTCCATGATGCTCTTGGCGCGAAGGCCAACCGGCGTTCCCGCTGCGACGGCGGTGCGCAACATGTCACCCGTCGAAAGCTGGACAATTCCGTGTTTGGCTATCAAACGCTGAGCTTGCGTGCCCTTCCCCGCCCCCGGCGGGCCGAGCAGAATCACTCTCATCGCGAGCGACCTCGCAGCTTCGAGCGCTTGATCAGTCCTTCATACTGATGCGCGAGCAGATAGCCCTGGATCTGCGCCACCGTATCCATCGTGACACTGACCACGATCAACAGCGACGTGCCGCCGAAATAAAACGGCACCGCCGCATAGGAAATCAGGATTTCCGGAATAAGACAGACGATGGCGAGATAGAGTGCGCCAACCGCGGTGATGCGGGTCAGCACATAATCGATGTACTCGGCGGTGCGCTCACCCGGGCGGATACCCGGAAGAAACCCGCCATGTTTCTTCAAATTGTCTGCCGTTTCCGTCGGATTGAATACGACTGCGGTGTAGAAAAACGCGAAGAACACGATCAGCGCGATGTAGAGAATGAGGAACATCGGCCGGCCGTGCCCCAGCAGCGTTGTGACCGTCGTCAGCCAGCCGGGTCCTTGGCCTGCATTGAAGTTTGCGACCGTGGTCGGCAGCAGCAGCAGCGACGACGCGAAAATCGGCGGGATCACGCCCGATGTGTTCAGTTTGAGCGGCAAGTGCGAGGACTGACCCTCGAACATGCGGTTGCCGACCTGACGTTTGGGATACTGGATCAGAAGGCGCCGCTGTGCGCGTTCCATGAAAACGATGAAGGCGATGACGGCGACCGCCATCACGATGACGAGGAGAATGAGGCCGGTCGATAACGCGCCCTGACGACCAAGCTCGAGAGTGCCGGCGATCGCTGACGGCAGTTGCGCCACGATTCCCGACAGGATGATGAGTGAAATGCCATTGCCGATGCCGCGCGAGGTGATCTGCTCGCCCAGCCACATCAGGAACATGGTGCCGCCAGTGAGCGTGATCGTTGTCGACATCAGGAAGAAGATTCCCGGGCTGCTGACCACGCTTCCGGTGCCTTGCAGACCGACCCCGATGCCGTAGGCCTGAAATGCCGCGAGAACCACGGTGAGATACCGTGTGTACTGGTTCATGATCTTGCGGCCTTGCTCGCCTTCCTTTTTGAGCGCTTCAAGCGTCGGCGAGACCGTTGTCATCAGCTGAATGATGATCGAGGCCGAGATGTACGGCATGATGTTGAGCGCAAAGATCGCCATCCGGTGGATGCCGCCACCGGAGAACATGTTGAACATGCCGAGAATGCCGCCCGCCTGGGTATTGAAGATCTGCTCCCAGGCATTGGGGTCAATACCAGGCAGCGGAATGTAGGTGCCGAGGCGATAGACCAGCAACGCACCGACGGTAAACCAGATGCGCTTCTTGAGCTCTTCCGCCTTGGCGAGCGCCGAGAAATTGAGATTGGCCGCCAGTTGTTCCGCTGCCGAAACCATCAGTTACTCCTGCCGCCCCCAGCCGTTCCGCCGCGTCGCCCCGCGGTTTGTCCTATTAGATAGGTAAGCCTTGCCGAACTTGAACCCGGCGGATAACCGCCATTATTCGGCCTTCGGCGCCTCGGCTTCCGCCTTCGCATCCGCCTTGGGCTCCTTGGGCTTGCCGCCTTTCGGCTTATCGCCACCCTTATCGCCACCCTTGGCAGCTTCCAGGGCCTTGCGCTTGTTCTTTCCCTTTGGCTCGGCGTCCTCTTCCTTGGCCGGCGCAAGGACCTTCACCGTGCCGCCCGCCTTCTCCACCGCCGCAACGGCAGATTTCGAGGCGCGCCAGACCGAAAATTCGACCTTGCTCTTGAACTCGCCGTCACCAAGCAGCTTCACGCCGCCCTTCGCGCGCCGCATCAGGCCGGCCTTGACCATGGCCGCGGCATCGACGGGAGCCTTGGCATCGATGAGGCCGGCATCGATCGCAGCCTGGACTTTGCCAAGATTGATTTCGTTGAGTCTGACCGCAAATGACGTATTGCGGAAACCGCGTTTTGGCAGCCGCCGATGCAGCGGCATTTGGCCGCCTTCGAAGCCTTTGATGCGCACGCCGGTCCGCGCAGTCTGGCCTTTGCCGCCGCGCCCGCCGGTCTTGCCCATGCCCGAGCCGATGCCACGCCCGATGCGCATGCGCTTCTTGCGCGAACCCGGCTTGTCGGCAATCTGGTTGAGTTTCATCGTAGCGTGTCCTCTTACTTCGCGTCGCCGACCACGCGCACCAGGTGTTGCACCTTGCGGATCATGCCGCGGGTCGCCGGCGTATCCGGCAAATCGCGCATGCGGCCGATTTTGTTGAGACCGAGCCCGATCAGCGTCGCGCGCTGATCGTGATGGCGCCGCTGCGGGCTGCCCACCTGCTCGATCTTGATCATCTTGTGTGCCTGAGCCATGCGCTAAATTCCTTAATCAGCCGCCGCTTCCGCGTCGCCTTCGCGGCGGCGCGACTGCAAGGTGGACACCTTGATATTGCGGCGGGCTGCAACCGAGCGCGGTGAATCCTGGTGCTTGAGCGCATCGAAGGTCGCCCGCACCACGTTGTAGGGATTCGACGAGCCGAGCGATTTCGCCACAACATCCTGCATGCCGAGGGTTTCGAACACCGCGCGCATCGGACCACCGGCGATAATGCCCGTGCCCGGAGGCGCAGCGCGCAGGAATACCTTGCCCGCGCCGTGACGGCCGAGAACATCGTGATGCAGCGTGCGGCCTTCGCGCAACGGAACGCGTGTCAGGCTGCGCTTGGCAGCATCGGTCGCCTTGCGGATCGCTTCCGGTACTTCGCGAGCCTTGCCGTGACCAAAACCGACCCGGCCTTTCTGGTCGCCCACCACCACCAGCGCAGCAAAGCCGAAACGGCGGCCGCCCTTGACCACCTTGGCCACGCGGTTGATGTGCACCAGCTTGTCGGTGAACTCGCTGTCGCGCTCCTCGCGTCCGCCGCGTTCGCCGCGCTCTCGTCGTGGTTCATGTGCCATGGTTGACCAATCCGTTAAAAGTTGAGGCCGCCTTCACGCGCGGCGTCGGCCAGCGCCTTGATGCGTCCGTGATAGAGATAGCCGCCGCGGTCGAACACGACGTCCTTGATGCCTTTTTCCTTCGCTCGTTCGGCAATCAGCTTGCCGACCGCCTTCGCCGCCGCGATGTCGGCGCCGGTCTTGGCGCCTTCCCGCGTCGTCTTTTCCAGCGAGGAGGCTGCTGCCAGAGTCGCGCCCTTCACATCATCAATCAGTTGCGCATAGATGTGTTTGGACGAACGAAACACCGACAGCCGCGCGCGACCGCTGGTGCCGGCCGCAAGCTTGACCTTGCGGCGCACCGACGCCGTCCGTCGCGCAGTTCGGTCAGTTAATCTCGACATCGCGCGTATCCCTTACTTCTTCTTGCCTTCCTTGCGGAAGATGTACTCGTTTGCGTATTTCACGCCTTTGCCCTTATAGGGCTCAGGCGGGCGGTAACCGCGGATCTCGGCGGCGACCTGGCCGACTTTCTGCTTGTCGACGCCCGTCACCAAGATTTCGGTCGGCTTCGGTGTTGTGATCGCAATGCCTTCCGGGATCGGATAGTTCACGTCGTGGGAAAATCCGAGCTGCAATTGCAGCGTCTTTCCCTGAACCGCGGCACGATATCCGACGCCGGTGATCTCAAGCTTCTCCTCGAAGCCTTTGGTCACGCCCGACATCACGTTGGCGACCAGGGTACGCGAGGTGCCCCACATCGAGCGAGCGCGCTTGCCCTCGCCGCGCGGCTCGAGCTTGATCGCGCCCTTGTCCATCGCAACCGAGACGTCGTCGTGAACAACGACCTGAAGGGCGCCCTTGGGGCCCTTCACCTTCACGGTCTGGCCGTCCACATTGGCGGTAACGCCCGTCGGAACTGTGACCGCTTTATTGCCGATGCGTGACATTAGAACACCGTGCAGATGATTTCGCCGCCCACATTGGCCTCGCGGGCCGCGTGGTCGGCCATCACGCCCTTGGGAGTCGACAGAATGGCGACGCCAAGACCGTTGTTGATGCGCGGCAGATTGCGAACCGCCACGTAAACGCGACGGCCGGGCTTGGAGATTCGCTCGATTTCGCGGATCACCGGCTCGCCGTCGAAATATTTCAGCTCGATCTCCAGCTCGGAGCGGCCGCTGGCATGCGCCACGCTGGCGTAACCGCGGATGAAACCTTCGGTCTTGAGCACCTCGAGCACGCGCTCGCGCTGCTTGGACCCCGGCATCGAGACCTTCGACTTACTCCGCATTTGCGCGTTGCGGATACGCGCGATCATGTCGCCGATTGGATCATTCACCATCGCGCCCTCCTCACCAGCTCGACTTCACAAGGCCCGGAATGAGGCCTTTGGAGCCAAGCTCCCGCAAAGCGATACGGCTCAGGCGATGTTTCCGGTAATAGGCGCGCGGACGGCCGCTGAGTTCACAGCGGTTGCGTATGCGCGTCTTCGAGGAATTGCGCGGGATTTCAGCGAGCTTCAGAGTAGCGGCAAAACGCTCCTCCATCGGCAGCTTCTTGTCGTGCGCGATCGTCTTGAGCTTCGCGCGCCGACTGGCAAATTTCTTTGCCATCCTGCGCCGCCTGTTGTTTTTCTCGATCGAACTTTTCTTCGCCATACTTTCGCTCCTTGCGGTTCCGCGTATGAGGACCGACCTCACTGCCGGAACGGGAAGTTGAACGCGGTCAGCAGCGCGCGCGCTTCTTCATCATTGCGCGCGCTCGTGCAAACGGTGATGTCGAGGCCCCAGGTATCGGTCACTTTGTCGAAATCGATCTCCGGGAACACGGTGTATTCCTTGATGCCGAGGCTGTAGTTCCCACGGCCATCGAAACTCTTCGGATTGAGGCCGCGGAAGTCACGTATGCGGGGCAGTGCGATGTTCACCAGCCGGTCGATGAAGTCGTACATGCGCGTCTTGCGCAGCGTGACCTTGCAGCCGATGGCCTGACCGTCGCGCAGCTTGTAGGTCGCGATCGACTTGCGCGACTTGGTGATCACTGCCTTTTGCCCAGCGATCAGCGACAGGTCATTGGCGGCGTTGTCCACCTTCTTGCGGTCGGCGACACCCTCGCCGATGCCCATGTTGAGCACGACCTTGGTGATCTTGGGCACCTGCATGCGGTTGGTGTAGCTGAACTGCTTGGTCAGCTGTTCGCGTACGTCCTGCTCGAAATGTGTCTTCAGACGCGCGACATAGTCGGAACGCTCGCGCGGCTTCTTCACCTTCGGTGCATCGCTCTTGGGCGCGCCGCCATCCTTGGCGCCTTTCGGCGTCTGGGGTGGCTTTTTCTTGGGCTCGTTGCCCTGCTGCTGGGTATCAGCCATCGATCTCGACTCCCGAACGCTTCGCGATGCGCACTTTCTTGCGCGCATCGCCCTCGCCCACAAACTTGAATCCGACGCGAGTCGGCTTGCCGTCCTTGGGATCGGCGACCGCCAGATTGGACAAATGGACGGAACTCTCCTTGGAGATGATCCCGCCTTCCTGCTGCGCGGTCTGGCGCTGGTGGCGCTTGACCATGTTGACGCCGCGCACGAGTGCCCGATCCTGATCGGGGCGCACCTCGATCACCTCGCCGGTGCGGCCCTTGTCGCGGCCGGTCAGTACAACCACTTTATCGCCCTTGCGGATCTTGGCGGCCATCACAGCACCTCCGGGGCGAGCGAGATGATCTTCATGTGATTCTTGGCTCGCAGTTCGCGCGGCACCGGCCCAAAGATACGGGTACCGACCGGCTCCATCTGCGGGGTGATCAGCACCGCCGCGTTGCGGTCAAAGCGGATCACGGACCCGTCGGGGCGCTTGATGTCCTTGGAGATGCGCACGACGACAGCCTTCATCACGTCGCCTTTCTTCACGCGGCCACGTGGAATTGCTTCCTTCACCGAGACGACGATGATGTCGCCGATGGTGGCGTACTTGCGCTTGGAGCCACCGAGCACCTTGATGCACATGACGCGACGCGCGCCGGAATTGTCCGCCACGTCGAGGTTGGTTTGCATCTGGATCATGATGCGGATCTCACTTTATGGTGGCGCATAGCGCTCATTGAACTTTCTGTTTCTTCTCGCCCCGGACCACAGCCCAGCGCTTGAGTTTGGAAATCGGGCGGCGCTCCTCGATCCACACCACGTCCCCCACCGAATAGGTGTTGGCCTCGTCGTGGGCATGATATTTCTTCGACCGGCGAATGGTTTTCTTCATCGTCGGGTGCGTAAAGCGACGTTCAACGCGCACGACCACGGTCTTATCCTGCTTGTCGCTCACGACAACGCCATGGAGCGTACGCTTCGGCATCTCGAACCCCTTATCCCTTCGACTTCGTCTTCTTCGACTTGTTCGTCTTGGCGCGCGACTTCGGCTTCGCGGCAGCCTTCGGTTTGGCAGCTTTCCTCTTCTTGGCGGGCGCAGGCGCAGCGTCGGCCTTCGGAGCCGGTTCCGGCATCCCGGCGCGCTTCTGCGCCGCAATGGTTTTCATCCGCGCGATGTCGCGGCGAATGACACGCACGCGCGAGGTATTCTCGAGCTGGCCCGTGGCACGCTGGAAGCGCAGATTGAACTGCTCCTTCTTGAGCTTGAGCACTTCGTCATCGAGTTGGTCGAGCGTCATCGCTCTTGCGTCGGCGGCTTTCATGGCGTCACTCAGCGATACGTTCAATAAAACGGGTCTTGACCGGCAGCTTGGCTGCAGCGAGCGCCAGCGCCTCCTTGGCGACGGCAACAGGAATGCCGTCGACCTCGAACAGGATGCGGCCGGGCTTTACACGGACGACCCAAAGCTCGGGCGTACCCTTGCCCTTGCCCATGCGGACTTCGATTGGCTTCTTCGACACCGGCACGTCGGGGAATACGCGGATCCATACGCGGCCGGACCGCTTCATGAAACGGGTGAGCGCACGGCGCGCAGCTTCGATCTGACGCGCGGTGACACGCTCTGGCTCCAGCGCCTTGAGGCCGTATTGGCCAAAGGCGAGCGTGTTGCCGCTGGTGGCGAGGCCGTGAATGCGGCCCTTGAACGCCTTGCGAAACTTGGTGCGGATCGGTTGCAGCATGACTTAACTCTGTTGGTCCCCTCAGGCCGCGGTTTCACGGCGCGGACGACCGGTGTCGGCCTCGGCAAGCTTCTTGTCCTGCGCCATCGGATCGTGCTCGAGGATTTCGCCCTTGAAGATCCAGACTTTGACACCGCAGGTCCCGTACGTGGTGAATGCGGTGGCAACGCCGTAATCAACATCGGCGCGTAGCGTGTGCAGCGGCACGCGGCCTTCGCGGTACCACTCCATGCGCGCGATTTCGGCACCGCCCAGGCGGCCTGAGCAGTTAATCCGGATGCCCTCGGCGCCGAGACGCATCGCCGACTGCACGGCGCGCTTCATCGCACGGCGGAAAGCAACCCGCCGCTCGAGTTGCTGGGCGATCGATTCAGCGACGAGCTGCGCATCAAGCTCAGGCTTGCGAATTTCGACGATGTTAATGACGACGTCGCTGTCGGTGAGCTTGGCAACAGACTTGCGCAACTTCTCGATGTCGGCGCCTTTCTTGCCGATCACCACGCCCGGGCGAGCCGAGTGGATGGTGACGCGGCACTTCTTGTGCGGGCGCTCGATGACAATATGCGACACCGCGGCCTGCTTGAGCTGCTTCATCAGCTCCTTGCGGATCTTGATGTCCTCATGCAGCAGCGTGCCGTATTCCGCCTTGCCCGCGAACCACCGCGAATCCCAGGTGCGGTTGATGCCGAGGCGCAGCCCGATCGGATTGACTTTTTGACCCATCGATTACTCCCTCAGGCTTCTGCCCGCGCCTCGACCTGACGCACGACGATCGTCAGGTGAGAAAACGGCTTGAGAATGCGTCCGACACGGCCACGGCCGCGCGGGGTGAAGCGCTTGATCACGAGCGCCTTGCCGACATGGGCCTCGGCGACGACGAGGTCGTCGACGTCGAGGTCGTGATTGTTCTCTGCGTTGGCAATCGCCGATTCCAGGCACTTGCGGACATCCTTGGCGATGCGCTTGCGCGAAAACTCGAGATCGGCGAGCGCGCTCGCGACCTTCTTGCCGCGGATCATCTGCGCGACGAGATTGAGCTTCTGCGGAGAAATCCGCAGCATCTTGGTCACTGCCTTTGCCTCGTTATCCTCGAGGTCTCTCTCGCGTTGGCGCTTGCCCATGACGATACTCTTTATCCCTGTCCCTTAGCTTGCCGCCGGCGCGGGTGCAGCCGGAGCCGGAGCAGCACCAGGCGCTGCAGGCGCGCCTGCGCGCTTGGCTTTGCGGTCGGAAGAATGGCCGTAGAACATCCGGGTCGGCGCAAACTCGCCGAACTTGTGACCGACCATTTCTTCGTTCACGAGCACCGGAATGTGCTTCTGGCCGTTATAGACGCCGAAATTCAGCCCCACGAACTGCGGCAAAATGGTCGAACGCCGGCTCCATATCCTGATCATTTCGTGGCGGCCCGAAGAGCGGGAGGCCTCTGCCTTGCGCAGCAGATAACCATCGACAAAAGGACCTTTCCAAACTGAACGCGTCATAGCTTCTGTCCTTACTGCTGCTTCTTCTTGCGATCGTGCCGGCTCGCAACGATGAAGCGTTCGGTGCGCTTGTTCTTGCGGGTCTTCTTCCCCTTGGTCGGGAAGCCCCACGGCGTGACCCAATGCTTGCCGCCCTTGGTGCGGCCGCCATGCGGGTGGTCGACTGGATTCATGGTGATGCCGCGGTTGTGCGGCATGCGCCCCTTCCAGCGCTGGCGACCGGCCTTGCCGATCGTCGTGTTCATGTTGTCCGGATTGGACACCGCGCCGACCGTCGCCATGCAGCGGCCGTGCACAATGCGCTGCTCGGTCGTGCTCAGACGCAGGATGACGTAATCCTGGTCGCGTCCCACGATCTGGACATACGTGCCGGCCGAGCGCGCGATCTGACCGCCCTTGCCGATCTTTGTCTCGACATTGTGCACGATGGTGCCGACCGGAATATTCGCGATCGGCATCGCATTCCCCGGCTTCACGTCCGCATGCTCGGAAGCAATCACGCTATCGCCCGGTGCAAGGCGCTGCGGCGCCAGGATGTAGGAGAGCTCGCCGTCCTCGTACTTGATGAGCGCGATGAAGGCCGTGCGGTTCGGATCGTATTCCAGCCGCTCAACGGTCGCGGGCATGTCAAATTTCGTCCGGCGGAAATCGATCCGGCGATATGCCTGCTTGTGGCCGCCGCCGCGGAAACGCGAGGTGATGCGGCCGTGGTTGTTTCGGCCGCCCGTCGAATTCTGTCCTTCGGTCAACGACTTCACCGGCGCGCCCTTGTATAGCGACGAACGGTCGATGTTGACCAGCTGGCGCTGGCCCGGAGTAGTCGGATTGTAGGTTTTCAAAGCCATCGCAACGCTCCCTTACAATCCCGTGGTCACATCGATCCGGTGACCCTCTTCGAGCGTCACGATCGCGCGCTTCACGTCGGACTGTTGCCCGATCCTGTTGCGGAACACTTTTCGCTTCCCCGGCCGCGTGAGCGTGTTGACGCTTTTCACCTTGACGTCGAACAGCTTCTCAACCGCTTCCTTGATCTGCGGCTTGGTGGCGTGGATGGCCACCTTGAACATGACCTTGTTGTACTCGGATGCCATCGTCGCTTTTTCGGTGATCACCGGGGCGATAATGACGTCGTAGTGGCGCGGATCGCTGGTGCTCATTTGAATCGCGCCTCCAGTGCATCGAGCGCGGCCTTGGTCAGCACCAGGGTCTTGCGCCGCAAGATGTCATACACGTTGATGCCCTGAACCGGCAGGACATCGATATTCGGAATGTTGCGCGCCGCATTGCGGAAGTTGGCGTCGATCTCCGTGCCGTCGATGATCAGCGCATTTTCGAGGCCGAGCTTGCCGAATTGCTTTGCGAGTCCGCTGGTCTTGGCGTCTTTCGCCGTTGCCTTCTCGATCACGATGATGCCGCCGTCCTTGGCCTTCGACGACAGTGCGTGCTTGAGCGCGAGCGCGCGTACCTTTTTCGGCAGATCGATAGCGTGGCTGCGCACCACTGGGCCGAACGCACGGCCACCGCCGCGGAATTGAGGCACGCGCGCGGAGCCGTGACGCGCACCGCCGGTCCCCTTTTGCGCGTACATCTTCTTGCCGGTGCGCCAGATCTCAGCGCGGCCTTTTGTCTTGTGCGTGCCGCGCTGACGTTTGGCGAGTTGCCAATTGACACAGCGCTGGATGATGTCGGTACGCGGCTCGAGGCCAAAGATTGTGTCCGACAACGTGGCCTTGCCGGCCTCCTTGCCGTCGAGGGCGACGATCTTGAGCTCCATCACTCGCCCTCCTTCTTCTTCGCAGCGGACGCGGCCTTGTCGGCAGCCTTGGCGGCCTGATCAGCGGCCTTTGCAGCCTGCGTTGCAGCTTTTGCTGCTTGCTCGGCGGCGGCAGATGCTTGCACGGCCGCCTGCTCCGCACTGGATGCCTGATCGGACGCCGGCTTGGCCTGCTCCGACTCAGTTTTTGCTTCGGCCGCTTCGCTCACGCGGAACTTGCCGGGCTTCGGCGCTTCCTTGGGCAGTTTTTTCTTCACTGCGTCGCGGACCGTCACCCAACCGCTCTTTGATCCGGGCACTGCGCCCGCGACCAGAATGAGACCGCGCTCAACGTCCGTCTGCACAACCTTGAGATTGAGTGTGGTGACGCGTTCGACACCGAGGTGGCCAGGCATTTTCTTGTTCTTGAAGGTCTTGCCCGGGTCCTGACGGCCGCCGGTGCCACCGATCGAGCGATGCGAGATCGACACGCCGTGCGAAGCACGCAGCCCCGCAAAATTCCAGCGCTTCATACCGCCGGCAAAGCCCTTGCCGATCGTGATGCCGCAGACATCGACGAACTGGCCCGGAATGAAATGATCGGCCGTGATTTCGGCGCCGACCGGGATCAAGGCATCTTCGGTCACGCGAAATTCGGCGAGCTTGCGCCTGGGCTCCACGTTCTGCTTGCCGAAATAGCCGCGATCGGCCTTGCTCATATTGTTGGCGCGGCGCGCGCCCGAGCCGAGTTGCAGCGCCACATAGCCATTCTTGTCTTTGGTACGGTGAGCGACCACCTGGCACTGCGCAAGACGCAGCACCGTGACCGGCACGTGCTCACCGGCTTCGGTGAACACCCGTGTCATTCCGACCTTCTGCGCAACCACGCCCGAACGCATTGCTAATCCCATCCCGGCCTTACAGTTTGATCTCGACGTCAACGCCGGCAGCGAGGTCGAGCTTCATCAGCGCGTCCACCGTTTGCGGCGTTGGATCGACGATGTCCAAGAGGCGCTTGTGCGTGCGCATCTCGAACTGTTCGCGGCTCTTCTTGTCGACGTGCGGCGAGCGGTTCACCGTGAATTTCTCGATTCTCGTCGGCAGCGGAATCGGGCCACGGACCTGCGCACCAGTGCGCTTGGCCGTATTCACGATCTCGCGCGTCGACGCATCGAGGATGCGGTGATCGAACGCCTTGAGCCGGATCCGGATATTCTGGCCGTTCATTGTCGTTTCTCTCGTCCGTCGTGCCCGCCCGTCAGACGGGCAACCACGGAATGCCTAACCTATGTGATGCGGATGGCCGGGATTGGCCCGGCCATCACGCCCGAATTCATCACTCGATGATGCTCGCCACCACGCCGGCGCCGACGGTACGGCCGCCCTCGCGAATGGCGAAGCGCAGTTTCTCTTCCATGGCGATCGGCACGATCAGGTGCACTTCCATCGCCACGTTGTCGCCCGGCATCACCATTTCCGTGCCCTGCGGCAGGTGCACCACGCCGGTCACGTCGGTGGTGCGGAAATAGAACTGCGGACGGTAGTTCGTGAAGAACGGGGTATGACGGCCGCCCTCTTCCTTGGTGAGGATGTAGGCTTCCGCCTTGAACTTGGTGTGCGGCTTGACGGAGCCGGGCTTGCACAGCACCTGACCGCGCTCGACTTCCTCGCGCTTGGTGCCGCGCAGCAGGCAGCCGACATTGTCGCCGGCCTCGCCCTGATCGAGCAGCTTGCGGAACATCTCGACGCCGGTGACGACCGTCTTGGTCGTCGGCTTGATGCCGACGATCTCGACTTCCTCGCCGACCTTGATGATGCCGCGCTCGATGCGGCCGGTGCACACAGTGCCGCGGCCGGAAATCGAGAACACGTCTTCTACCGGCATCAGGAACGGCTGGTCTTTCGGCCGCTCAGGCTGCGGAATGTACTCATCCACCGCCTTCATCAAAGCCATGATCGTTTCTTTGCCGAGCTTCTC
>DASSIJ010000214.1:0-5285 GCA_035692045.1 Pseudolabrys sp. | reverse complement strand
CGACAACTGGCATTTTTTCGTCGCCGGCGGTTTCGCGGTGGCCGATCTGAGCTTCCACGAAGGCACGATCACCACCACCTTCGTGACGGACACCAGCGGCGGCAAATACTACGGCTGGTCGGTCGGCGGCGGCGTCGAATGGGCCTTCACACGCAACCTCTTTGCCCGTGTCGAGTATTTCTACGACGACTTCGGTCATAAAGATTACGTGGGCACCCAGGGCGACCGCTACCGTGTCTCATTGACCGGCCAGACAGTCCGCGGCGCACTGGGATGGAAATTTGATCCGTTCGGGCGCTAGGTAAGGCCTGTCCTCCGTCATGCCCGGCTTTATGCCGGGCATCCACGTCTTGTTGATACGGATGATGGATGGTGGGCTTCGTCTACATAATGACCAATCGTCGCAATGGTACACCTTACATCGGCGTAACCAGCGACCTCGTCCGCCGTTGTCATGAACATCGCAACGGCTTGCTGCCTGGCTTCACGAAGCGCCATGGCTTGAAGCAACTCGTCTACTTTGAACTGCATGACGATGTTCGCACCGCCATTCAGCGTGAAAAGACGATCAAGCACTGGCCGCGTGCATGGAAGGTGCGCCTCGTTCACGCGCAGAATCCCGATTGGCGGGACCTGTTTGACTCTCTCACTTGAGACATACCCAGGAACAGTAAGACGTGGATGGCCGGGACGAGCCCGGCCATGACGAGTGATGCGTCGGCGCCTGTCCGTCGTCATGCCCGCGCTTGTCGCGGGCATCCACGTCTTAACGGCCTCGCATCGCCAAAGACGTGGATGGCACCGCAAGTCGGGCCCGCCCGACTTGCGAATTAAATGATGAGGCACAAGTCGGGTAAACCTGACTTGTGCGACAAGCCCGGCCATGACGGTTGATCGGTGTGAGCCGATTTCAGGGACGACCGTCTGTGCCGAGCACGGCAACGCATCATCCCGCTCATTCCCGCGAAAGCGGGAATCCAGCTAACACTTGAGTGGGTGCCCGCTTTCGCGGGGACGAGCGGATGGAACGAGGGCCGGGTTCCCGTTTCTTTTCGCGCCGATCAGCTCTTGAACTTCACGCCGGTGATCGCCTCGAGATTGCCGTGCCAGATCTTCTCCTTGTCGGCTTTCGGCATATCGATGCCATCAATGATGCGCAGCGTTTCGCGCGTGTACATGGTGCCTTTCTCGGGATCGAACGGGCAGTCGGACGCGAACACGATCTTGTCGGGATCGTAGAAGGCAAGCCCGGCATGGGTTGCCGGCTCGCCGCCGAACACAGCGGTGTCCGCGTAGAATGAATGCTTGAAATAATCGAGCGGACGCTTCTTCAGCTTTTTCAGAATGAGGCTGAGATCTTCGTCCGAGGTGCGCGCGCCGAGCTGATCCCAGCCCGGACCGATGCGCCCTTCCAGCATCGGCACGATGCCGCCGAAATGGTGGGTGATGATCTTCAGGTTCGGGTATTTGTCCATGATCCCGGAGAACACCAGCCGCGCCATGGCCGCGGCGGTTTCGTAGGACCACCCGAAGGTCCACCAGATCTCGTATTTCGATTTCTTCTCGGACAAATAGTCCGGGAAATTGGCGGCGCGGGCCGGATGCATCCAGACAGGCTTGTTGAGCCGGTTCATGGCCGCGAAAAACGGCTCGAACGCCGGATCGTCAAGCGGCTTGCCGGCGATGTTGGTGTAGATCTGCACACCCAATGCGCCGTTCTTCAGCGCGCGCTCGGCCTCGCGCACGCCGCCGTCCGGTGCGATCAGCGCCGCCTGCGCGACCCAGCCGGGAAATTGATCGGGATATTTCGCGCAAATCTCGGCGAATCCGTCATTCACCAGTTGCGTGTATTCCTCGGTCAGCTTGCCGTCGCCCTTGGTCATGACCTCCAGCGGCGGCATCGGGTACGAAATGATCTGCGCATAGTCCTTGAAACTGTCGACGATCTTGCGGCGGATATCGAGGTCGTGAATGCAGGGAATTTCGCGTACCCGCTTGCCGATGTCGGCGTGCCCGCTCTCGACGATCTTGTTGAAATATTTCTCCGGAATGAAGTGGGTATAGGCGTCGATACGCATGAATTCCTCCGTGACTCGTCGATTGGTCTGGGGCGGGTTACCGGTTCAGTATGGCGTAATTACATTGAGCAGCGCCTGCTTGCGTTCGTTGACGACAACGGTACGGGCGCGCGCCAGCGCATCCGGCAGGTCGGCAGGTTTTTCCACGCGCTCGGCATGGGCGCCTTGCGCCCGCGCCATCTCCTCGTACGGCGGCGACGGATCGAGATCGGCGAGCATGCGGCCATCGTCCTCGCCCGCGGCGCCATCCTTGAACATCGACATCGTGGCATTCCGCACGGCGCCGTAACGGCTGTTATTGAACAGAATGGTGAGGATCGGCAGGTTGTGTACCGCCGACACCCAATGTCCGACCATCGGATTGGCGAACATGTACGCGCCGTCACCGAGCGTGGCGACGATGAATTTTTCCGGAGCGGCGAGCTTGGCGCCGAGTGCGGCGCCAAAGCCCCAGCCGAGCCCGCCGGCCGGACCGAGAGCGAACAGCGTGTCGGGCTTGTCGCGCTGGATTTGCGCAGCGCGCAGCGAATATTCGTTGAAGATCACCGCGTCGGGACCGACGGCTTCGCCGATGCACCGCGACAGATATTCCGGCGAGATCGTTTGCCCGGCGGCGGAATCCTTCGCAAGCTGCGCGCGCCGTGTGCGCATCCGCTCTGTCAGGCGTGCGCGACGGGCAGCGATGCGTGCCTCCGCCATCTGCAGTCGCGATCCGATCGCGCTGGTAAGCGCGGTCAGCGTGTTGACGGTGCCGGCCTGAATCGCCAGATCGCTCGGGAAGCTGCGCATCGGGTAGCGCACGAAGAACGGTTCCTCGCCGATGTGGGCGACGTGGCATCCCGCGGGCGGATTCTGCAGGCTCGGGATCCAGGGCGCATCGGCGTCGATGACGATGACAAGGTCGGCGTCGGCCAGCAACGCGCCGGGCTCGAAGCCGAAATGCATCGCGTGGCTTGACGGCAGACACACCGTGCGCGGGTTACTGACGACGACCGGGATTGCCGCGCGCTCGGCCAGCTGGCCTAGCACCGCGGGCGCATTGGCGGGCAAAGTGGAAACAATGATGAGCGGCCGCTCGGCGCCCGCGATCCAGTCGGCAAGCTGCGCCACCGAACGCGGATCGGCGTGCGGAGCCGCCGCCTGCGGCCGCGGCTTCAGCGGACCGATTGGCTCCGGAACCGGCGCCGACAATGGCTCGCGCGGCAGGACGATGTAAACCGGTCCGCGTGGACCAGCCATCGCGACTTCGACCGCGCGCGATACAACGTCACCGACCTGGGCCGGAACGCGCAGCTCGTAGTCCCACTTCACCATTTCGCGCACCATGCCGGCCTGGTCGAACATTTCCTGCGCCCAGTGAATCGGGCGCGTGCGCGAACCGAAGCTTCCTTTTTCGGTGATCGGCGTGCGGCCCGCAGCCAGAATGAGCGGCACACGGTCGCGCGAAAGGTTCGTGAGATTATTGATGGTGTTGGCGGTGCCGACATTGACATGCACCATGACGGCCTGAGGGCGGCCATTCATCAGGTAGGCGCCATGCGCCATGGAGACCGCGAGGTTCTCGTGCGGCACCAGAATTGGCTTTGGCACCTTGGCATTCGTCTTCTTGGCGCGGCTGAAGGCTTCCACGATCGGCGGAAAGTCCGTGCCGGGATTGGCGAAGAAATAGTCGATGCCGTGGTCGGCAAGCGCGCGCAGAAAGGCTTCGGCGGCGATCGTTGGCCGTTGTCCTGTCGGTGCCGCCACCATGGCGTTTCGTCCCCCGGCTATCCCTTGAACGTCTTTTGATCGTCCGGCTGGATGAGAAGCGGACGCTGTTTTATTGGCGCGCAGTCATAACCGACGTGGCCGGGGGTGACAACGGACTGCGGCGGAGCACAGCTATGCTTGTCTTTCCGGAGCCCTGCCTGTCATGGCATTGAGAGGCGGAGGCTTATAACTCCTGTTGTCGTCCCCGCGAAGGCGGGGACCCAGTACACACCTCGCGCGCAGTGGTTACTGGATGCCCCGCATGCGCCGGGCATGACAAATGAGAGACCTGTCTTGTCATGCGCGCTGTCCTTTGGACGGCTATGCCCACCCATTGCAGAGAGCGCCGCTATTCTGCTGCCACGCGGAGCGCCGTCTGACCGCTGATTTCGGCGAGGCACCGGGCGAGGCCTTCGCCGTCCGGATCGAGAAGGGCGGCCGTCCGTGCATTGGCCACGGCGTCGGCCGCCTGCGCCGCCGGGATTTGGCCCGCGAGGGCAGGGCGGATGACACGGTCCTCGATCGTGCGGTAGTTGGCGAGGCCGCGCGCATGCGTGTCGCCGTAGCCTTTGATCAATCGCGCGCACTCGGCGATCTCGATGGCAAGCTCGGCCGAATGCCGCGCACCTTCGCGCACCAGCGCGAGCCAGCTGTCGATCTGCTGTTGTTCCTGTTTGAAGCGGTGGCCATAGGGGCGCAGCCGCCGCAATTTGGCGAGCATCAAAAACCGCAAATAGCCGCTGATCGAGGTGGAGTTGATCTCCATGCCGAAATAGACGCGGCCGAGCCAGCCCTTGCGCTCGGCCAGCCGCAGGATCCGCCGCGCCATGAATGGCGGCAACAGTTGGCACAGCTCTTCGATGCCGGGCTTGAGGAAATCGTGCACCGAGAACGGCTCGCCATTCACGCGCAACTCCTCCTGCGCGATGCGTTGCATGCGCGCGGGCGCGATCTTCGCCTGTGCGACACGCACGACATCCTCGTAGGACATACGCACCGCGAGGTGACGAGCGACTTCTTTCAGAAGCCTGCCTTGTGCGCCCGTGAGTTGGTCGGCCTCGATCATCGGCCGCAGGCGGCTGAGATAAAGCCAGGCATAGGGAACGCTCTGATAGTGGATCAGGCGCCGCACGCCTTCGAGCCCGTTGACCTGTGCGATCGCAGGAAAGGTGCGTGCCACTTCGTGCTCGACCAACGCCGGTGTCGGTGCGGCTTTTTTCCTTTTTTCGACGGCGCGTGCCGCCTGTACCTTGGCGTGCGCCGCGTCATATCCGGCACGGAAGCCGCGCAGGTTGTTGTCGAGCGATTTGCCGTCGTCGCGGATTGCGGCCTCGTACTGTTCGCGCTTGAGCGGCAGCCGCCCGCAACCGGCGATGGCGCCAAGCATCACCGCGTTGATGATCGAGCCGCTCTGCCTGGCGAGTGCATCCATGTCGATGAGCAGAGTGTCTTTCGCAT
>DASSIJ010000213.1:0-3155 GCA_035692045.1 Pseudolabrys sp. | reverse complement strand
CTCACCATTGGTGACAAAGAGATTGCCATCGCTCGCCTGCACGATACGACTGCCGAAGTGATTGCCGCGCGAAGCCGGGCCATGCTGCCGGTAAATAACCTTCACGTCGGCAAGCGGTGGCGCCTCATCGTCTTCGAGCCGTGCACGTGCGAGCGCGGTGCGACCGCCGCCATTGAATGGCTCAGCATAGGAAAAATAAATTGTGCGGTTCTGCGCGAAATCACGGTCGAGGATCACGTCAAGCAGACCTCCTTGTCCAGACGCGTACACTCGCGGCACATTTCCGAGGGGCGGGGACAACTGGCCATTGCGTGAGACAATGCGCATACGGCCGGGCCGCTCGGTCACCAACATGCGTCCATCGGGCAAAAATGCGAGCGACCAAGGCTGCACCAAGCCACTAGCGGCCGTTTGAACCGAAATGTCACCAGCCGAACTCGAAAACCTCAGCTCGCTCACACGCTGTACCATTTCCGCGGCCACCCTTCCGGCAGCCACTACAGCGACCAGCGTCACTCCGAATAACGTTTTTTTCACTTTCAATATGACCTACGCAATTACCATTGCTCATGAACGGACCCAGCCTCGGTGCCTCCTTTTAAAACAACGCGAGGCGGGCCTTCTTTGTTTCAGGATTTCAATTAGCGATCGTCTGCCTTGGCACAAAGTGGACATCGCTTGCCCCACGCCCGACCGATTTTGCCCAGCGGACTGCCACAAGCATGCGCAAGGGCACGCGTTGTGGAGGGATTTGGGGATGGCCCGATCCCGCCGGTTTCGTGGGGATAAATCCGGGGGTCGTTCAAATAAAACGCCAAAAAACACCAATAATTACAACGGCATTGTGCGGCCTCATTGGCCGCCCGTTGCACGAGATGGGTTCGTCTTCGCGCGGTCAGTGGTTCAACACGTTCCTGAACTGCCACGGATCGCGCTTGTCGATGTCTTCCGGGAAGAGGCCCGGCCGCCCGGTCAGTGGCGTCCAGTCGGTGTAGGTGCCGATCACCGGGCCGAGATAAGGCATCTGCACCTCGAGACAGCGGCGAAAATCCATTTCATCGGTCTCGACGATGCCCGCCTTCGGGTTCTCGAGCGCCCACACCATGCCGGCGAGCACAGCTGAGGTCACCTGCAGGCCCGTCGCATTCTGGTACGGCGCAACTTCGCGGGTCTCGTCGATCGAGAGCTGCGACCCGTACCAATAGGCATTCTTCTTGTGGCCGTAGAGCAGCACGCCGAGTTCGTCGATCCCGTCGGCGATTTCATGCTCGTCGAGAATATGGACGTCTTCCTGCGGCGCACCAGCACGGCCGAACACTTCGTGTAGTGACAGCACCGCGTCATTGCAGGGATGGTACGCGTAGTGGCAGGTCGGCCGGTAGATGGTTTTGCGGCCCTGTCGGAGTGTGAAGTAGTCGGCAATGGAGATCGATTCATTGTGAGTGACCAGGAAGCCGTATTGGGCTTGCGCGGTCGGTGTCCATGAGCGCACGCGCGTATTGGCGCCTGGCTGCAAGAGATAGATCGCTGCGCCGCAGCCCGTTTTGTGCCTGCGGGCGTTCGCCGGCAGCCACTTTTCGTGCGTACCCCACCCGAGCTCCGCCGGCTGCAGGCCTTCGGAGACGAAGCCCTCGACCGACCACGTGTTGACGAACACGTTCATCGGCTTCGGTTGCTTGGCGCGCTGCGTGTCCCGCTCGGCGATATGGATGCCTTTGATGCCTGCCTTCCTGGCAAGCCGCGCCCACTCCTCGCGTGTCTTTGGCTCCTTGAATTTCAATCCCGTGTCGCCGGCGATGTTGAGCAGCGCCTGCTTGACGAACCAGGAGACCATGCCGGGATTGGCGCCGCAGCACGACACCGCGGTGGGGCCGCCCGGCCGTTTGCGGCGGGCTGTAAGAATCGTTTCACGCAGCGCATAATTCGACCGTGCTTCCGGACCGAGCTTGGGGTCAAAATAAAAGCCCTTCCAGGGCTCGACCACGGTGTCGATGTAAAGAGCGCCGATTTCCCGGCACAGCTCCATAATGTCGAGCGACGAGGTATCGACCGATACGTTCACGCAAAAGCCCTGGCCCCCGCCGGCGGTGAGCAGCGGCGTGAGCAGGTGTCGGTAGTTATCCTTGGTCACTGCCTGATGGATGAAGCGGATGCCGCGCGAATCCAGCAGTTTGCGGTCCTTGTCTTCGGGATCGATGACGATGAAGCGCTTCTTGTCGTAGCTGAAATGGCGCTCGATCAGCGGCAGCGTGCCTTTGCCGATCGAGCCAAAGCCGATCATTACGATGGGTCCGTCGACGCGGGCGTGCACTGGCCATTTGGGCATTATCAATATCTCCGGGAAAACTGGTCATAACCGCGGCGAAGCGCGAACGGAATAGACGCCGGGCGAAAGCGGCCCGGCGTCCACGACATTATGCCAGAGTTATGCGGCGGATGCGGCGAGATCCGCCTGCGAAGCCGGCCGGCTGGGTGCGCGCAACAGCCCGCGGGCGCCTTTGAGCGCGCCGGGGACGAGCTCGAGGGCGAGCAGGCGGTGGCGCTCGAACGGACCGGGCATGCGCAACGCGCCGGTTTTTTCCGTCGAGAAGCCGAAACGGCCGTAGTAGGGCGCGTCGCCGACGAGGACGATCGCGCGGTGACCGCGCCGCCGGGCCGTATTGAGCGCGTGATTGATCAATGCCGCGCCGATACCGCGATTGCGGCAATCGGAGGCAACGGCCACCGGCCCCAGAAGCAAAGCCGAATGCCCCGTGCCGCACGCGATGGTCCACAGGCGGGCCGAGCCAATGACCCGCTTGCCCTCGGTTGCGACGAAAGCAAGGCCATCGGCCGGCGACCGCCCATCCCGCAGGCGTTGCGAGCTCTTGCGCCAGCGGAGGCTGCCGAAGGCCTCGTCGAGCAGCGCTTCGCGCGCCGCGATGTCAGGAGGACGTTCTTTTCTGATCGAGATCATCTCAGTCTGCTCCCGCCCCGGCGCGCGACCGAGCGCGCGCTGCGAGGGCGTTATTTGTGCGGATGAGGGGAGCCGGCGAGCCGGCTCCCGGCGATGTCAGATGTGATAGGTCTTCAGCGGCGAGAAGCCGTTGAACGCGACCGACGAGTAGGTCGCCGTGTAGGCACCGGTACCCTCGATCAGCACCTTGTCGCCGATT
>DASSIJ010000212.1:0-2951 GCA_035692045.1 Pseudolabrys sp. | reverse complement strand
CCCGGCCGGCAGGCGCACGATCCCGCTCGAAAAACTCTACATCGGCTTCGCGCGCCAGGACGTGCCGATCACCGAGACGCAAGGTGACGGCAAGTTCTATCTGTCGCTGCGCCCGGGTGAGGTCGTCACCGCGGTGCGCGCGAAAAGCACACCGGGCTTGCGTTCGGCCTACGACAAGATCCGTATCCGTCGCTCGATCGAATACCCGGTCGCGGGCGTTGCCGTCGCACTGAGCAAAGAAGGCGGGAAACTCTCCGACCTGCGCGTCGGTTTCACCGGCACCAATCCGCGCCCGGTGCTGCTCGCCGGCACCAAAGAACTCTGCGGCGGACCGCTCGACGAGCGTGTCACCAAGGGTCTCGACGCGCTGGTGCGCGACCAGATCATGCCGATGAAGACGACGTTTACGCCGGGCCACTACCGCCGGCGTGTCGCCGGTGTCCTGGCGCAGCGCCTCCTCACACGATTGTTCGAAAGCTGACGGGACCGGGGGGCCGCGTGCTGAACGAACTGCGCCGCCCTTACAACGCCGTCACCGATTTTGTCGACGCCAATGTCGCGCGCGGCCTTGGCAACAAGATCGCATTCATCGACCCGGAGCGCTCGCTCACCTATGATGGTCTGCAGGCACGCAGCATCCGCTTTGCCAACGCCTTGCGCGAACTCGGCGTGGAGCACGAGCAGCGCGTCGCGCTTCTTCTGAACGACACGGTCGACTACCCGGTGGCGTTCTGGGGCACCATCCGCGCAGGCGCTATCGCGATTCCACTCAACACCTACCTCCCTCACCCGCAATACGCCTACATCCTCAACGATTGCCGCGCGACGGCGCTGGTCGTCGATGCCGCGCTCGCGGACATGATGCGGCCGGTGCTCGAAACACTGCCGCGGCGGCCGATCGTCATCGTTGTTGGGGAAACTCCCTCGTCATGGCCGGGCTTGTCCCGGCATGACGGCCGAGGGATCGTGCATCATTTCGAGGACATCATCGCGAAGGCTGACACTTCACCTTTCACCGCCGACACCTTGTCCGACGAAGTCGCGTTCTGGATGTACACCTCGGGTTCGACTGGCGATCCCAAGGGCGTCAAGCACGTCCACTCCAATCTCATGGCGACCGCGAAACTGTTCGGCCAGGGCATTCTCGGCATTCACGAAAATGATGTCGTGCATTCCGCCTCCAAGCTGTTCTTCGCGTATGGGCTCGGAAATGCCATGAGCTTCCCGCTGTCGGTCGGCGCCACTGCCGCGCTGTGGCCGCACCGTCCTTCGCCGGAGGGTGTATTCGAGACAATGCGCAGGCATCGGCCGACGATTTTCTACGGCGTTCCTTCGCTTTACACAGCGTTGCTCTCGCACCACGAGATCTGCAAGGGCGCCGGTTCCGACCGGCTGCGCATCTGCGTCTCGGCGGGCGAAGCCCTGCCTGCGCATATCGGCAAACGCTGGCGTGACACGGTCGGTGTCGACGTGCTCGACGGGCTCGGTTCAACCGAAATGCTCAACACCTTCCTGAGTAACCGCCCGACCGACATCCGCTACGGCTCAACGGGAAAACCGGTGCCGGGCTACGACACGCGGATTGTCGACGAAAATGGACGCGGCCTCGGCACCGACGAGATCGGCGAACTGATAGTCCGCGGGCCGTCAGCCGGGGAAGGCTACTGGAATCAGCGCGAGAAGAGCCGTCGCACGTTTGCCGGCGAGTGGACCCACACCGGCGACAAGTACCGGCGCGATGCCGAGGGCTACTACTATTACTGCGGGCGGACCGACGACATGTTCAAGGTGAGCGGCATGTGGGTGTCGCCCTTCGATGTCGAGGCCGCGCTGGTCTCGCACGAAGCGGTGCTGGAGGCCGCGGTCATCGGCAAGGAAGATGCCGATGGACTGATCAAGCCGAAGGCTTTCATCGTGTTGAGGAACGGCTTTAAAGCCGATGACCTATTGCTGGAGACACTTAAGGTTCACGTGAAGGATAAGGCGGGGCCATGGAAGTTCCCGCGCTGGATCGAGCTGCGCAGCAACCTGCCCCGCACGGCGACGGGGAAGCTGCAGCGGTTCAAGCTGCGGGAGGAGGATGCCCGGGCTCGGTGACTTCTGCCCAGTTGCCCTCAGAACAAGAAAAAAGGGCGAGCCAACTCGCCCCGTTTTCTCATCGGCTCGGTCAGTTTCAATAGTTGTAGAGGTTCTCATTGTAGCCGATGCTGCCGCCACCCGTCGCTGCCGGGCTGTCGGCATTAAGTTGTAACTGCTGGCGCGGCTCCATCGCGAACGAATTCACGCCGTTCCGTCGAGCGGCGTGCGCACTTGCGTGATGAGACGCAACTGCGGGAGCGGCGACGGTGCTGTTGAATGGCAACACGTTACCGGTGCCGTAACCTGCGCTGAACGACTGGCCGAACGCAGGTGTTGCCGCCAGGCGCGTCAGCGCGAGCGCAGCAATGATGGCGAATTTTGCTTTGTTGGACCGTAACATCATCTTTCTCCTAGTCACGAAGCGCGCAAGGACACGATGCTCTTGGCGCCTCGGACGAAGACGTAGTCCGTCGCCCGCGATTCTTTTATCGGTGATTTTTTAAATGGACTGTTGCCGAATACAGAACAAAGGCCGGAACCCGGCACCAAAAAGCGGCATGTCGCGCAAGCGGTGAATAACTCCTATGCGGTACGGTCATGGATGAAGCCCGCATTGGCATCCATATGGGTTGCATACGGCATGGACACTGCTTTCCCCTCCGTCCGGTACCAGCGCCAATCCGTCAACTTCCGAAAGGCCCGTTGTTCGGGACTAAACAATGCGAAGATCTTGTTTCGCCGAGCTCAGCGCTTTCATCGCCGTCGCGGAGCACGGCAGTTTCACAAAGGCCGCGGCACAATTGGGCGTCTCGAAAGGCTCGCTCAGCCACAGCATCCGGGAGATCGAGGAGAGGCTGGGAGTCCGGCTGCTC
>DASSIJ010000211.1:0-9299 GCA_035692045.1 Pseudolabrys sp. | reverse complement strand
GCAGGCGAACGCGATACTCTTAAACTCTGTGAGCAATCTCTTGCAGACTTAGACGGCCCGATTGAATCGCGCTGACGAACGGCCGCGGCGACTTGGGTGTAGTGGGGGGCTTGTGATGACCGCGCCTGGTGCCAATCCTTGGCTCAATCATTCTCTGCAAAGTCGCCAGGCGTCATTGGATGATAATCTTATTTCTCTTTGCGACCGTGTCGAGGCACTGGTCCCCGGTTCGATCGCTGGTCTGACGATTTGCAACTCCTCCCGGACTCTTCTCGAACGCGCCGTCTTTCCACAACTACCCCAGTTTGCCGCTGCGATTGCGGCAATCCCATTAACGCCGTCTGACTTTGGCAGCTGCGTGCGGGCCGTCGCGCACGGCGAGATCATTACCTGTCCCGACATTGCGGAAGAGAAGCGCTTCGACCCACAGTGGCAGCGCCTGTGTCTCGATTACGGTATCCGCTCGCTGCAATCGCGACCGGTCTATCTTCGTGGAGGCATGCCTTATGCCACGTTCGTCCTTGCCTACAGGCAGCCCCGCGAGGAAACCGCCTGGGATGTGGCATTGATGACATTTGCCGCAGATGCGGCTGGTCTGATTATCCAGTCCGCTCTCGATCGCACCAACATCGCTGCCGAATAGCGAAGCGGCGATATCCGCTCTCGCTCACGAATGTCCTGACGTCTTGCGATGTTCAAGCCGTCAACTGAGGCGGCCTAGGCGACTTTCCTGACCGCGGTTTCAATGTGTTCGCACTCAGGGCATACGAAAGTAAGCAGCTCGTAGCCAGGGCGGGCTGCAGTTTCAATTCCAAATAGCTGTGTCGCTGATCCGCATTTAGAGCAGGTTGGTTGTTTCGTGGAATCAGAGTGCCGAATAGCTGGTTGGTAAAGGATCATCGGGATTGGGTCTTGGCTGAGAATTGCAGTGAACATCTGTCCGCCTCCGGCAATGGTCCTAAATGAACTTGATCATCATTGTTTCGGAATGTTCGCATTGCGGACATTCAAACGTCCGTTGATCGTAGTCGGGCTTGTCGGTTGGCTCGATGCGCGCAAGCCACATAGCGCCTCCGCATTTTGGGCACGGTGGCTGCTGTTGCGGCCCTTTGTTCGGATAAGAAGTGTGGGATTGCGACATAGCGCATCCTTCTAGAAAACAGGCGGGAGCGCGATTTGTCTCTCAGCCACCGACGCCCAGGTCAGAGCCGCTGTCGATGATGCCGGGAAGGTGCTCCCAACCAGCGGAAGAGTCGATCCGCGAAAGGCCTGAAACCCGTCAAAGGCGCGGAATGAGTAAGTGGCCAGCAACATTAAACGAAAAGGCCCGGCACAAAGGCCGGGCCTTTCTTCTTGTGTGGAGTACGCTTTGGACGGTTAGGCGGCTTCCGCGTGGTGGTTGACGCTGCTTTCGGCGATCTCGGTGAGGGTCGCATCGGTCTTCTTTTCTTCAGCGAGAGTCTGATCCAGAAGCCCGACCGCACCACTCAATCCGAGCTCGTTGGCCCAGGTTCTGAGTGTGCCGTAGCGTGAGATTTCATAGTGCTCGACCGCCTGTGCCGCGGCGAGAAGACCGGCGTCGAGGGCGGGTGAGCCCTTGTATTCCTTCATGATTTCGGCGCCTTCTTCGGTAATGCCGACGATGGCATCGCAGGTCTTGGCTTGCGGCTTCTTGTCGATGGCCGCGAAGACCTTTTCGAGCCTCGCTACGTGGCCCTCGGTTTCGGTTTTGTGCTTGGCGAAGGCCCTTTTGAGCTCTGGCGCCTGCGCCGCCTTCTCCATCTTCGGGAGCGTGGCGAGGATCTTCTTTTCGGCGAAGTAGATGTCCTTCAGCGTGTCGTGGAATAACTCGTCGAGTTTCTTGGCTTCTTTCTTTGCCATAGCAATGTTCTCCTTTTGCTGAGTCGAGAACGCGCGGCACGGGTCGAAGGTTGCCGAAATAGGTGGAACGAAAGTACCCATTGCGGCATTTGCAAGCGCGCTGCTGCTTTCAGCCCATCTGGGAAAACATCCATGGCCAAAAAAAGCTTTGCTCGGAAAACCCAACGCACGATTGTCGGGGCGGCAAAATCAAGTGCCGCTCGGATACAAAAAATCGCCATCAGGGCAGCGACTGCCGCAGCGACCGCTGCGGCTGCAGCCGCCGTCGAAGCGGTTCTGAAGTCGATGCGCGGCGAAGGCAAGCCGGAGCGCTCAACGAAAGCGGCAAAAAAGCCGGCGCGCAGGTCGAAGCGAAGTCCAGTGCGCAAGGCGTCGAGAAAGAAAAGACGCTGATCGGGCGGCCGCCGCCCCCGCCGTCCTCCGAAAGTAGCGGCATACCGCGCCGCCGGTTGAGAAAATTCACTTGGGAGCGGTGGCAGCCTGTGGAACTGAAAGTGGCCTGCGGAACTTACAGTTCCGGTGGCCGGCGACTGGGACCGGTCAAAATTGGAGAACGCGATGTCTGTGGGAACAATCATTCTGATCATTTTGGTAATTGCCCTGCTCGGTGGTTTTAGCGGTATTGGCGGCGGTCCGTTCTATGGCACCGGATATTATGGTGGCGGCGGACTCGGACTTGTGATCGTCGTCCTGTTGATCCTGCTTCTGCTCGGAAAGCTGTAGATCGCCTGGCGATCAAATTGCGCGCACGGATGCGGTCGCGTTGTCGGCCTGAAGTCCTGAATTGATGACTTGAAGTTGTTTTCTTCAGAGGTGCGACATGTGCCGCAGACTGATTGCTCTAACCACTGCTTTCGCTTTGTCGGCGGCATCAGCGGCCTTTTCCCAATCGAACCCGAGTGATCCGTCGACTAACACCACCAATTCCGGCGGGAGCGTCACGCAGCCGCAAGGGAAAACAGGACCAATCAATACCGGGTCGGGTGGTGGCGCGCCTGCGTCAAGCCCCCAAGGGGAAACGCCACCCGGTATGCAATCTGCTCCGAAAGGCTCCGATAAAACGATTCGAGGTGATCCGAACAAGGAAGATGTTCCAGCAGGCACCGCCAAAGAATGACGCTTCGGATTCGTACCGAAAGCGATAACGCTTGCTGATGATCATTGACGGACGATTTTCTTTCATTTGTTGCCCGATGCTCCACGACACGCCCGTCGTGGGCCGCGCATCAAAGTCCGCTTTCGGGGGGCTAAGCGGACACTTCAAAGTTCACGCCGCCATGTTCGCTCTCGTTCAAAGCGGACGTCCCGAGGCCACCATCGTCCGGAACCTTTCTTCCCGACGGGCATCCAATACGCGTCTACTCCGTTGGCTCCTTAACAAGGCGCTCGATAAACTCTAGCTACGGAAAGTATCGCGATGACTTCAAATGTACGTGCTCTAGAACGGGTCAAATTACTGCGCACGCCGTCGGATCGGCCAGACCGGGCCGAGGTCGAAGCTGCAATCCGAACCCTTATCGAATGGACCGGGGATGACCCGGACCGTGATGGTCTGGCCGAGACTCCCTCGCGCGTGGCGCGTGCGTACGAAGAGTTTTTTGCCGGTTACGGCCAGGATCCCGTCGAGATCCTGCAAAAGACTTTCGAGGAAATCGAGGGCTACGACGAAATGATTGCGTTGCGCGGCATTCGTTTCGAGAGCCATTGCGAACATCACATGGCGCCGATTATCGGCCAGGCTTGGGTAGCCTACGTTCCAAACGGCCGTGTGGTTGGAATTAGCAAGCTTGCGCGGGTCGTCGAGGTCTATGCCAAGCGTTTGCAGATTCAGGAAAAGATGACGGCTCAGATCGCAAATACAATCAACGACGTGCTCAAACCCCAGGGCGTCGGAGTGATCATCAAGGCTTCACATCATTGCATGACCACCCGTGGAGTGAATAAACCGGAGTCGGATTTGGTCACCAGCCGCATGTTAGGTTGCTTTCGGGACAATCCGCTGACCCGGCAGGAATTCCTCAGCATGGCGGTATGACAGGAGCTGTTCACCGTGGCTGCCGATGACGCTCGATTGAGAACGGCGTTGGTCCTGGCCGGCGGTGGCAGCTTCGGCGCCATACAGGTCGGCATGCTGCATTCACTCGCGACCCACGGCATTGCCGCGGATATGGTTGTCGGCTCGAGCGTCGGCTCGCTCAACGGCGCCTATTACGCCGGCAATCCCACGCTCGAAGGCATTGAGCGCCTGGAGGCGATCTGGCGCGCATTACGCCGGAGCGACGTTTTTCCGGTGAACTGGGCAGCAATGCTGGGTTTTTTGGTAAGGCGTAATTTTCTCGTCGAGCCGCATGGCCTGCGCATGTTGATCGAGAGCAATCTCACCTATCGCAATCTGGAAGACGCGAAGATTCCTATTCACATTGTTGCGACCAACATACTGACCGGCAGCACCGTCGTGCTGTCAGAAGGATCCGCCGCGCAAGCCATCATCGCCAGCGCGGCGATTCCCGCCGTATTTCCGCCTGTCAGGTTCGAGGATGCCTATCTCGTCGACGGCGCAGTCTCCAGCGACACGGCGGTCAAGGTTGCGGTCGACCAGGGAGCCCGGCGTCTCATTATACTTCCCACGGGTTACGCCTGCGCACTCTCGAAGCCGCCGGCAGGCGCGGTGGCAAGCGCGCTGCATGCACTCACGTTATTGATCGCCCGACAAATGCTGAGCGAATTGAAGGAGCTCGATGGCAGCAGCATTGAATATTTCGTTCTGCCGCCGCTCTGCCCGCTCACCGGGTCACCGTATGATTTTTCGCAAACCGGCGCGCTGATAGACCGCGCCGTCAAGAGTACCGACGCGTGGATCGCCGACGGCGGCTTCGAGAAGCCGAATGTCCACGCGCAGTTAAGCATCCATACGCATGGACGCTAAGGGACATTAACGCATTGGACGTGCGCTAGGTCACAACAGACTTATTTCGGAACAGTCTGAACCACTGCCCTTCGATTTCGCCGGGCAAAGGACCTTGATTGGGGTAGAGGAGCATGTCGCGCGGCACTTCGAACTGGCGCAGGAAGTCAAAAATCTCTGACGTAAGCCTGCCGACGTCCTGGCCGTCGTTGACCCAGCCTTTGTTGCTCGGCACGCAACGACTGACGGCGTTGTATATGAAAAGTGGCGCCTCGACCTTGCAGGTTGCAGCAATACGCCGAAGTTCTATCTGGGGCTCAAGTACGTGCTGTAGAACGAGGACGCTGTATGCGCCCGAAAACATACGGGTCCCCTTCGCCGCCAGCTGCGAGAACTCCTCAGATGACATCACCGAAAAGCGGTCAGAAGCGACATATCCAATAGCGTGCTGGCGCATTGCGGCACTCATATCGACGCCGACGATCCGGCAGCCCGTATGGCCAATTAGCTCTTTTGCCAATCGGCCAATACCACATCCGAAGTCGAGCAATACATCGTCTCGCGTCGGCCGGACGGCTTCCAAAATCAGTTTGGAGGTGGCAAAGGTCGACCGCTGCCAAAATTCATCCGCGATGTCACGCGGTACTGTAAGAATGACCTGCTTGGCAGCGGCAAGGGAATTCCGGTCGAAAATTCCCGGGGTGTAGATCAACTCCTCCATAGCTGTACCCGTCGGTTGGTCACGCCGCACGTTTGCCGGAAAAGAATTGAAGTACCGAGCATTACATCGCCTCGGCCGCATTGCCAACTTGATCCAAGCCCTATGAGTGCGCGTCGCCGCCGTTCATTTCGCTTGAGCAATCTGCCCCCCTCAGCATCAACCTTACAAGTATCATAATGTCCGGGCGCCGTCGCTTGTTGAAACTGCCATTGTCTGATGCAATTGTCGGGACAACCGCATTTCGCAAAAGCTGGAATCTCATGAAACCAAACTTCAAGCTGCCCTTGACCGGCCGCTGCCAGTGCAAGGGCGTCGTTTACAAGATCACGTCTGCGCCACTCGCCGTTTACGCATGCCATTGCACCGAATGTCAGCGGCAGTCGGGCAGCGCGTTCAGTCTTTCACTTCTCGCCGAAAGGGGTGCGGTTGTCGTCGAGGAAGGCAAGCCGGCGATTTGGGAGCGGCAGCACGAGAGTGGCCGGGTGATCGACTGCCTGATCTGTGCGACTTGCGGCACCAGACTGTTCCATGAGCCTAGGGCGAACACCAAGGTCACCATCGTGAAGGCCGGAAATCTCGATGATACGAGCTGGCTCTTTCCGGTCGGACATATCTGGACGCGGAGTGCGCTGCCCTGGGTCGCCATTCCAAAGGATGCCGTGAACCACGATGTGCAGCCGCCAAACTTCGCCAATATCATCGAAGCCTGGCAGCGTCACTGCGCCGCGGCCTGACCGCGCCGGTGTCGTCCACCAATAAAACAGGCGGCGGTGAGCCGCCGCCTGTACGAGCTGACGCCGCCGGCGGCGGTTACTTGATCATGCGCTCGGCGACCGGCGGCAGGAACTTGTCGTTATAGACGTCCTCCGGCTTTGGCGGATTGGGAATGCCGTAGGCGGCGGCCACTGAGTCGATCGTGAACTTGATGCGTTCAGGCTGGGCGACGCTCAACCCATGCTGCTTGACCCACTTCGTGTCTGTGACGCTGAGCGCGAGATCGAGCCGCACCTTCTCGATATCCTCTTTCATCATCGCGTCGACACCTTTCATGATCTTGAGCGCTGCTGCCGGATCCTTGATGGTATCGATCGTGCCGCGATTGAGCGCCTTCACCATTGCCCGTACGGTTTGAGGGTTTTTCTCGATGAACGCCTTGGTCGTCGCGAGGGTCAGCCCGTACATGTTGGCGCCAAAATCGGCATATTTCACCACGTAGATATCTTCAAGTTTGATGCCGACGTCCAGCAGCGCCGGAACGTTGGAGTTGATGAAGCCTCCCGTGCCGTCCGCCTCGCCGCGCAGGACCATCGGGCCGAACAGTTGCGGCTGAACCGGAAGCCAGTTCACCTTCACGTTTTCCGCCTTGGCCGTCTTGAACAGGATCGAAGCCGTATCGTGCACCGCGGTGCCCGGACCGCCGGCAATGCGCGCGCCGTTCAAATCGGCAGGCTTGCGGATGTTCTTGGACTTGAGCGTGATGAAGGCGAGCGGAGAGTCATCGAAGCTGATGTAGACGGCGACGAGCGGCGAGCTTGGGTTCTGCGCGTTGAATTTGATCATCGAAGGCATGTCCACCCAGCCGAAGTCGTAAACGCCGCCAGCGACGCTGACGGCGACATTGGTCGCGCCTTTGCCCGCGTCGATCTGAACATTGAGACCTGCGTCTTTGTAATAGCCCTTCTGTTGCGCGACAAAGAACGGAGCGTGGGTGCCCTGGATGATCCAGTCCATCATCACCTTGAGGTCTTTTTTCTCGGGAGCCTGGGCGCTGACGTGAGATGCGGAGAGGCCGAGAAAAAGCAATGCAGTCAAGGCGACGGCGCGTCGGAAATGCCGGCGGACTCGGGACATGTGACAACTCCTCTGATGTGCAGAACACGGTGCCGCGGCTCGTGCCCATTTTTTAAGCGTAACTTTACCTCTAGGAAAGTCAATTGAACGCATGGCCGGAGGTGGCTATTGTTGCGTGCCCGCCCGGACCTCGATGGAAGAAAAATGCCGAAACCCAGAAAAAAGACCGCGCCGAACTCTGGGCGCGCCCATTTGACGCTACGCGCCAAGAGCAATCCCAGGAACGGACGCCCGCACGCACGAGAAGGCGCGCAAGTGCTGGATCTTTCGCGTTATGCGATAGGGACGCGCTTGCGCCATGCACGGTTGATGCGCGGGTCGCGATTGAAGGATGTCGCGGACGCAGCCGGCTGTTCTGAAAGCCTTGTCTCAAAGATCGAAAACAACAAGATCGAGCCGTCATTGCAGGTGCTGCACAAGCTCTGCGCGGTGCTGAAAATAGGCCTTGGCGAACTCTTCACCCAGCAGGAAGAAGACGCTCCGGTTGTAACGCGGGCCGGCCAGCGATCAAGAATTGAGATGGACCCCGTCCGGCGCGGGAATGGCATCATGATGGAGCGCGTGATTCCTTACTCGAAGGGACACCTGCTCCAGAGCAATATCCACGTCATTGCACCGGGCGGGTCGAGCTTTGGTCTGATCTCGCATGAGGGCGAAGAGGTCGGCTACGTCATTACCGGCGACATCGAGCTTTTCCTCGGCGACAAGGCCTATCAGCTTTCCGCCGGCGACACGTTCTGCTTCCGGTCGGAAGTCGGCCACGGCTACCGGAACCGCGGAAAGAGCGAGGCGCGCATCCTGTTCGTGAACACGCCGCCGACCTTCTAGGAATTTCCCGTTGATCAAGTGACTTGAACTACGATAGCGTGCCCTCCGCAATTGGGAGAGCGTCGAGGGAAGAAACGCATGCTCAAGCTGCCTCACCACAAACGATACGATTTTCTGCCGATCACGAAGCGGAAGCATTACACATGGCCGGGCGGCAAAAGACTCGCGTTCTATGTCGCGCTCAACATCGAGCACTTTGCGTTTCAGGCGGGTCTCGGAATCGACCCCCACAACCGGACCGGCCCGCAGACGTCGCGCAACTACGGGTGGCGGGACTACGGAAATCGTGTCGGCAACTGGCGCTTCTTCGAGATTCTCGATGAGCTCAAGCTACCGGCATCGATCCTGCTGAACTCAGCGGTCTGCTACGAGTATCCGGAGATCGTCGAGAAGATCAAGCAACGCGGTGACGACGTGCTCGGCCACGGCCGCACCAATGCCGAAGTGCTGCGCGGCATGTGGGAGGACGACGAACGCCGCGTCATCCAGGAATGCGTCGACGTCATCACGAAACATGTGGGTGTCCGGCCGACCGGCTGGATGGGATCGGGTGCCGCTGAAACAAGCGTCACGCCCGATCTCCTCAAGGAATGCGGCTTCACGCATTTGCTGGATTGGCCGGTGGACGATCAGCCGATCTGGATGCGAACGCGTTCAGGCCCTCTGCTGTCGGTTCCCTATCCGATGGAGCTCAATGACGCCGGCACCCTCGCGTTGCGCGACCACACCGGACGCCAGTTTGCGGACATGGTGGTCGATCAGTTCGAGGAATTGCTCGAGGCCTCGGAGAAGCAACCGCTTGTCTTTGCGCTGTCACTGCACGGCTTCATTCTCGGGCAGCCGTTCCGGTTGAGGCCGTTGCGTCAGGCAATCAAGCACTGTATCCAGCACAAGCACGCCGACCAGATATGGTTCACGCGCGCCGGCGACATTTCGAAGTACTGTTACAGCATGGAGCCAGGGATCATCCCCGGCAGTTGAGGCTTGCCATGAATGTGAGCACCACAGCGAACGCGACGACCAAACTTCTGCGAGCCACGCCGGAGACGGTGCACTGGGGCTATCTCGACGCCACGATCAAGCCTGCGCTCACCATCGATTCCGGCGAGCGGG
>DASSIJ010000210.1:0-3156 GCA_035692045.1 Pseudolabrys sp. | reverse complement strand
GAGGAGTTGATCGAGGGTCGCCCTGAGCTGATATCTGCGATCAGGCCGCTGCTGGAGGCGCGCACTGCCGTCGACGCAAGGTGATGAAACTGGCTCGTCATGACGCGCAGGTTCGCCAGTTCATGACCGTGCCTGGGGTCGGCGCGACAACTTCATAATGCTCACTATCAGTTGCGCGAGACGATTATCCGTTACCGATTTCATCCCCGTTACGGGCAAACGGTCATCGTAACCAGTCGCAATCGCCGTGGTAACGATGTCGCTGTGACCATCCGTCAGCCCGACGGCACCCTGGCGCAGCTGCCGATCTGGATGACAGAGGATTCGGCGGAGGCGATGGTGGTGACGGAGATTCCACGTCTGCCGCTGGCGCATCTGCGTGAGCTCCGTCTCGAGCTCGATACCTGCCTAAGCTCGTTACACGACGATTCCCGTCGTGAAGGAGACAAGCATGACGCATCGGCAACGATATCAGCGCCAATCCGATCTCTTCGTGCCCAAGACGCCACTGGTACCGATGACAGCGTCCGAGCGGACGAAGCTATTGCCACTGGTGAGCGCGCTCTTGTCAGAAATACTCAGTGTCGTCGCAGCGACGGAGGCAGGCGATGAAGATCACGCCTGATCATCTGGCGCGGGGCGCCTTCATCTACGTCCGACAATCCACCGTCGACCAGCTTGCCAACAATCATGAGAGCCGACGGCGTCAATATGGCCTTGCCGACCGTGCTCGTGCTCTCGGCTGGACGGATGTGACAGTCATTGATGACGATCTCGGCCGCTCGGGTTCGGGCGTCAGCCGTCCGGGATTCGAGAGGCTGCTTGCAGCGATCTGTGAAGGCCGCGTTGGTGCCGTGTTTGCCATCGAGGCGTCGCGCCTGGCGCGCAACGGACGTGACTGGCACACGCTGATCGAATTTTGCGGCTTGGTCGGCACGGTGATCGTCGATGAGGATGGAACGTATGAACCACGCCATCCAAACGACCGGCTATTGCTGGGCATGAAAGGGACGATGAGCGAGCTCGAACTATCGCTCCTGCGGGCCCGTTCGATGGAAGCCCTGAAGCAGAAGGCACGACGGGGCGAGCTGTTCTTCTCGGTAGCCGTTGGCTATGTAAAAGTGGGCCGCGACAAAATCGAAATGGATCCTGACCTGCGCGTGCGTGAGGCGATTGGGCTGGTCTTCACCCGGTTTGCCGAGATGCAAAGCATCCGCCAAGTGTTTTTGTCGCTTCGAGGTGACCAGATCGCGCTGCCGTACGTCGAGCCCAAAGTCTCGGGACATCAGGTGCTGTGGAAGCTACCGGTCTACACGACGGTGAGCAATCTTCTCACCAACCCTGTTTATGCCGGTGCTTACGCCTTTGGCCGAACGGGAAGTCGGATGACAATCGAAAATGGCCGCAAGCGAATCGTTCGCGGCCGTCGCAAAGATCGCTCAGATTGGGCGGTCTTGCTCGTCGACCATCACAAGGGCTATTTGTCATGGGCAGACTTTGAAAGGAATCAACGGCTGATCGCTGACAACGCTAATGGTAAGGGCATGATGGTGCGCGGACCGGTGCGCAAGGGGGAGGCTTTGCTCGCCGGCCTGCTACGCTGTGGTCATTGCGGCCGCCGGCTGCTTGTCAGCTACAATGGCACCAAGGGCGATGTCGGCCGCTATAATTGTGACGCGACCCGGAGCAATCCCGGTGCTGCTCCCTGTATCTCGTTCGGCGCTTTGCGGGTCGATGAGGCGGTGGGAGCCGAGATTGTGCGGTTGCTGCAGCCGCTCGGTGTCGAAGCGGCCATCCAAGCGATCACGCAATGCGAGCACCAGTCTGGCGAAAAACAACGCCAGATCGAGTTGGCGCTCGAACAGGCGCGATACGAGGCAACCAGGGCACGCCGGCAGTATGACACGGTCGACCCCGATAATCGTCTGGTCGCTGGCGAACTCGAGCGGCGGTGGAATGCCGCCCTTGCGGCCGTACGCGCACTCGAGGAGGAACTGGAGGCGCTGCTTCGACAGCGGCCGGCGACCTTGAGTGCAGAGGAGCGCAAGCGTCTGCTGCAAATGGGGACTGACCTGGAGGCTGCTTGGCACCATCCGGCGGCCACTGCCGTCACGCGTAAGCGTATCATCCGGGTCGTGTTGCGTGAGGTGGTAGCCTGCGTCGAGGATGACCAGATTCATTTATTGTTGCATTGGCAGGGCGGCGATCATACCCGCCTGATGGTGAGAAAGAACCGGAGGGGGCAAACACGGTGGGCCGTCGAGCCCGAGACGGTGGAATTGATCCGCGCCTGCGCGCGATTGATGCCTGACAAAGCCATTGCCGGCATGCTCAACCGGACGGGTAAGCGAACAGGCCGATTGAATGGATGGACGCAGTCGCGTGTGCGGGGCTTCCGCAACACGCACGGCATCACGGTCTACAGGGATGGCGAATGGGCCGAGCGCGGCGAAGTCACGTTGCCTGAAGCAGCTAGGATGCTCAATCTGAGCCCCCTGACGGTGCTACGCCAGATTCGCGCCGGCGTCATTCCCGCTAAGCAATACTGTGCAGGCGCACTTTGGGTAATCAAACGACAGGATATCGAAGATCCGCATGTGATCGAGCGCTTCAGGGCGTGCTGCAAAAGCCCGTCATCATCAAATCCAAATCAAAAGACCTTTGTCTTTCAATAACGTAGTGAGATGGGCATTATGACGTGGGATCAGGTCCGATTACCGCGCTCGCCTTCAAGGCAACGATTGACGATCCGGCACGGTTTGCGCGATCGAGAAGCGTGGGTGCTTATGTTGGGTTAACCTGTAGACGCCACGCCTCTGGGGATGTCGATTGGTCCGGTCGAATCTCCAAATGCGGTGACGCCATGCTGCGAAGTTATCCATTTGAAGCAGCCGGGGTTCTGCTGACCCGCGTCCTGAATGGTCCGCCGTGAAGGCCTGTGGCGTGAAGCTCGTCAAGCGCAACGGGCTCCGCAAGGCCAGTCGCGGTTGCGCGCAAGCTCGCAGTCATTCTGCATCGCATGTGGATCGACGGGACCGAGTTCAACTGGTCGAAGAAGGAGATTGCTGCCTAGCGAGTAGAATACCGAGATCCGGCCAAACGGCGGGAAAAGACGTCCCTGCCGGGACGATGGCGATGG
Source organism: Pseudolabrys sp. (assembly GCA_035692045.1). Classification (GTDB taxonomy): domain Bacteria; phylum Pseudomonadota; class Alphaproteobacteria; order Rhizobiales; family Xanthobacteraceae; genus Pseudolabrys. The sequence continues at coordinate 17 of DASSIJ010000210.1, read as the reverse complement.
CGAGTTCGCCCGATTTT
>DASSIJ010000209.1:0-38043 GCA_035692045.1 Pseudolabrys sp. | reverse complement strand
GCCGCCGCCACGTCCTCGGGAGTTCCGAGCTTGGCGGCGGGAATACGCGAAAGAATGGTCTCGCGCTGCTTCTCGTTCAGCTTTTCGGTCATAGCCGACGCGATGAGACCCGGCGCGATACAATTGGCAGTAATGTTGCGTTTGGCGTACTCGGCGGCAACCGACTTTATCATGCCGACCACGCCGGCCTTTGAGGCCGTGTAGTTTCCCTGTCCCGGGTTACCGGTAAATCCGACCACCGAGGAAATCGCAATCACACGCCCCCAACGGCGACGCATCATTCGCGACACTGCGGCGCGGGTCAGCCGGAACGTGGCCGTCAGATTAACGGCAATGACCTGATCCCAATCCTCGTCGCGCAATTGCACGAACAGATTGTCTCGATTGACCCCGGCATTGGCGACCAGAATGTCGACCTTCTGCATTTTTTCTTCGGCGCTCGGCACCAGTGCTTCGACCGCATTCTTGTCGGCAAGATCACAAGGCAACACATGCACACGATCGCCTAACGCGGCAGCGAGAGCATCAAGCGCTTCCTTGCGTGTGCCGGAAAGACCCACCGTCGCACCCTGCGCGTGCAGGGAACGCGCGATTGCACCGCCTATCGCTCCGCTGGCGCCGGTCACCAGTGCAGCCTTGCCCGACAAGTCGAACATCATTTCCTCCCCGCCGTGACGGCAGCAACGTCCTCTGGACTTCCGACCGCGGTAACGACAACCCCTTCCGCAAGGCGCCTAATCAGTCCGCTAAGCACCTTGCCGGCACCAACCTCGTAGAAATTCGTCACACCGGCACCCGCCATGTACACCACTGACTCGCGCCAGCGTACGGTCCCAGTGACTTGCGCGATGAGCGACCGCACAATCTCTGCGGGGTCGTCTATCGCTTTTGCCAACACGTTGGCGACCAACGGCACCGTCGGCGGCTTGACGGATACCTTGGCCAGCGCTTCCGCCATCACATCGGCTGCCGGCTGCATCAGCGCGCAATGAAACGGAGCAGATACCGGCAACAGCATTGCACGTTTTGCGCCTTTCGCCCTGGCGATTTCCACCGCGCGCTCGACCGCCGCTTTATTGCCAGAAACAACCACCTGGCCGGCACCATTATCGTTGGCAGCCTGGCACACTTCGCCTTGCGCCGCTTCTGCTGCAACCGCTGACGCCGCATCGAATTCGAGACCAATGAGCGCTGCCATCGCGCCCATGCCGACCGGCACGGCCTTTTGCATCGCCTGTCCGCGCGTGCGCAACAGCCGCGCGGCATCTGCGACGGTGAAGGCACCGGCTGCGGCGAGCGCCGAATATTCACCAAGCGAGTGCCCGGCGACGAATTGCCCATCGCGCGCCAATACGAATCCTGCTTCACCCTCAAGCACGCGCAAGGCAGCAAGCGAGACGGCCATGAGTGCGGGCTGCGCATTTTCAGTGAGGGTGAGTGCGTCGGCGGGCCCCTCGAAGATGATGTTGCTGAGCCTGCTGCCAAGCGCGACGTCGACCTCTTCGAACACCTGCTGCGCGGCGGCGAAATTCGCCGCCAGCGTTTTCCCCATCCCGACGGCCTGGCTGCCCTGGCCCGGGAACACAAAAGCGACGGCCATGTCTTGTCCGTTGATGACTGCACCGAAATCGCGCCGAAAGACACCTCGATATCGGTTCTGTCAAGTTTCGCAGCCAGCGGTAACGTTGCAACAACACTCTTTCCGCTAGATTCACGTGGATCTTTCAGAGGCCAAGGCGATGAGCGACCTGGTCACCGACAACGAACTCGCGCGGGCGCGCAACGACCACGCTTTTCGCCAGCAATTCCTGGCGCAAAACCTTGATCGGCTGATCGAGGCACTCAAAAAGATGCGACGGGTCGGCGAACAAACGGCTGATACCGACCGCCAGCTTCGCGAGGGCGCCGACCTCGCAGTCAAACTCGCGGATCGTCTTCAAAGCGGCGACCTTGGCCCGCGCGCCGCCTGAACTGCTAGTCATCGCGTTCCGGCCTTGCGGCGTTTTGTCTTGCCTTTTTGCGAAAAACCCCTATAAACCGCGCGCTCCGTCGATCCTGGTTGGGAGCTTAACGGACGGCCGGCTGGCTGCAGTTATGAGCCGGTAGGGCTTTTTGGGCCCGGCGTCCCGTGTTTCCGCCTTCAGAGCATTCGAGCCTTTCCCGAAGGGCTCGAGGGGCTAGGCGCCGGGATCGAGGACTTGGAACTGAACAAGGGAAAGGCATTTCATGCCGTTGTATGAACACGTCTACCTCACGCGCCAGGACCTGAGCGCGCAGCAGGTTGAGGAATTGACCACGCAACTGTCCGGCGTGATTGGACAAATGGGTGGCAAGGTCACGAAGAATGAATACTGGGGCTTGAAGTCCCTCACCTATCGCATTCGCAAGAACCGCAAGGCGCACATGACGCTGCTCAACGTCGATGCGCCGCCAGCAGCGCTCAACGAGATCGAACGCCAGGAGCGGCTCAACGAAGACGTGCTGCGTTATCTCACCATCCGCGTCGAGGCGCACGAGGAAGGTCCCTCGGCAATGATGCGCAAGTCCGATCGTGACCGCGACGAACGCGGCGGCCGCGGCGAACGCCGTCCGCGACGCGACGAGGGTGGCGAGGATATCGAGGTCAGCGAAGCTTCGGTGGTGGAGGAGTAGGCCATGGCATTCTCACCGCAAGGCGGCGCACGCCGCCCGTTCTTCCGCCGTCGCAAGACTTGCCCTTTCTCCGGCGCCAACGCGCCAAAGATCGACTACAAGGACGTCAAATTGCTCCAGCGCTACGTATCGGAGCGCGGCAAGATCGTACCGAGCCGTATCACTGCGGTGTCAGCTAAGAAACAGCGCGAATTGGCGCAAGCAATCAAGCGTGCGCGCTTTCTCGGCCTGCTGCCTTACGTGATACAGTAGGATCAAAACGAGGCTCCAGGAACCTGGAAGCCGATGGTTGGGGCGGATGGCTCCGTCTCTAACCGCTCTGGAGAGCGGGACAGCTCGTGATGGTGCACTTCGCAATCATAGGAATTGGAGCCGGAGCCGCCGCGGCCTTGCTGTTCGCGTCGGTGACTTCGGGGACGTTGCTGTCGATTCCATTGTTCTATCTCGCACCGTTGCCGATCATGATCGCCGGGCTCGGCTGGAGTTATTGGGCTGCGCTCACCGCAGCGCTGACCGGCGCATTGGCTCTGGGCCTCGTATTCGGCGCCGTGTTCGTGTTTGCATTCCTCGCGGGTGCCGGTGTTCCCGGCTGGTGGCTTGCCTATCTCGCCATGCTCGCCCGCCCTGCGGGCGCTCACGGCCACGAGGGCTCACTTGAATGGTATCCCACCGGGCGCGTTGTGGCATGGGCAGCAATCCTCGCTGCGCTCGTCGTTGTCGTTGCCATCCCAAACCTGGGCACCGATGGCGAGAGCTTCCGGGCCGGTCTTCACGACGCACTTGCCAGAATGCTGAGAGTGCAGACCGACACACCGGTCGACACGCCGCTGACATTGCCGGGTGGCACTGACCCTGAGCGGTTCATCAATTTCCTGGTGTCGGTGATCCCGGCAACCGCGGCCGTTCTCGCCACGCTGACGAATCTCTTCAATCTTTGGCTCGCCGGCCGCGTGGTGAAATTCTCCGGACGGTTGACGCGGCCGTGGCCGCAGATTTCGGCGATGCGTTTCCCGCCACTGCTGACCGCGGCGCTCGTGCTCGCGATCGCCCTGAGTTTTGCTGGCGGCCTGATCGGGGTCATCGGAAGCATATTTTCGGCGAGCCTACTCATGGCATACGGCGTACTTGGCTTCGCAGTGTTGCACTCAATCACGCAGGGCATGAACTCACGCCCCTTCTTGCTCGCCGGGACCTATCTCGTCGTGCTGATGATTGGCTGGCTGGTATTGGCTCTCTGCCTGCTCGGCATGCTGGATACGATGATCGACGTGCGTGCACGCGTCTCGCGCAAGCGCGGACCGCCTCCGACTACATGAGAGTCACACAGTCACCAACCAACCAGGTTCAGATCGAGGAGTAACGACAATGGAAGTGATCCTGCTCGAGCGTATCGGAAAGCTCGGACAAATGGGCGACGTCGTGCGCGTGAAGGACGGATTCGCCCGTAATTTCTTGCTGCCGCGCGGTAAGGCGCTTCGCGCCACAGCTGACAACAAGAAGCGATTCGAAGAGATGAAATCCGATCTGCAGGCTCGCAATCTCGAGATGAAGGGCGAAGCCGGCAAGATTGGAAGCAAACTCAACGGCAAGACTTACGTGGTGCTGCGTCAGGCGAGCGAGTCCGGACAGTTGTTCGGTTCGGTGTCGACCCGCGACATCGCTGCCTTAATCAAGGCTGACGGCGCCGAGGTCGAGCGCTCACAGATCGTGCTCAACGCTCCGATCAAGACGATCGGTCAATATAAGGTGCCGCTGGCACTCCATCCCGAAGTCGAGGTGGGGATCACAGTTACTGTCGCGCGCAGCGCCGACGAGGCCGAACGTTTGGCGCGTGGCGAAGACGTCACCGTACGGCGCACGGAGGCGGAAGAGGAATCCGCTGCTGCTGCGGCGGCGGCGGAGGCCCTGTTCGAGCCGGAAGCGATCAAGGCTGCCCGCGCTGAAGAGGGGGCGGAAGGCGATGAAGCGGCAAAGCAAGCCGGAGCGCAAGCCGGCGACGCACCTGCCAAAGCCACCAAAGGCAAGAAAAAGAAGAAAACCGAAGAGGCGTGAGCGCTCTGTCGTTAATCTGACTTTTCGGGCTTGGCTCCCTCGGCAGGCTTTGCTTCGCCGGCCGAGGGGATTGCTGGCTTGGATTCAGTCGACTTCGGTTCGGGCGCCAGTATGCCGGAGGGCCTGGCCTCGGGCGGCTTCGATTCCGAAGACTTGCTTACGCCTTTGGCTTCGCCCGGCTTCGCACCCGGCTTTTTCCTGTCGCCAGGCTGAGCGGTTCCATCGCCTTTGGCAGTCCGCTTGGATGCTCGCGCCGGCGACGCCGGGCCCGTATCTAGCGATTTGAGGTAATTAGCAATCGTGGTGGCTGATTCCCGGCTCGCCGTGTAGTGAGTGCGCAGAAAGCTATCGAGCCCGAACAGCCCGCCGGCCTTGGCCAGCGCTTGCGGCGATTTGTGACAAGCCGAGCAATCCGAGGCGAAAAGTTGCGTGGCGCTTTTGCCCCGGTCGAGGCTTTCCTGCGCCCTCGCCCCGCCAACCAGGCACAGCGTAACTATGGCTGCCCCCCACCATATGCCGCGACGTAGCCCCTTCAGGTCCATCAATGGTCTCGCTGCCGCCGCCCACCGGTTTTCCACGATCAATGCCTTGATAGCGCATTATTTTGGAATTGTGACCCATATCTGAACGGATGGCCGCCCTGCGTGTTGCATGATTGCTGGCGTGCGGGAACTTTGATTAAATACCTAGGTCCGAACGTTTGTGCGTGCGCAGCGTGATCACGGATGCGGCCGATGGACCGGTTGCTTCAGATTCTGCTCAATGCCTTTATCCGGCGAGGGACGTTCAATCTCACGACCTCGCGCGGAAAAACCTTTACATTTGGCGACGGCACGGGCGTGCCGGTGGCCGTGCGCTTTACCACTCATGCAGCCGAACTTGGCATCGTGCTCGATCCCGAGCTCAAATTCGGCGAAGCCTATATGGATGGCACGCTGGTGGTCGAGAACGGCACGATCGCCGACGTTCTCTCGGTCGTGCTCGGACAAGATGCAGAAGCCCCCGGCTGGGGCCGGCCGCAGTGGTTGCTGCGCTTCGTTGCACGGCGCCTGGCCCAGTTCAATTCGCCCAAGCGAGCCCGCCGCAACGTGGCGCATCATTACGATCTCGACGGACGCCTCTACTCGCTCTTCCTCGATGCCGACCGACAGTACAGTTGTGGCTATTTCGAAACGCCGGACACCTCGCTCGACGACGCACAGCTCGCCAAAAAGCGCCATCTCGCTGCAAAGCTCATCCTAGATCGAAAACGGCGCGTGCTCGACATCGGCTGCGGCTGGGGTGGATTGGGCCTGTACCTCGCAGAACTGGGCGGTGCCGATGTCACTGGTGTAACCCTTTCGCAGGAGCAACATGTCGTCGCCAACGAGCGCGCGGCCGAAAAGGGCTTGAGCGGCCGCGCCCGTTTCCTGTTGCAGGACTATCGTGACCTACACGAACCGTTTGAGCGTATTGTCTCGGTCGGCATGTTCGAGCATGTCGGCGTTGGCCATTACGAAGCTTTTTTCCAGAAATGTGCTGAACTGCTGGACGATGACGGCATAATGGTGCTGCATTCGATCGGCCGCTCGGAAGGACCCGGCGTCACCAATCCCTGGATCGCGAAATATATATTCCCCGGCGGCTACATCCCGGCGCTTTCGGAAGTGCTGCCCGTCATTGAGCGCGCGGGCCTGCTGGTCACGGACATCGAGATCCTCCGCCTGCACTACGCAGAGACGTTGAAGGCCTGGCGCGAGCGTTTCCTCGCCCACCGAGACGACGCTGAACGCATTTATGAGCCGCGTTTCGTGCGCATGTGGGAGTTTTATCTCGCGGCCTCGGAAATGTCGTTCCGCGAGCAAAACATGATGGTCATGCAAATCCAGCTTACCAAGCGCCAAGGTGTCGTGCCGATCACGCGGGATTACATTATGCATGAGGAGCGGCGCCTCGCCGCCGCCGAAGGCGCGCGCAGGCCGCAGTTGCGGCTCGCGGGCGAATAACTCCGCTCTGGTCGGCGCTACTCGATCCCGCGGTCAAGAAAAACCCGGCCTTTCCCACCGCTCAACGCAGCATGTGAATTGCGGGATAACCGCACGGCAAGGACGCTTCTGTCGTGCAACGCGTGCTATGCCACAATTCCCGGGTATGCACTGACATCCAATGGCCCTCGCTGATTCGACAGCCCGCAAGCAGGTCGAAGAACCTGCCCCACTCTATCGTTCCGCTCCGCACAATATAGAGGCGGAACAGGCGCTCTTGGGCGCCATCCTGGTCAACAACGAAGCCTTCTATCGCGTTTCCGATTTTCTGGAACCGGCGCACTTCTTCGAGCCGATCCACCAGAAAATCTATCAGCTTTCGCGCGATTTGATCCGCGCAGGCAAGCTGGCTACGCCGGTGACGCTCAAGACTTTTCTTGACGCCAACGTCGATATCGGTGGCCTCACGGTCGGCCAATACCTGGCGCGGCTCGCCGCAGAGGCAACCACAATCATCAATGCCGAGGACTACGGCCATACTGTCTATGACCTTTCGATCCGCCGGGCGCTGATCCAGGTCGGTGAGGACATGGTCAACGTCGCCTTCGACGCACCGGTCGATTTTTCTCCACGCAACCAGATCGAGGATGCCGAACGCAGGCTTTATGAACTGGCTGAGACCGGCCGGTACGACGGCGGCTTTCAGCGGTTTGCCCAGGCCCTCACCACCGCCATCGACATGGCAGCGCACGCATTCCAGCGTGACGGCAAATTATCCGGCACCGCCACCGGGCTTGACGATCTTGACCGCATGATGGGCGGCTTGCAGCAGTCGGACCTGATCATCCTGGCTGGCCGCCCCGGCATGGGCAAAACCGCGCTCGCCACCAACATCGGCTACAATGTCGCCAGGGCCTGGCGCGGCGAAGTCAAACCGGACGGTCACACGGTCACGGTCAATGGCGGAATCGTCGGGTTCTTCTCACTGGAAATGTCGGCAGAGCAACTCGCGACCCGTATCATCGCAGAGCAAACTGGAATTCCTTCCAATCAGATCCGGCGCGGCGGCATCAGTGAGAGCGACTTCGAGAAGATCAAAGATTACTCGATCGAACTGCAAAATATCCCGCTCTATGTAGACGAGACTGGCGGCCTGTCGGTTGCCCAGCTTGCGGCTCGCGCGCGGCGGCTCAAGCGTCAACGGGGCCTCGATCTGCTGGTGATCGACTATTTGCAGTTGCTGCAAGGCTCTACGCGCCGCTCCCAGGAAAACCGGGTGCAGGAAATCACTGAAATCACCACCAAACTCAAGGCGTTGGCGAAAGAACTTAACGTGCCGATTTTGGCGCTGTCGCAACTATCCCGCCAAGTGGAAAGCCGTGATGACAAGCGGCCCCAGCTCTCGGATTTGCGCGAATCCGGTTCAATCGAGCAGGACGCCGACGTGGTGTTGTTTGTCTATCGCGAGGAATATTACCACCAGATGCGCAAGCCGTTGGAATCCAGCCGTGAGAAGTTCGCGGAATGGCTGGCGGAAGCCGACAAAGTCCACGGCAAGGCGGAAGTTATCATCGGCAAACAACGTCATGGGCCGACTGGAACCGTCGAACTGCAGTTCGACGCCGCCGTGACCAGGTTCTCGTCCCTCGCCCGCGATGCGCGCCTGCCAGAGCGAATGTAGGGAATGACTGACATGGACTGCCGGCTCCTGGGCGGGTAAACCCCAACGCCATGGCCGAGACCGCCCTGCAGCCTGACGTGCCGGCAGAGCCCGCTGTGGGTCTTCCGGGGTCGCATCAAACCGCCTCTGAGGCTGGCGGTATCCTCACAGTCGATTTGGACGCGATCGTCGCGAACTGGCAGGAGCTCGGCCGGCGCGCGATGCCATCGGAGTGTGCGGCCGTCATCAAGGCTGCGGGCTACGGTTGCGGCATCGAACCGGTGGCCCACGCGCTTTCGCGCGCCGGCTGCAAGACCTTCTTTGTCGCTGATCTCGCTGAGGCACGGAGCGCCCGGACTGTTGCCCCCGATGCCACGATCTATGTGCTCAATGGTCTCATGCCTGGTACGGCGTCGGCTTTTCCCGACATCGGTGCACGTCCTGTGATTGGCAGCTTGGTTGAGCTGGCAGAATGGGATGCGTTCTGTTCAGTGAACCAATGGCGCGGCGGTGCGGCGCTGCACGTCGACACCGGAATGAACAGGCTGGGTATTTCCACTAATGAAGCGGCAGCGCTGGCGCCGCGTATCCGCGCGGAAAATCACGGAATCACCTTGCTGATGAGCCATCTTGTTTGCGCCGAGCAACCAGACCACCCGCTCAACGAACACCAGATGAACTTATTCCGCGAAGTTCGGCTTCTTTACCGAGGTATTCCTGGTTCGCTCGCCAATTCGTCAGGCATATTTCTGGGCAATGGCGCACATTGCGACATGGTGCGTCCCGGCGCCGCCCTTTTTGGGGTCAATCCGACACCCGGCCGCCGCAACCCGATGCGCCCGGTCATCGAATTGCAAGCGCGCGTCGTCCTGGTGCGCAATGTCCCTAAGGGAGAAACGATCGGCTACAACGCGACCTGGACGGCCAAGCACCCAGCGCGGGTTGCAGTTGTTGCCGTAGGTTATGCCGATGGTTATCCGCGGGCTGCGAGTGCAACCGACGCCGCGCCGGGTTCAGACGCCATCGTTGCCGGTACGCGCTGCCCGTTGGCCGGGCGTGTTTCGATGGACCTCATGGCGATCGACATTACGGCCCTGCCCGACCATTCGGTCAAACGCGGCGATCTGGTCACCCTGATCGGCGGTGAGATCGGCGTTGATGACCTAGCGGCTGCCGCCGGCACCATTGGCTATGAAGTGCTTACCAGCCTGGGTCCTCGCTACAACCGGATCTACCGGCAAACCTGAGGTACCAGCGCCCCCTGGACCCGCGCCGTAACGGCCCTCGTAAGCCCTGAAAAATAAGAATTTCTTTAAAAATGTTCTTGTATTGTTCTCGTTGCCGCTTTAGCCTCCGTGGCAGCGCTTTGGGCGATTCTTATGTCGAGACGCACCCTGACCTTTGTTTGCCAAAACTGCGGCGCGGCCTTCAGCCGCTGGCAGGGCAAGTGCGAAGCCTGCGGAGAGTGGAACACGCTCAGCGAGGAAGGTGCGGACCGTCCGGCAGGGCCTGGTCGTAAGCCGGGCAAAGGCCGGCTTTTCGTGTTGGAGCCTCTTGCAGGCGAGATGCATGACGCCCCTCGTCTGGCCTCTGGTATTGCCGAATTCGACCGCGTGACGGGGGGCGGCTTTGTGCGCGGCTCCGTATTGTTGGTCGGCGGCGATCCCGGCATCGGTAAGTCGACTCTGCTGATCCAGGCCACCGCCGCGCTCGCTCGCGCAGGACATCGGGCCGTCTATATCTCAGGCGAGGAAGCGGTGGCGCAGGTGCGCTTGCGCGCGGAACGTTTGGGATTGCGCGACGCCGCCGTCGAACTGGCCGCGGAAACGGCTGTCGAGGACATCATTGCGACCCTGTCGGAAGGCAAGACGCCTCGCTTGATCGTCATCGATTCCATCCAGACGATGTGGACGAGCACAGTCGAGTCGGCGCCCGGGACAGTGACTCAGGTGCGCGGTTCTGCGCAGGCGCTGATCCGTTATGCCAAGAAGTCCGGTGCAGCAATCATCCTCGTCGGTCACGTCACCAAAGACGGTCAAATCGCCGGTCCCCGCGTCGTCGAGCATATGGTCGACGCCGTACTTTCCTTCGAAGGCGAAGGCTCACACCAATTCCGCATCTTGCGCGCCGTCAAAAACCGGTTCGGCCCGACGGACGAAATCGGCGTTTTTGAGATGACTGGCGCTGGCTTGCGCGAAGTCGCCAACCCGTCAGAGCTGTTTCTGTCGGAGCGCGATCTAGGCCAGCCTGGTACTGCCGTGTTTGCCGGTATCGAGGGCACCCGGCCATTGCTGGTCGAAATCCAGGCGCTGGTTGCACCGACAGCGCTCGGTACGCCTAGGCGCGCCGTTGTTGGTTGGGATCCAAGCCGGCTCTCGATGGTTCTGGCCGTTTTGGAAGCACATTGTGGGGTCCGGCTCGGAGCTCACGATGTCTACCTCAATGTAGCCGGCGGCATGCGCATCCAGGAACCGGCAGCCGATCTCGCTGCGGCGGCCGCACTGGTTTCCTCGCTGGCCAATGCACCATTACCGGCAGATGCGGTTTATTTCGGCGAGGTATCGCTTTCCGGAGCCGTGCGGCCGGTCGCTCAGGGCGCGGCACGTCTCAAGGAGGCTACAAAGCTTGGCTTTACTTGTGCCGTCATGCCGGAAGCCGCACGCGGCGAAACCATAGAGTCCGGTCTTAAGATTATCGATGTCGCAAGCCTCGCCAATCTGGTGGCTGACATTGCGGCCCGGGGTAAAGCGAGCATGGCTGCTAAAACCAGTGGACAAAACCGGTGACGGGGCCGCGATGCCCCGCTATATACGGCCCGTCAAACCGGTTAGTTGCGTTGTCGATCGCCCGACCGCAAATGCAGAAATGGGCCTAAAATTAAGCACTTAGGGTCGACATTGCCGCCCTGGTCCGGAGCCGCTATGGCTGCCCGGGATTCGTCACGCCAAGCGGCTGTCCTGCGCGACATGACTTGCCGAAACCTGCGGAGTTTATGAGTCCTCGATGCCGATCACACTGCTCGACATCATTCTGCTCGCGGTCATGTTGATCTCAGGGCTACTCGCCATGATCCGGGGGTTCATGCGCGAGATCCTGTCGATCGGCGCCTGGGGCGTCGCCGCCGTGGTCACGCTTTATTCCTACAGCCGCATCCTTCCGATAGCGAAACAGTACTTCAATAGTGACGCCGTGGCTGCCGGCATTTCCGCTGGCGGCGTTTTTCTCGGCACGCTGCTCATCGTCTCGATCATCACGGCGCGCATTTCCGACATGGTTCTCGACAGCCGCGTCGGCGCACTTGATCGCACGCTCGGTTTCCTTTTCGGGCTTGGGCGCGGCCTGATCATTGTCGTCGTCGCCTTCCTGTTTTTCGCCTGGTTGGTGCCTGACCGCAGCCAGCCGGACTGGGTCCGCGGCGCCAAGTCGAAGGTAGTGCTGCAAAATACGGGACAATGGCTGATGTCGATGTTGCCGGATGACCCTGAAAGCACCATCTTAAAGAGGCTGAAAAAGCCGAAGCCGGAAGACCAGGATGTGCCTGATGCAAGTCCCGACCAGCGCTCGGAATTGCCGCTGACACAACCCAGGGCAAGTGGAACGCGATAGCGATGCACACCCCCCAACAGGACCACAGGCCCATGGCTGATGCGGAGTTTGATCCCAACGCCGACCGCCTGCGTGAAGAATGTGGGGTGTTTGGCATTTTCGGCCATCCTGACGCGGCCGCCATCACCGCGCTCGGTTTGCACGCCCTCCAGCACAGAGGTCAGGAAGCAGCCGGCATCGTCTCCTTCGACGGCAAACGCTTCCACTCGGAACGTCGTCTCGGCCTGGTCGGTGACGCTTTCGCCCGGCGCGAAGTGATTGACCGCCTGCCCGGCACGTCCGCGATGGGCCACGTGCGATATTCAACCACCGGCGAAACCATCCTGCGCAATGTGCAGCCGCTATTTGCAGAACTTGAAGGCGGCGGTTTCGCTATCGGGCATAACGGCAACCTTACCAACGGCATCAAGCTGCGGCGCGACCTCGTGCACGAGGGCGCCATGATGCAGTCGACCACCGACACCGAGGTTATCCTTCACCTCGTTGCGCGGGCCAGGCGCAACCGCTTCGTCGACCGCTTCATCGAAGGCCTTCGGCAGCTCGAAGGCGCATATGCATTCGTCGGCCTCACCAACAAGAAATTAGTCGGCGCTCGCGACCCGCTCGGCATTCGTCCGCTGGTGATCGGCAGACTCGATGGCTGCCCGATCCTTGCGTCCGAAACATGCGCACTCGACATCATCGGCGCCCAATACGTGCGTGACGTAGAAAACGGCGAGGTCGTCATCTTTGATGAGGAAGGCGCGCAGTCGCATAAGCCGTTCCCGCCGATGCCGGCGCGTCCCTGCATTTTCGAATACATCTATTTCTCACGGCCCGACTCCATCATTGGCGGCCGTCACGTCTACAACGTGCGCAAGACGATGGGTGCGGAGCTTGCACGCGAAGCTCCGGCCAAGGCCGACGTGATCGTTCCGGTGCCGGATTCGGGAGTGCCTGCGGCGATCGGTTTCGCGCAGGAGGCCGGCATTCCCTACGAGCTCGGCATTATCCGCAACCACTACGTTGGCCGGACCTTCATTCAGCCGACGCAGGCGATCCGCGATCAGGGGGTTCGCCTGAAACATTCCGCCAATCGCGCGGTCGTCGAAGGCAAACGGATCGTGCTCGTGGACGACTCGATCGTGCGCGGGACGACCTCGCGGAAGATTGTGCAAATGATGCGCGATGCCGGTGCCAAGGAAGTACACTTCCGCATCGCTTCACCCCCGATTACTCATCCGGACTATTACGGCATCGATACGCCAGAGCGCGACAAGCTGCTCGCCGCCACTCATGATCTCGAAGGCATGAGAAAGTTTATTGGAGCGGACTCGTTGGCATTTCTGTCGGTCGATGGCATCTACCGCGCCATGGGCTTCGAAGGACGGGATCCGGCACGGCCGCAATTTACCGATCACTGCTTTACGGGCGACTATCCGACGCCCCTCACCGATCTCGCCGCGCAAGAGGCGAGCCCACGGCAATTGTCGCTGCTGGCAGAAGCCATCTAGCTCGCCTTTCACCGTCTATCGCGTATGGCCAAGCCCCTCACCGATCGTATTGCGCTGGTCACAGGCGCCTCACGCGGCATCGGCGCCGCACTTGCACTTGAGCTTGCGCAGGCGGGTGCGCACGTGGTGGCTGTCGCGCGCACGGTTGGCGGGCTGGAAGAACTCGACGACAGGATCAAGGCAGGCGGGGGCTCCGCAACGCTTGTGCCGCTCGACGTCAAAGACGGCGAGGGCATCGCACGGCTCGCACTTGCCCTGAACGAACGCTACCAGCGGCTCGATGTGCTCATCGGCAATGCTGGCATTCTCGGTCCCCTCTCCCCGCTTGCCCATGTCGAGCCGAAAGACTGGGACAATCTGATTGCTGTCAATGTCACCGCCAATTGGCAGTTCATTCGCTGCATGGACACGCTCCTCAGACGCTCGCAGGCTGGCCGTGCTGTCTTCCTGACGTCCGGCGTTGCCCACTTGGGAAGAGCCTATTGGGGGCCTTACGCGGCCTCGAAGGCGGCCCTGGAAGCACTTGTGCGCACCTATGCGGCGGAATGTGCGACCACGCCTGTGCGCGTCAACCTGTTCGGTCCCGGCCCCACGCGCACGCGCATGTATGCGAGTGCTTTCCCGGGCATCGATCCGCTAACGCTGCCAACGCCCGAAGAAGTTGCGAAGGCGATATTGCCCTTGTGCCTGCCGGAGTGCGCCGAGACCGGGAAGCTTTATAATTTCCGCGAGCGCAAGTTTCTCGAATTTCACGCCCCAGCCTGACCCCGGCGGCTCAATGCTTTCGCTTCGCCCGGCCTTTGTAGGGATTGTCTTTTTCGCGCAGTGCGAGGCGGATCGGGGTTCCCGGAAGATCGAATGTGTCGCGCAATGAGTTGAGTAAATATCTCTTGTAGCCATCCGGAACGGCATCGGCCCGCGTGCAGAATACAACAAAGCTCGGTGGCCGACTCTTCGGCTGGGTAATGTAATTAAGTCGCAGCGAGCGCCCGGATACCGCCGGCGGCGGATGCGCACTCACCGCGTGCTCGAACCAGCGATTAAGCGCACTGGTGGCGACGCGTTTGTTCCAGACCTGATACGCATCGACGATGGCTTGCATCAGCCGATCGAGGCCTTCGCCCGTGAGACCGGAGACCGCTACCAGTGGAACACCCTTGAGCTGGGTCAGCTTCTCTTCGGCCTGTTCGCGCAACTTGCCAATAGCGCCTGCCGTCTTGTCCTTCAGGTCCCATTTATTCACCGCAATGACGATTGCTCGGCCCTCCTGTTCGACCAGATCGGCAATGCGCTGATCTTGCTCCTCGAACGCATTTTCGACGTCCAGCAGCACGACCACGACTTCGGCAAATCGAACCGCATTGAGCGCATCGGCAACCGAGAGTTTTTCCAGCTTTTCTTCCACGCGCGATCGGCGGCGCAGCCCGGCGGTATCGTAGATACGAAATTTGTGTCCGTGCCAGTCATGCTCTACCGCAATAGCGTCCCGCGTGATGCCTGCTTCCGGCCCGGTGAGCAATCGCTCCTCACCAATAATCCGATTGATCAATGTTGACTTGCCAGCATTGGGACGGCCGACAATGGCCACGCGGATCGGATGGGGCTCGGTTGAATCCACCGCTGCCTCGGTAGCAGACGCAGTGACCTCGGGCAGCGCTGCCCGCAACGCGTCGTAAAGATCGGAGAGTCCTTCATTGTGCTCGGCCGAGATCGCAATCGGCTCACCGAGGCCGAGTTCATAGGCCTCCAGTCGCCGCGCCTCCGCGGCCCGCCCCTCGCTCTTGTTGGCAATGAGAACGGTAGGCTTGCCGGACTTGTGTGCGAGCGCGGCAAATTCATGATCCGCCGGCATTGGGCCAGCCCGCACGTCGATCATGAAGAAAATCGCGTCCGCCTGCTCGATCGCGGTCTCCGTCTGCACCCGCATGCGGCCAGAAAGACTTTCTGGCGTCGACTGCTCGAGGCCCGCCGTATCAATTACCGTAAAAGCGATATCGCCGAGCCGCCCCTCGCCCTCGCGACGATCGCGTGTGACGCCGGGGCGATCGTCGACCAAAGCCAGGCGCCGCCCGACAAGGCGATTGAACAAGGTTGATTTGCCGACATTGGGCCGGCCAACTATGGCAATGGTGAAGGTCATCCGCTGTCGCTGCCGGGCCTGATACGGCAGTCCATAAAATAATCCAAGAATGTGTTTGCGGCCCCTGTCAGCTCGGGGTCAAGCCCGGGGTCAAACGTCCGCACATAACGCACGCATCAGCGTGAGAAGGTGCCGGGTTGCGGCGAGGATGGCCACGGCGCAGTAGCATTTGACTGTCCTTGCGCCGCAGGCCAGGGCGACTGGCCTTGTTGTTGCGGGGCCGGCTGCTGGTCCGGCCAGGGCGCGGACTGCTGTTGCTGCGCCGGCGCAACAGTAACCTGTGCCGGTTGCGAGACCGTACGCGGCTTTGTCGCACGCTTCGGTTTGGGTTTGGGCTCCTCAGATTGGACGGCAGCAGTCTTTTTGTCCGGCTCGGCGGCGACCGCGTCCTTGCCTTGTTCGGCTGGCGGCGTTTGCGCAACATCGGCCTGCGGCTGGCTGCCTTTCATGTATTCCGGCGGAATACCTTGGGAAACGCCCGGAACACCACCAGGAAACACATCCTTGCGTTCGCCCGGAAGCTTCTTCTTCTCGCTGAGACCGAAAACATCGAGCTTGTCGGGATCAAATCCCCCCGAGCAAGCCGCCAGCGCAGGAACGAACGTGGCGAGGACAGTCAGCAGTGCAACGCGATGGATTGCGCGCATGACTTGCCCTCAGCCCTTGCCTTCGGCGGCGATCAATCCCGACAACACGTCCGCGCGTGCGCGCGTGCCTATCGGCGATTCCGCATCGGTGGCGATCATGTCGAGGTAACGGCGCGCGGCAGCAAAATCGTGGTTGCGCCAGGCTGACAGCGCGAGAAGTTCGCGCGCAGTGTGACGAAAGCTGCGTGTCGGCTCGGCGAGTGGCTCTAGTCGTCTGCGCATGTCCGCAAGCGTAGCCGTATCGACAAGCAAAAGGCCTGCGCGGATGGCGGCGAGATCCTGCCAGGTGGCTCCGAGGGAGGCGTCGGTCGAGAGTTCATCATATGCCTTCACCGCGTCGGCCGGCTTGATCTGAGCGAGCACGCCTGCCGCTCGCATCCGCGCGAGCACGCGATAACCTTCCGGGGCATCCACTGCCACCTTGGCGAAAGCAGCTTCCGCCTCGGCATATTTGCCCTGTTCGCCCAGGGCCGCTGCCGCCTCGAATGCAGCACCCGCAGCCGCAGCCCGCTTGGCGACCCAATATTCGTAGCCACGCCATGCGCCGATGCCGGCGACCAGCAGGACAGCCAGCGCGATAAGGTAGATGCTGTAGCGATCCCACAGCCTTTTCAGCTGCTCGCGCCGGACTTCCTCGTCAACTTCATGAAAAATATCGGCCACGATGGCTCCCAACCCGCCCCTCGACCCCTCCCGGGGCCGGATTGCGCCGTAAACTAACGATGTGGCACGCCTAAGGCAAAGGCAAGCCCGACATTCGTTAATATTTCAGGGCCTTAGCCCTTCTTGCCTTTCATCGGATAGACGTGCTCTGGCCCGGGAAAAGCGCGCGAGCGTACCTCCGCAGCGTAGTCGGCGACCGCCTTCTCGATGCCGGGGCCAAGCGAGCCGTAGCGCTTGACGAATTTTGGAACCCGCGGCGACAGGCCGAGCATGTCCTCCAGCACCAAAATCTGTCCGTCGCAAGCCACGCTCGCGCCGATTCCGATTGTCGGGATCGGCACCGATGCGGTCAGCTTGCGCGCCAGCGGCTCTGCCACTGCCTCGATTACCACCGAGAATGCACCCGCCTGCGAGACTGCAATCGTGTCTTCCTCGATACGCGCCCAGTCGGTTTCGTCGCGGCCCTGGGCGCGGAATGATCCGATCGTGTTGATAGACTGCGGGGTCAGACCGACGTGTGCCATTACCGGCACACCGCGCTCGGCGAGAAAGCGGATGGTTTCGCCCATGCGCTTGCCGCCTTCGACCTTGATTGCGCCGCAGCCGGTTTCCTTCAGCACGCGCGCCGCATTCATGAAAGCTTGTTCTTTCGACGCTTCATAGGAAGCGAATGGCATATCGACAACCACCAGCGCACGCTTCGATCCGCGCATCACAGCATGACCCTGCAGGATCATCATTTCGAGCGTAACTGGAACGGTGGTCTCGAGCCCATGCATCACCATGCCGAGCGAATCGCCCACGAGAACCACATCGCAATGCGCGTCGACAATGCGCGCGGTGTGCGCATGATAAGACGTCAAGCACACGATCGGCACTCCGCCTTTTCGCGCGCGTATGTCAGGGGCGGTGAGCCGCCGGATTTCGTCTTGGACTGACATAACCGATTATTTCCCGAACACAGGCACGCCAATCACCACCGGATGGAAGGCGTACCCCAAAGCCAGATAAACTGCGATCCCGAGCACAACGACAATCGCGTCATTTGTCCAACTCGCCGGCGCGACAATCGGTCCGACGTCTTTGCGGCGTTTCGCAGCGATGCGGGCATACACGCCCCACGCCAAAAAGGTGCCGAAGAGCAGGATCGAGCCGAGATCCCCGTTGGAAAGCAAGTGCGCCAAGGCCCAGGTCTTCACGCTGGCGAGCACCGGATGCTTCAGGCGCGTCTTGATGTGGCTTGGGATAAAAGCGGCGACAACGAAGATCACCGCAAATAGCATCAATCCGACAGTGATATGCCGCATGAACGCGGGCGGCGACCACACTTGAATCCATTCATTTGTGCGATATAGCCCGTAGCCCCAAACGATCAGGGCGAGTCCGGCAAGAGAAACCAGCGCGAACATCCCACGATAAACAGCCGGCCCCACCCGCGCGATCACCTCGGCGCGCGCGTCGCGGAACGAAACGAAGACATGCGTGCCCAGAAAAACCAGCAGGCCGAGAATTAGAATGCTTAAGCCCATGCTACACTCGCCTCAGATTGCCGCCGCAGTAGAGGATAGCGGCAACCAATGCAAGCGGTCCGCGCATAAGGCATATCCCCGAATGACTGCAGCAACGGCACATCGTTTGCTAAATGGCGCCATCGTAGCGATTTCGGTGTTGCTGGCGGCCGGATCCGCGCCTGCGCAAGACTGGCCGGCAAAGACCGTGCGTATCGTGGTTCCTTTCGGGCCAGGATCAACACCCGACATCGTTGCCCGCCTGGTCGCCGATGGCCTGCAGCAGAAATATCCCGCCAGTGCATTTGTCGTTGAGAACAAGCCCGGCGCCAGCGGCAATATCGGCACCGATGTTGTTGCAAAGGCCGCGCCCGATGGCTCGACACTCGGGGTCAGCATTGGCGGACCGCTCGCCATTAACACCCTGTTGTTCGCGAAATTGCCCTACGATCCTCACAAGGACATCGCGCCTGTTACGCAGCTGGTGACCCAACCGAGCGTACTCGCCGTCAATCCGAGCCTTGGCGTCAATTCCGTCGGCGAACTCGTCGCGCTCCTGAGGAAAAATCCCCGCAAGTACAATTTTGCTTCGATCGGAATCGGATCGCTCTCTCACCTCGCCATGGAAGCAATCGCGATCAAGGGAGGCGCCGAACTGGTGCACGTGCCCTATGCAAGCTCGCCGCAGGCGATCACTGCTGTTATTCGCAATGACGCCCAGATAACGTGTCTCCCGGCAATTTCGGTAACGCCACAGGCGGCAGCTGGCGTCGTCAAAATTCTTGCTGTTTCAACCGCCCGGCGGTCGCCCTATCTGCCGGATGTACCAACCCTGAAAGAGGCCGGTATTGATGTGGAAGCGGATGCCTGGAACGGCTTGATTGCCCCTGGCGGCACACCCGGACCGATCATCGATAAAATCAGCAGGGATGTCGCCGAAATCATCAAGCAGCCGGCGGTGCGCGAAAAGCTGGCGACACAACTGATGGAACCCGTTGGCTCTTCATCGGAAGAGTTGCGTGCACGGATGGATGGCGAGATCGCGCGCTGGGCGCCAGTAATCAAGTCGGCGAATGTGAAATTGAATTAAGCCGCCTTGTCCTTCACGTCCTTTATGTCGGTGAAGGAAATGCCAAGCGCACGTTCACGCGTGTAGTCAAGGATGAACTGATTGCGCGCCATGAAAACTTTGTCGCCATCAAGATCTTCGGCGCAGCTCGAATAGTTGGCCTGCACGAAATCCTCGATCTTTTTTACGTCGGCCGAGGCGATCCAGCGAGCCAGCTGAAACTCGGGCTGCTCGAAAGCGATCTCGAGACCATACTCTTCAGATAACCGCACCTTGAGCACGTCGAGCTGCAAGGGACCGACCACTCCCACAAGCGCCGGCGCTCCGTCGAGTGGGCGGAAGACTTGAACGACCCCCTCCTCCGCCATCTGCTGAAGCGCTTCCTTCAATTTTTTGGCCTTCATCGGATCGCCGAGCTTGACGCGGCGCAGGATTTCCGGCGCAAAATTCGGAACACCGAGAAATGTGATATCCTCGCCCT
This sequence comes from Pseudolabrys sp., assembly GCA_035692045.1. GTDB lineage: Bacteria > Pseudomonadota > Alphaproteobacteria > Rhizobiales > Xanthobacteraceae > Pseudolabrys. Next base: position 18,108 of record DASSIJ010000209.1, on the reverse strand, counting down.
CCGTGAGCGTGTCACCGATCCGAAGCGTCCCATGATTGGGAATGCCGACGACATCGCCAGCGTAAGCCTCTTCGGCAAGCGCGCGGTCCTGCGCGAAGAAGAATTGTGGCGTGGATAGCGTCATCGGCTTGGCGGTACGTGTCAATTTCGCCTTCATTCCGCGCCGCAGCTTTCCGGAACAAAGGCGTGCAAAGGCAATGCGGTCACGATGATTGGGATCCATATTGGCCTGAATCTTGAAGACAAAAGCCGTCATCGAGTTTTCGTGGGCGTCAATTGTGCGCACGTTGGATGCCTGCGCACGCGGTGCCGGCGCAAACTTGGCCAATGCATCAAGCAAATCCTTGACTCCAAAATTCTTGAGTGCCGAACCGAAGAAAACCGGCGTGAGATGACCTTCACGGAATGACTTGAAATCAAATGGACGACCAGCTTCCTTCACCAAAGCAAGCTCGTCGGCGACCGCCTTCGTGTCGAGCATCGAATTTTTCGCGGCAAGCGCGGCAAGATCGAGCGGCTGGCGTTCAACCGTTTTCCCATCCTCGCTGATAAGCCGCATCTCACCTGTCGCAAGATCATAAGTCCCGGCGAAGTCACGGCCACGCCCGATCGGCCATGTCATCGGCGTGGTATCGAGGGCCAGAATCTTTTCAATTTCGTCCAGCAACTCGAACGGATCGCGACTCTCACGGTCCATCTTGTTGATGAACGTGATGATGGGGATATCCCGTAGTCGGCAGACTTCGAAAAGCTTGCGTGTGCGCGCCTCGATGCCTTTTGCAGCATCGATCACCATCACAGCCGAGTCGACGGCTGTCAGGGTCCGGTACGTGTCTTCTGAAAAGTCTTCATGACCCGGCGTGTCGAGCAGATTAAAGACCCGGCCGTCGTAGTCGAAAGTCATGACCGAGGTCACAACCGAAATACCACGCTCGCGCTCGATCGCCATCCAGTCGGAGCGGGTCGAGCGGCGGTCACGCTTGGCTTTCACCTGTCCGGCAAGGTTGATTGCACCGCCAAACAGCAACAGTTTCTCGGTCAGCGTGGTCTTGCCGGCGTCCGGGTGCGAAATAATCGCGAACGTTCGCCGCCGGTCAACCTCCGCGGCAAGCGGCGTCAGAGCGATCGAATCGGAGGTAACCACAGGCCTGTTCATGGGGCGCATGTGGCAGGGAAAGCGGGCAGGATCAAGGGGCCGCTTTAGCCCAGCGCAGCCATGTACTGTTCCGGTTTGAAGCCGACCAGCAATTTGCCGCCGCCGGCATCGAGCACCGGACGCTTGATCATCGACGGTTGTTTGAGCATCAGCGCGATGGCTTTCGTCTCGGAGAGACCGGCTTTGTCTTTGTCGGGCAGCTTTTTGAATGTTGTCCCGGCGCGATTGAGCAAAGTCTCCCAGCCGACTTTATTCGCCCACCGCTCCAGGCGGTCGCGCTCGATGCCCGCCGACTTGTAGTCGTGGAAAGCGTAGTCGACACTGTGCTTGTCCAGCCAGGCGCGCGCCTTCTTCATGGTGTCGCAGTTTTTGATTCCGTAGATGGTGATCGCCAAGGTCACTCCCATTCAATCGTGCCAGGCGGTTTCGACGTCACGTCGTAAACGACGCGGTTGACGCCCTTCACCTCGTTAATAATGCGGGTTGCCACCTGACCCAGGAAATTCATGTCGAAGCGATAGAAATCTGCGGTCATGCCGTCGGTCGAAGTAACCGCGCGCAACCCGACGACATATTCATAGGTGCGATAATCGCCCATGACGCCAACAGTTTTCACCGGCAGCAGCACTGCGAACGCTTGCCAGATATCATCATATTGGCCGCTTCGGCGGATCTCCTCGATGTAGATCTCATCAGCGAGCCGCAGGATATCGAGTTTTTCGCGCGTGATCGCACCAGGACACCGGATGGCAAGGCCCGGCCCGGGGAATGGATGCCTGCCGACAAAGGCCTCGGGAAGGCCAAGTTCGCGGCCAAGTGCGCGCACCTCATCCTTGAAAAGCTCGCGCAATGGCTCGACCAGCTTCATGTGCATGCGCTCGGGCAAGCCACCGACGTTGTGGTGCGACTTGATGGTGACCGAGGGTCCGCCGGTGAAGGACACACTCTCGATAACGTCCGGGTAGAGCGTGCCTTGGGCAAGAAAATCGGCGCCTCCGATCTTCCTGGCCTCTTGTTCGAACACGTCGATGAACAGTTTGCCGATGGTCTTGCGTTTGACCTCCGGATCCTCGACACCCTCAAGTGCCTTGAGGAAAGTGTCGGAAGCGTTCACATGCACCAGCGGGATGTTGTAGCTCTCGCGGAACATTGTGACGACTTTTTGCGCCTCGCCGAGTCGCATCAGTCCGTGATCGACCAGCACGCACGTGACCTGGTCCCCGATTGCTTCGTGGATCAGTACGGCAGCCACTGCCGAGTCGACGCCGCCTGACAACCCGCAGATCACCCGGCCCTTGCCGACCTGTTTGCGAATCTTCTCAATCGCCTCATCCTTGAAGGCGCGCATGGTCCAGTCGCCGGTAAGGCCGGCAATCTTGCGCACGAAATTCCGCAAGAGCGCCGCGCCGTGAGGCGTGTGCACGACTTCGAGATGAAATTGGGTCGCGTAGAACTTGCGCTTGTCGTCACCGATAATGGCAATCGGCGCATTGGGCGATGTGCCGAGCACCTTGAAGCCTTGCGGCAATACGGTGACGCGGTCTCCGTGGCTCATCCACACGGGATACTTTTCGCCTTTGCGCCACACGTCCTCAAACAGTGGTGTGTCACCGGTTACCGTCACTTCGGCGCGGCCGAATTCGCGATGATGCCCGCCCTCGACCTTACCGCCCAGCTGGGCCGCCATCGCTTGCTCGCCGTAGCAAATTCCGAGCACCGGAACGCCCGCTTCAAAGATCGCTTTCGGCGCCAGTGGCGCATCCTTATCGAGAACAGACGCGGGCCCGCCCGAGAGGATGACGGCCTTCGGCTTCATCTCACGGAAGGCAGCCTCGGCCTTCTGATAGGGAACGATCTCCGAATAGACCTTTTCCTCCCGGACCCGGCGCGCGATGAGCTGGGTAACTTGGGAGCCGAAATCGACGATCAGAACCTTGTCGTGCATGGACAGCATATGGCTCGAACGTGTCCGGAATCAGGTGCGCAAAGGCCGTTCGGTGCCGCCGCTTTTGCGGGCTTTGCACTGCCGGGTCAAGCCCGTCGATGTTTCCAGGTAACGCAATGTCGGCCGGCGTATTGGCCATTGCTAATTGGCGGCCGGGCTAACGTTCACTGCCGAGCGTTGTCGACCGCCGGCCCCAGCAGCGGAATTGTCGATATCCATTTTCCGATGCGTGAGCGGCCATGTTCATCAGGCTTAGCGGCATTCGCAGGCGGCGCGGAGTCCGGGATCGATTCCGGTGGCACCGGATGATTGTCAGTCGCCTGCACGGCGACAGGTGGCGGTGCGATGGGGATAGCCGGCGGCAAGGCAGGCGCAGTGGATGGCCCCACGGCCGGAGCCACCACGTTAGCCGGGGGTGGAGATGAAACAGCCTCAGGTGACGCTGGCCTCATAGCAGGTGCTTCGGCCGGCACCGCCGTCGGTGCCGGGGCGGGCGCAGCGGCCGGCGCCGTGCCCGGCGTTACCGCAATGGCCGCAGGCGGGCTTAAAACCGGATCTCGGGACGCCGGGCGCGCAGCCGGTGCAGGCGCAGATTGCAGTTTGGCGGCATCAGGCGTATGCGCCGGTTTTGGTGCGGGCGCGCGTGTTTCGTCTTTATGAGTGACCAACGCCTCACGCACGGCATCAAGCCACTGCGTATCCGATATCGCCGGATCGCGCCGTACGGGCTCCGCGACAACTGGGGCTGCGGCCGTAACTGGCTGCTTGGCAGCAGGCGTTTGCGACCGCGGTTCGGCCTTGCGCACCGGTTCCTTCGTCACTGTTTCGCTGCGTTGTACCTTCGGAGCGCTGGGGGCCGCCGCGGCAGGAGCAGCCGTCTTATCGACCGCGAGGAGTGCCTTGAACGCCGTGCTGGCATCGGGGTCGACCGTACCGCAGGTTTTCTCGAACGCCTCGACGTCCCGCCGCACCAGCACGCGCCGGGTCGCCGCATCGACGCTCCTGTCAAGCATCGCAACGATGTTGCTGCGCAAGCTTTGGCAGGTGGTCTCGGGAGAAAAATTGGCACGATAGAACGAATACGCGCTGGCTATGCCCACTGGAACAGCCAACAGCGAGCCGACCATCTGGATGGCCGTTACGAACCGCGCCAGCTTCGACGCCTTTCGAACCGGGTACGCGCTCAGATTGGCAGGCAAAGCGCCCTGCGCGTCCCCATCAAACGGCGGATCGCGCCTGGCCACCAGCATGGAAAAAACTCCAAAAAGAGTCTTGCGGGTTCCACAAACACGCGATCATCGCGGATAAATTTGGCCCGGATTGGGGCACAATCGGGGAATTCCGTTTGTGATTTATTACGAAAGCGGCAGGCGCACCCCTTCACCCCCCGCGCCTCAATACCGAGACGAAAAAGCCGTCAGTGTCGGTCGCCCGCGGAGTCATTAAAACGCCCTCCCGGGTCAGGCGCGCTGCCTTACCGAACATGAAGGCGCGCTCGCCGAGACATTGGATAACCTCGGTCGGCGGTTGCACTGAAAACTCCGGGTGTTTTGCAAGAAAGGCCTGGATCTGGGTGCCGTTTTCCTCTTCCAGCGCCGAACAGGTGACATAGCCAATACGTCCGCCGGCTTTGATGAGCGGCACGGCGCGATCGAGAATTTCCACCTGCTCCTTCCGACGCTGCTCCAGTGCCCCCGGCCGCATCCGCCATTTGGCATCGGGGTTGCGACGCCAGGCGCCGGTGCCGGTGCAGGGCGCATCGATCAACACCAAGTCCATGCGGCCCGCCAGGTCATCGATTTCCCCGCCGACCGATTTCGGAGTGCGGACCTGAACATTGCGCGCACCCGAGCGCTTGAGCCGCTCGTGAATCGACGCCAGCCGCCGTTTGTCATCGTCGGTCGCGAAAATCTGACCCTTGTTTTGCATCATCGCCGCCATTGCCAAGGTCTTGCCACCGGCACCGGCGCAGAGATCGAGCACTTGTTCACCCGGTTTGGCCGCAGAGAGCAGCGCGGCCAACTGCGATCCTTCGTCCTGCACTTCGATCAGGCCTTTGATAAACGCCGGTTCGGCGTGGATTGCAGGGCTTTTTGCGTCTGCCGAAAGGCGAATGCGCAAACCCCAAGGCGACCACCGCGCAGGCTCGGGCTTTAGATCGGACAACATCGCCTCGGTTGTCTCGCGCTCGGCTTTGAGCGTGTTCACCCGCAGATCTAAAGGCGCGCGCGATGCAAGCGCTGTCCCCTCGTCTGCACGGCTATCGCCAAATGCGCGCGAAAAATGCGGTTCGAGCCACTCAGGATAGTCGCCGACAACATACGGCGGTGCACCGTTGATATCGCCGGCATCAAGACGTTTGCGCTCATCGGGACTGAGCACCTCGGGCGCATATTGCGAGCCATCGGCCAGTCTTGCGATTGCGTCGGTGTCGAGACCACGCTCGCGCCTGAGCATTCCCAGGAGGACCGCCCGCGGTGTTTCTGCTCCCATCAGAAATGCGCTCGACGCCCGGCGTCTCAGCCCATCATAAATCAGCCCTGCGATGGCGGCCCGGTCGCTCGAGCCGGCAAAACGATGAGTGAGTCCCCAGGCTTTGAGCACATCGGCGGCCGGGCGGCGTTCGTTCTCGATCGCGGCAAAAACCTCGATCGCGGCAGCGAGCCGTGCTGCCGGGGTCATGGCAGCGCGAGAACAATGCGCACGATGAAAATCAGCCACATAATGACCAATACAATTGCGCTCGCTCCAAAAAACGCACCGCGGACGCGCACATTGTTGTTGGTCACATGAACTCCGGCCTGAAATATACGCAGCACAACGAAGACCCAGGCAAGAAGCACATAGAGAAGATCGGCATGGTGGGTCATGATCGAGAGAATAGTCAGGACATAAAACAGGACGGGAAGCTCAAATTGATTGGCATACGCATAAGCGAATTGCGTCGCGCGCACGGGCCAATTCGGCTCGCGCAAGGCGATATTCTCAAAACGCGTCTCTCCGCTCCGGATCGTCGATGTGCGGAAATACATCATGCCGAACATCACCGCGAAGGTGAGCAACACCTCCACAAATAACGGCAGAAGGACAAATCTGATCGACATGGAATAACCCTCTCAGCTCTCCCCGGAGGAAGATAACTACACACGGCTCGGATAGTTCGGGCTTTCCCGTGTGATCGTGACATCGTGCACATGGCTTTCCCGCAAACCCGCCCCGGTAATACGAACAAATTCCGCCTTGGCGTGCAGTTCGTCGAGATTTTTTGCGCCGACGTAACCCATGGCGGCGCGCAGCCCGCCAGTGAGCTGATGCAACACGGTCGCGGCTGCACCCTTGTAAGGAACCTGCCCCTCGACCCCTTCCGGCACCAACTTGAGACTGTCCTTGATATCCTGCTGGAAGTAGCGGTCGGCCGAACCGCGTGACATTGCGCCGACAGAACCCATGCCGCGATAGGTTTTGTAAGAGCGCCCCTGATAGAGAAATACTTCGCCCGGTGTTTCGTCGGTACCGGCCAGCAGCGAGCCAACCATGGCGCAGTCAGAACCGGCAGAGATCGCCTTGGCGAGATCACCCGAATACTTGATACCGCCATCTGCGATGACGGGCGTGCCAGTCGCCTTTGCAGCATCCACGCAATCCATGATCGCAGTCAGCTGTGGCACGCCGACACCTGCGACAATCCGCGTCGTGCAGATCGAGCCGGGACCGATGCCGACTTTGATGGCGTCGGCACCACAATCGATCAACGCTCTGGCGCCCTCCGCGGTCGCGATATTGCCGGCAACGACCTGAACTTTGTTTGACTGCCGCTTTATGCGCGTGACTGCGTCGAGCACGTACTTCGAATGACCGTGCGCGGTGTCGACCACGACAAGATCGACTCCGGCCGCGATCAGGGCCTCGGTGCGGGCGAAACCCTTGTCGCCGACTGTCGTTGCTGCAGCAACGCGAAGGCGACCCTGTTCGTCCTTGCAGGCATTCGGATTGGCAACGGCCTTCTCGATATCCTTTACGGTGATGAGGCCGACGCATCGATATTGTGCATCCACCACCAATAGTTTCTCGATGCGGTGCTGATGCAGCAAACGTTTGGCTTCATCCTGGCTCACGCCCTCGCGCACGGTAATGAGCTTATCGGTCATCAACTCGGAGATTTTCTGGCGCGGATCAGTCGCGAAACGGACGTCGCGATTTGTGAGGATCCCGACCAGCTTGCCGGGCTGTGCGTTGCCGGCACGTTCAACAACCGGAATTCCTGAAATACGGTTGTCTTTCATCAGGTCGAGAGCCTGCTGAAGGGTCGCATCCGGCTCGATGGTCAGCGGATTCACGACCATGCCTGATTCGAACTTCTTCACCTGCCGGACTTGAGCCGCCTGCTCGTCCGGCTCCATGTTGCGGTGAAGCACACCGATGCCGCCGGCCTGCGCCATGGCGATGGCCATTTGAGCCTCAGTCACTGTGTCCATTGCCGAGGCGATGATGGGGATATTGACCGTGATCGAACGCGTGATGCGCGACCGGATATCAACGTCGGCGGGCAAGACCTCCGATAGGCCGGGCTTGATCAGCACGTCGTCGAATGTGAGCCCTTCGCGCGGGCTTGCGTTGTTTTTTACGGCCATTGCCAACTCCGTATCGCCCGAAAAGGCATCAGACCGGCCGGCATGGGGTTAAAAATCCCCGTTGCGAGGGGTTCCTCGCCTTCCGTCACGGCCCGCTTTTGGGTTGGCGTGGGTCGATAGCACGGGATGGGGGCGATTCCTAGGGCAATCGCAGATAGCTGTTATGAACTCGTAAATGCGAAGGAGCCTTCCTTCTGCCGCCGCTTTACGCTTTCAAGATGCCAGTTTCGATGACACCCCACGGCCGCCGGATCTCTCATGTTTCGTGACCGCATTATTCCGCTGATCATCGCGGTCGCGCTGTTCATGGAAAACATGGATTCGACTGTGATCGCCACCTCGCTGCCGGCGATCGCGGCGGACATTGGCACCAACCCGCTCGCGCTCAAGCTGGCTGTCACATCCTATCTATTGTCACTGGCGATCTTCATTCCGGCGAGCGGATGGACTGCCGACCGATTTGGCGCCCGCACGGTGTTTCGCGCAGCGATTGCGGTGTTCGTGCTCGGCTCGATTGGCTGCGCGCTTTCGGGCTCGCTCACGGATTTCGTCATTGCCCGCATCGTTCAAGGCATGGGCGGAGCGATGATGACGCCGGTCGGCCGCATCGTGTTGGTGCGCACGATCAGCAAGCGTGAATTGGTGGGCGCCATGGTTTGGGTGACCACGCCGGCACTCATCGGACCGGTGCTGGGGCCGCCGGTCGGAGGCTTCATCACGACATATGCGACGTGGCACTGGATCTTCCTCATCAATGTTCCGATTGGCCTGCTCGGAATACTCCTTGCCACACGTTACATACCGGACGTTCGTGCCGAGAAGCATGAACGTTTCGATATCGTCGGCATGGTTCTCGCCGGCCTTGGTATCGGCGGCATGGCGTTTGGGCTTTCGGTACTCGGGCTTAACTTCCTTCCCTGGACGGTGGTGGCCGGACTTGTGTTCGGTGGCGCGTGTTTCACCGCCGCGTATCTCGCGCACGCGCGGCACACCGACAATCCAGCGCTCGATCTTTCACTGTTCAGATTGCCGACTTTTTTCGCGAGCGTCGTCGGCGGGTTCATCTTTCGCCTTGGTCTCGGTGCACTGCCTTTTCTGCTGCCGCTCATGCTGCAAATCGGCTTCGGCATGACTCCGTTTCAGTCCGGCATGATCACGTTCGCAACCGCGCTTGGCGCCATGGGAATGAAATGGGCGGTGACTTTTATTTTGCGCCGCTTCGGCTTTCGCAACATTCTGGTTGTTAATTCCTTGGTCAGCGCCGCCTTTCTTGCGGTCTGCGCGGCTTTTACCGCCGCCACACCTATTGCGTTGATGATGATCCTGCTTTTCGTCGGCGGATTCTTTCGGTCGCTGCAATTCACGAGCATCAACACGATCGCCTATGCCGATATTGAACCCGATCGGATCAGCCGCGCGACCGCCTTGGTGAGCGTCGCCCAACAACTGGCCGTGTCGGCTGGCGTTGCAGTCGGCGCCATGGCCGTGGAGCTTACGGTCTACTTCAGGGGCGGCGGTCCGTTGCAGGCCAGCGACTTTCCGCCCGCATTTCTGGTCGTTGCAATAATTTCCGCACTGTCCGTATTCATCTTCGCCCAGCTGTCGCCGGAAGCCGGAGCGGAAATGGCCGACAGGCTTCCCACGCCAGCAGAACCTTCGGACCAACGTGCAGGTTAACTCTTGATATCGGGGGCGCCGCGAAATCCCGTGGCCAAAAGATATAGCTCGGCTGAATCCGTGCGACTTGCAGGCGGCTTTACATGCTTCACGCTTTTGTAGTCGCGCTTGAGCGACGCCAGTAACGCAGCCTCGGTGCCACCCTGCAGAACCTTGGCAAGGAAGGCGCCGTCGGGCGCAAGCACTTCGCGAGCAAAGTCAGCAGCCGCCTCCACCAACGCCATGATTTTGAGGTGGTCGGTGCGCGTATGTCCGGTCGCGTTGGCCGCCATGTCGGAGAGCATCACATTAGCGGGTCCACCCAGCATTTCCTTGAGCTTGCCCGCCGCGGCAGGATCGAGAAAGTCGAGCCTGATAAAGTCTACGCCCGGCACCGGCTCCATCGACAGAATATCAATCGCGATCACCTTTCCATGCTGCGGCGCGCCAACCCGTTCGGCAGCAACCTGACTCCAACCCCCTGGCGCGGCGCCGAGGTCGACAACACGCATGCCTTTCCTGAGGAAGCGCGCTTTGTCGTCGATTTCGATCAGCTTGTATGCCGCCCGCGACCGCGCGCCCTCTCGCTTGGCGCGTGCAACGTAGGGATCGTTCAGTTGACGTTCCAACCACTGACGCGAAGATGCTGTGCGGCCTTTACCGCCGCGAACGCGAACCTTTTTTTGGCGCGGGTCGGCGCCCTTGCCGCGAACGGTCACGATCTCGCCGTCTGATTGCCGCCGCCCCATGCGCCATCTTCGCGCATCATCTGTACCAGCATGCCTTCCCGCAGCCCTCGATCGGCGACGCGAAGACGCGGACAGGGAAACGCGCGCCGGATCGCCTCGAGAATTGCGCAACCGGCAAGCACCAGATCAGCCCGCTCGGCGCCGATACAGGGGCTTGCCACACGGTCCTCGTAACTCATGGCAAGCAGGCGCTCGATGACTGCATCGATCTGTGGGGCGCTCATCCAGCAACCATCAACGCGGTTACGATCGTAGCGCCGGAGATTGAGATGCACACCGGCGATTGTCGTCACAGTGCCTGAGGTCCCGAGCATGTGAATGCCCGTCGTTGTTTCTGTGCCGTGTTCGCGTACAAACGGCGCGATCAGTGCTGCAACCTCCGACACCATCGCCTCGTAGCTTTCACGGGTGACAGTAATGCCGCCGTGCCGTTCGGCCAGCGTCACTACGCCGTGCGGCACCGAAATCCAGCCACGAATTTGCGGCAACGGCGGTCCTCCTCGACCCTTTTGCGAGCGCGCGAGGCGCACGAGTTCGGATGAGCCGCCTCCGATATCGAACAAAATCGCACCGTCGGCCTGCGGATCGATCAGTGGCGTGCACCCGGTTGCGGCAAGCCTCGCTTCCGTCTCGCGATCGATGACTTCGAGTACAAGACCCAGTTCATCCGAAACGCGAGTCAGAAATTGCAAACCGTTCTGCGCCGCCCGGCACGCCTCCGTCGCGATCAGGTGGGCGCGCGTAACGCCCTTGTTTTTCATCTTGTTGCGGCAAATGGCCAACGCCGCTATCGCACGGGCGATAGCGGTCTCGCTCAGGTGCCCCGACGATGACACCCCCTCTCCCAGCCGTACGATGCGGGAAAACGCATCAACGACGCGGAACCCCTCGCCCGATGGACGCGCGACCAGCAGCCGACAGTTGTTTGTGCCAAGGTCCAGCGCTGCATATGTCGCGCCGCCCCGATCGCTGCCGAAACCAGCATCGGGCCGTTCAGACGACCGCCGACCCCACCTGGACCGCGGAAGCGGCGCCCGGTTGATAGCGGGGTCGAGGCCTGGGATGTCCCCGGCCTCGCCACTCATGCTGTCAAAACCTTCCTAAGGTCCGCAAGCCGCCATCCCCGGCGCGTCGCGGTTGTGGCCATGTTTTCTCGTCACGAAAAGTGTATCAGTGTCTACGCCTCGCGCAACCCTCCGTCCCGTAGGCTATTCTTGTCGAAATAGTCCGCCCGCATTAACTGACAACACGCCATCGAAAGCCCCTGCCGAAATGGATGACCGAACCACCGAAATCGCGCTTTCTCTGACCAAATTCGGCGTCGGTCAGCCGGTCCGTCGCAGCGAAGACCCTAAATTGGTGCGGGGCGAGGGCTGCTACACGGATGATCTCAGCCGCGCCGGCCAGGCCTATGCTGTGATGGTTCGCGGCCGCGACGCTCATGGAACGATCCGATCGATAGACACCGCCGCCGCCGGGGCAATGCCTGGCGTACTTGCCGTCTGCACGGCGGCCGACTTGTCTGCTTACGGTCCACTCAAATGCAATTTGCCGCTGAAGAACCGAGACGGATCGCCGATGCGTTACACGCCGCGACCCGCGCTCGCGGGCGATAAAGTCCGCTTCGTCGGCGATCCTGTTGCGTGCGTCGTCGCGGAGACAGTTGCGCAGGCGAAGGATGCTGCCGAAGCGGTAACTGTTGATGTCGAGCCATTGCCGGTCGTGCTCAAGCCCGCCGACGCGGTCAAACCCGGCGCGTCACTGGTCTTTGATGCCGTGCCGAACAATATTGCGCTCGACTTTCATTATGGTGATGCGGCCAAGGTCGCCGAGGCCTTCGCCAGGGCGAAACACGTCACACGGCTTGAGACTTCCAATCAGCGCCTGGTGGTCAACGCAATGGAGCCGCGCTCCGCGATTGGGGTGTACGACAACACGGACAGCAAGTGGACGCTCTATTCATCGAGTCAGGGCGTCCATGGCATGAAAACGTCGCTGATGGATATCCTAAGCGCGCCCGCCGACAAGGTGCGCGTGGTGACTGGTCAGGTCGGCGGCTCGTTCGGCATGAAGGCTTCGGTTTATCCGGAATACGTCTGCATCCTGCACGCCGCGCGCTTACTGGGCCGGCCAGTGAAATGGACCGACGAGCGCTCCGGCAGTTTCGTATCCGATCATCATGGCCGCGCGCAGGATATGGTGATGGAAATTGCCTTCGATGAGACGGCGCATATTCTGGCAATCCGTCTTACCGGCTATGGCGACATGGGTGGCTATCTTGCTGCGTTCGGTCCGCTGTTGCCCACCGGCAATCAGGTCAAGAACATCACCAGCGTTTACCGCACGCCGCTGATCGAGGTAGCAACCAAATGCGTATTCACCAATACCAATTTTGTGTCGGCTTATCGTGGCGCTGGCCGACCCGAGGGCAATTATTACGTCGAGCGTACACTTGATCTCGCTGCGAGTGAACTCGGTATCGATCGTGTCGAGTTGCGCAAACGCAATATGATCCGCAAGAGCGATCTGCCGTTTAAGTCCGCTTCCGAAATGACCTATGACTGCGGCGATTTTCTCGGCGTGCTCAAAAAAGCGCTGGAAGCGGCGGACTACGCCGGATTCAACAAGCGCAAACGTGAAAGCAAGAAGCGTGGCTTACTACGCGGGCTAGGCATCGGTTGTTACCTCGAAGTCACCGCTGCTCCCGGAAAGGAGCTGGGCGCGATTCATTTCGAAGCCGATGGCACGGTGACGATCATCACCGGCACGCTCGACTTCGGCATGGGTCACGCGACAACCTACGCGCAGATACTGAGCGATCTGCTCGGCGTGCCATTCGATCGCATCCGAATGGTTGAAGGCGACAGCGACCGTATGGCGTTCGGTGGCGGCAGTGGTGGATCGCGATCTGTGATGTTTGTAAGTACGGCGCTTAGTGAATCCGCCACGATCGTGATCGATCGCGGCAAGCAGATCGCCTCACATGTGCTGGAGGCGTCTGTCAGTGATATCGAGTTCAAGGCAGGCCGGTTCATCATCGCCGGCACCGATCGCTCGATCGGCCTGCTTGACGTGGCAGCGCGGTTGCGTGCGGGCCTCAAACTTCCGGACGGTGTGCCGAGCTCGCTTGATGTTGACCATGTGGTGAAGGACCCGGTCCCCTCCGCCTTCCCGAATGGCTGCCACATCGCCGAAGTCGAAGTTGATCCTGAAACGGGCGCCGCCAACGTGGTGCGTTATACTGCGGTCAATGATCTCGGCACGATCGTCAACCCGCTTCTGGTTGAAGGGCAAATTCAAGGCGGTGTGGTGCAGGGTCTCGGGCAGGTATTGTTGGAGCAGGCAATCTACGACTCCGACGGCCAATTGGTGACCGGCTCGTTTATGGATTACGCCATGCCGCGTGCGCACGACGCACCGATGATCAACATCGTGAGTCACCCGGTACCGACCAAGAGTAACCCTCTCGGTGCCAAAGGCTGCGGCGAGGCCGGCACGTCCGGCGGCCTGCCGTCTGTTGCAAATGCGGTGATCGATGCGTTGTCGGAATACGGTATCAGGCACCTCGAGATGCCAATGACGCCACCACGTATCTGGCAGGCGATCCAGGGCGCAAAGGCGCGCCAGGTATCCTGAAAATGCGACGGGGCCATCGTTTTCGATGGCCCCGTCCAATTTCGCTACCCTCAGTCAGACCGGACCAGGCAGCTTCACGTTCTTGAGTGGCATGGAACGGACACGTGTACCGGTGGCCGCAAACACAGCGTTGGCGACCGCTGGTGCCGTCGCTGCCGTGCCGGGCTCGCCGATGCCGCCCCATTTCTTGCCGCCGGAGAGCGCGAGATAGACCTCAATCTTCGGCGTGTCGGCCAGACGCACGACCTGATACTCGTCGAAATTGCCCTGTTCGACGCGCCCTTGCTTGACGGTGATCTCGCCATAGAGCGCGGCCGAGAGACCATAGATCACCCCGCTCTGGATCTGCGCCTCGACGATGCCCGGGTTGACCACATGGCCGCAATCGACGGCCGCCACGACGCGGTCGACCTTGACCTCGCCTTTTTGGCTCACCGTTACCTCGGCGACCTGGCCGATGATTGATCCGTAGCATTCGTGGATAGCGATGCCACGGCCGCGGCCTTGACCGAGCGGCTTACCCCAATCGCTCTTCTCCGCGATGGTGTCGAGCACGCCAAGGAAGTCGGACTTGCCTGCCAGCAGCGTGCGGCGGAATTTGTAAGGGTCCTGCCCCGCCGCTTGCGCCAACTCGTCGATGTAACTTTCAACGAAGAACGCATTTTGCGAAGAGCCGACCGACCGCCAGAACATCACGGGCACATGGGTGTTCTTGAGCATACAGCCGACGCGCACGTTAGGGATCGCGTACGGAATATTGGCGAAGCCTTCGACAGCCTGCGCCTCGATACCGTTCTCAACCTTGTTGATGCCTGTCGAACGCAGGATCGAGCCTACGGCGATTTTCGCGTCGAACGCCGTCGGCATGCCATCCGATCCAAGTGCCGCTTTCATACGCACCGCCGCTTGAGGCCGGTAACGGTCTTGCGTCATGTCTTCTTCGCGTGTCCACACAAGCTTCACGGGCTTGCCGACCTCTTTGGCAACCAAAATCGCCTGGCGCATCTCATCGTTGATCGAACGGCGTCCGAAGCCACCGCCGAGGAAGCAATTGTGTATGACGATCTGCTCCGGCTTGAGACCGGACGCAGCCGCCGCCTGCCGAATGGTGCCCATCGGCGTCTGCGAGCCGAGCCAGACCTCAAGCTTGTCTGGCTGAAGATGCACGGTCGCGTTGAGCGGCTCCATCGTGGCGTGAGCCAGATGCGGAGCTTCATACACAGCCTCGACAAGCTTTCCGCCTTTGCCGAAAGCATCGTCGACGCTGCCGTCATTGCGCGCGCTCACCATCGGTCCATCAAGAGTATCGCGATAGAGCTTGGCGAATTGCGCGCTGTCGGTATTGCCGGCCGCGCCGACGTCCCATTCGGGCTTGAGCAAAGCCAGCGCTTCCTTAGCGCGCCAGAAGCGGTCGGAGACAACAACGACGGCGTTTTCGAGTTTCACCACTTGCAATACCCCACGACGGCCTTTCGCCGGAGCATCGTCAACGCTCTTAAGCTTGCCGCCGAATACGGGGCACGCCGCAACGGCCGCATAGACCATATCCGGCACTTTAGTATCGATGGCAAATTTCGCCGAGCCATTGATCTTGAGCGGGGTATCAAGTCGCGCAAGCCGCTTGCCAATCAGCTTGAACTGATCCGGCGTGCGGATCGCTGGCTCCTTGTCGAGCTTGATGTTTGCAGCATCGGCTGCGAGCGCGCCGTAATCGAAGCTTCGTCCCGTCGCCTTGTGAGTGATCTTGCTGTTGGCTGCTTCACAGTCAGACGGTGACACGTTCCAGCGCTGCGCCGCTGTAGCGATCAAACGTTCGCGTGCACTGGCGCCAGCCTGCAAAAGCATTTGCCACGACGTGCGCACGCCGCGACTGCCGACGGTTGTCATCTCACCGTAGACATTCTTTTCGCGCAGGTTTCTTGCGGGCGAAGCGTATTCGACCTTAACCTTCGACCAATCGCATTCGAGTTCTTCCGCGACAATCATCGGCAAAGCCGTGATCGCGCCTTGCCCCATCTCCTGGTGCGGCGAGCGGATCAGGATGCTCCCGTCCGGATCGATGGCCAGGAACGCATTGATCTCATTCGGCGTGCTCTCGGGACCCCATGCCTGGGCCCCGATGCTGGCAGCATCGGCGAGACCCGGGAACGCAACGCTGATGGCGAGACCGCCTGCGGCAGACGCTGAAGCAACGACAAAATGACGGCGCGTGATGGATGTTTTCATGATCTGATTCATGGCTCGCCTCCCCCTCACGTCTTCATCTGGGCTGCAGCGCGGTGGATCGCGCTGCGGATGCGGACATAGGTTCCGCAACGGCAAATGTTGGTGAGATTGGCGTCGATATCGGCGTCCGTCGGCTTTGGGTGCTCCTTCAGAAAGGCAACCGCTGCCATGATCTGTCCGGATTGGCAGTAACCGCATTGCGGAACGTCTTCGGCAAGCCAGGCCTGCTGAACGGGATGCTTCGCGTCCGGTGAAAGGCCTTCTATCGTCGTGATGCTCTTGTTGGCCACATCGCCAACCTGAATGCTGCAGGAGCGAACGGCTTCGCCGTCCACATGGACCGTGCAGGCGCCGCACTGCGCGATGCCGCAGCCGAATTTCGTACCGGTCATTCCGAGTTCGTCGCGGATGACCCAAAGCAGTGGCGTTTCCGACTCGACGTCCAGCGAATACGCCATTCCGTTCACAGTAAGTGCAATCATGGAGCCCTCGCTCTTCCCCCGCCTGACCGGAGCCCATCAGCTGCCGGCCTTGTCAGTTAAAGTCTAACACCGCCGGCAGTCTCTTCACTTCACAGATGCTTGTGCCAGGCGAATTTTTTATGGGGCCTTAAGAACCGCAGCCTCATACCAAGCCAACATGGGCGGGCCCCAGAAATGCATTGGATTACCAACGCCGCCCGGGGCATAGTCCGCCGCCTTTTCGGAGTTCCTGCAGCATGAGCCAGGCGGCTCATATCCTTGGCGCAAGCCGGCCATCTTACGTTCGCGTGGTCGCCGCGGTCTGTGCGGCGCATTTCGTATCGCACTATTTCATTATCCTGCTGGCGCCGCTCATGCCGTTTGTGCGCGCCGAATACGGCGTGAGCTACACGGAGATTGGGTTTGCATTTGTGGCGTTCAATATTGTTACAGCGACTCTGCAGACACCGGCGGGGTTCCTGGTCGACAGGTTTGGCGCACGTCCGCTGTTGGTTGCCGGCCTGATTGTCAGCACCGCTGCCTTCATCACCGTCGGCCTTGTGGATTCATTCTGGGTGCTGATCGCAATGTTCGCCCTCGCAGGCGTCGGCAATACGGTCTTTCACCCGGCCGACTATTCGCTGCTGTCGCACCACGTGCCGTCCGAGCGCATTGGACAGGCCTTCTCTCTGCATACCTTCGCTGGCATGCTCGGTTCGGCTGTCGCGCCGGCGAGTCTTCTCATAATGCAGAGTCAATGGGGCTGGCGCGGCGCTTTCATCGGAGCGGGCGCACTGGGTATCGTGGTGGCGGCAATTCTGCTCGCGATGCGCGATTTTTCCGCCGTTCAGGTGAGTTCTACCCCCGCCACACGCCAAAATGCGGACAGTTCAGCCGCGGGGTGGCAATTATTATTGTCGGCGCCGATCGTACTCAATCTCGTCTTCTTCGTTCTCCTCGCGATGATAAGTGCAGGCCTTTATAATTATTCCGTGGTCGCACTCGGGGCGCTCTATGGAACCCCGGTTTCTACGGCCAATGTGGCCTTGTCTGGCAATCTCCTGCTTTCAGCTATTGGGGTTTTGATTGGTGGGCTGCTCGTCGGCCGCACGACACGGCACGGTTTGGTAGCGGCCGTCGGTCTTGGCGCGATGGCGCTGTTTACGACCATGATGGCTGAAATTGAGTTTGGTCCCGTTGTGCTGATTTCAACAATGTCGTTGATCGGCTTCTTCTCAGGCATCATCATGCCGTCACGCGACATGATCGTCCGTGAAGTCACTCCACCCGGTTCGTTCGGCAAGGTATTCGGTTTTGTCACCACCGGCTTCAATATCGGCGGCATCATTTCTCCGCTGATTTTCGGTGCAATCATGGACTATGGAAGCCCGCGCTTCGTATTTCTCGCGGTAGCTGCCTTCAGCCTGGTTGCCATTGTCACGGTCGCAACACGGACGCGCCGCGCCGAGTAATCGGCGCAGTTCACCTTATGGACTTGTCAAACTGATGGAATTGCCCCATGTGAGGGGGCTTCTTGATGGCTGCCGGCGGGCCATTGCGGCTCCTAGCCCCGTTGGGGAATAGTTCAACGGTAGAACATCGGACTCTGACTCCGAGAATCTAGGTTCGAATCCTAGTTCCCCAGCCA
>DASSIJ010000208.1:0-3586 GCA_035692045.1 Pseudolabrys sp. | reverse complement strand
CAGTCGCGACAATTCTGGAAGCAATCTACGAGGAAGACTTTCTCGGGTTTTCTTACGGATTCCGGCCTGGACGCGGCCAGCACGACGCGCTGGACGCTCTCCACGTTGGTATCCTCAGGAAGCAAGTGAACTGGGTGCTTGACGCGGATATCCGGGGCTTTTTCGATGCCATGGCCCACTCATGGATTATCCGTTTCCTCGAGCACCGTATCGCGGACAAGCGCATCCTGCGCCTCATTGCAAAATGGCTCAAGGTCGGCACTGTCGAAGATGGACGCAGAACACGTGGCGTATGTGGCGCTCCGCAAGGCGCGGTGATTTCACCAATCCTGGCGAACGTCTACCTGCACTATGTGTTCGACCTATGGGTCCATCGCTGGCGCCTCACCAAGGCGTCAGGCGACATGATCGTCATCCGCTATGCGGACGACACCATCGTCGGCTTTCAGCATGAGCACGAGGCACGGGCGTTTCTTGACGATCTTAAGGAACGAATGCGCAAGTTCGAACTGGCGTTGCACCCGGACAAAACCCGGCTGATCCGCTTTGGCCGCCACGCGGCCAAGCAACGTGAGAAACTTGGTGAGGGGAAGCCTGAAACCTTCGACTTCCTCGGCTTCACGCACTTCTGCACGCGATCACGCAAATGGGGCTCGTTCGTCATCGGGCGCAAGACGATCAAGAAGCGTATGCGAGCCAAGCTGCTGGCCATCAAGATGGAGATGCGCAAGAAAATGCACGACCCCATCGCGAGAACCGGCGCATGGATGAAACAGATGCTGCAAGGGCACCTGAACTACTTCGCGGTCTCGGGTGTGGACGGCGGTGGCAAAGTAGGCCACGGAGCGCCGGCATAGTGGCGGCGCGGGCGGCGTAAAAGCCGTCCAGTGGCTAGGCTGGTCCCTTTGGGGGTCGGTCGGGATGTTTGCCGTGGAAGTGTACGCCGCTGTCCGGCATTTTGTTTTCGTCGAGGGCCATAGCCGTCGTGAGGCGGCCCGGGTATTCGGGTTGAGCCGTGAGACGGTGTTGAAGATGTGCCGGTTCTCGCTGCCGCCGGGCTATACGCGCACGAGGCCGGTGGCGAAGCCGAAGCTTGGCCCTTTGCTACCGGTGATCGACGCGATCCTGGAGGCGGACCGGACTGGTCCGGTGAAGCAGCGGCACACGGCGAAGCGGATCTTTGAGCGGCTGCGCGACGAACACGGGTTCGACGGTGGCTACACGGTGGTGAAGGATTATGTCCGGATCGCCCGCGCGCGAAGCCGCGAGACCTTCGTGCCGCTGTCGCATCCACCGGGTCATGCGCAAGTTGATTTTGGCGAAGCGGTCGGCGTGATCGGCGGCGTTCGTTGTAAGCTCCACTTCTTCTGCATGGACCTGCCGCAGTCGGATGCCTGCTTTGTGAAGGCCTATCCGGCCGAGACGACGGAGGCATTCCTGGACGGCCACGTGTCGGCCTTCGCCTTCTTCGGCGGGGTGCCGCTGTCGGTGCTCTACGACAATCTGAAGATTGCGGTGGCGAAGATCTGTGGCGACGGCAAACGGGAGCGGACGCGGGCATTCACCGAACTGGTGAGCCATTACCTGTTCAGCGACAGGTTCGGGCGGCCCGGAAAGGGCAACGACAAAGGCAAGGTCGAGGGCCTGGTGAAGTATGCGCGCTCGAACTTCATGACGCCGATTCCGGTGGCGGCGAGCTTCGACGATCTCAACGCCATGCTGACTGAGCGCTGCCGGGCGCGGCAAATGGAACGAGCCGGTCGTCATGCCGAGACCATCGGCGCGCGGCTTGCCGCCGATCTTGACGCGTTCCGGGACTTGCCCGCCGTGCCGCTGGAGCCCTGCGAGAAGCGGGCCGCCCGCGTCTCGTCGACGGCGCTGGTGCGCCATCGCGGCAATGATTACTCGGTGCCGACGGCCTATGGCTTCCAGGACATCATCGTGAAGGGGTTCGTGGATCAGGTCGTCATCCTGTGCGGCGGCGCGGAGATCGCCCGGCATCAGCGCTCCTACGGTTTGGGGGTGTTCGTCTTCAATCCGCTGCACTACCTGGCGCTGATCGAGACCAAGCCGAACGCGCTCGATCAGGCCGCGCCGTTGAAGGATTGGGAGCTGCCCGAGACGTTCCAGCATCTGCGTCATCTGCTGGAGGCGCGCATGGGCAATCGTGGCAAGCGTGAGTTCATCCAGGTGCTGCGGCTGCTGGAGGCGATCCCCAAGGAGGTGGTGACCTATGCCGTCACCGAAGCGATCCGGCTTGGCGCGATCGGCTTCGATGCGGTCAAGCAGATCGCGCTGGCCCGGATCGAGCGCCGCCCGGCGCGGCTCGATCTCACCGCCTATCCGCATCTGCCGCAGACCCGCGTGAAGACGACATCGGCGGCCGATTACGCCGTGCTCCTGCCCGGGAGAGCCGCATGAGCGGCAAACCGAGCCTCGATGCGATGCCGGCGGGAACGACGAGTGGCACGCCGCAGGTGCTGCTCAGTCATCACCTCAAGCAATTGAAGCTGCCGACCGTACTGCGGGAGTATGACAAGGTCGCCCGCGAATGCGCGCGCGACGGCGTCGATCATCCCCGCTACCTGCTGCGCCTGGTCGAACTGGAACTGATCGATCGGGAGCGGCGCGTGGTTGAGCGGCGCATCAAGCAGGCCAGATTCCCGGCTGTGAAGAGCCTCGATACATTCGACTTCACCGCCATTCCTTCCCTCAACAAGATGTTGGTGCTCGAACTCGCCCGCGGCGAGTTCATCCTGCGCCGCGAGAACGTCATCGCGCTCGGCAACTCCGGCACCGGCAAGACCCATGTCGCGCTGGCGCTTGGCCTTGCCGCCTGCCAGAAGGGATTCTCGGTCACCTTCACCACCGCGGCGGCGCTGGTGCATCAGCTGATGGAGGCCCGCGACGACAGACGCCTGTTGAGGCTGCAGCGCGAACTACAGACCGTGAAGCTGCTCATCGTTGATGAGCTCGGCTACGTGCCGCTGTCGCCAACCGGCGCCGAGCTCCTGTTCGAGGTGTTCTCGCAACGCTACGAGTGCGGCGCGACCATCGTCACCTCGAACCTGCCGTTCGAGGATTGGACAACGGTCCTTGGCTCCGAGCGGCTCACCGGTGCGCTGCTCGACCGGCTGACCCACCACGTTCATATCCTGACCATGAACGGCGACAGCTACCGCCTCAAGCAATCCGCCGGCCGCCGCCGAGCAGCCACCTCGACGAACGCGGCGGAGCAAAACCAGGCCATCGCCGAAACAGACAATCAAGTCTATGCCCCTGCAGTCGATCCGGGAATCGTCTGAGCCTCAACCACCCGACCAAATCCCACCGGCCGCTCGCTCGCTACGGCGCTATCGAAAAGCGCGCTTCGCGAGCGGCCTCCACCGAGCTCGAACTGGCCTGCCTTTGCTCCGCCGCAGTGGCCTGGATTCCGACCGCCGTTGACAGCATGCGGAATGCTCCCGAAGTAGTCCGCGAGGTCGGCGTCAACGACTTCCGGGTGGCCGCGAAACAGCTGCGCTTCCACTTCGACCACCGCCTGTTGGGCATTTCGCCCGGGACGGTAGGCATACTGCTCTGGTGG
>DASSIJ010000207.1:0-3452 GCA_035692045.1 Pseudolabrys sp. | reverse complement strand
GAAGGCCTACAATCCGCGCCTGCAGGTCAAATCGGTTCAGGAATATGTTGAGTTGATGAACAATCTCAATCTCGCCAACCCGAAGATGATGGATGTCGTCGTGCCCGCCAACATGAAGGTCGGACTTGCGCAGGAGAACATCGCTCTGCGCGGTTGGTCGGTTTCGGCAACGGAGGCGCTTGCCCTTTTGGGTAAGGTCAACGTCGCACTCATTGACCTGCGCGAGCGCTCGGAGCGCGAGCGCCATGGCATTATTCCTGGCTCATTGCACGTGCCCTATTTGGCATTGCAGGAAAGCATCAGCGCCGGCGGCGCACTCAGCGAACTTGCCAAGTCGACCAGCAAGCGTCTCGTGTTCTACTGCGCCTTTGGCGAACGTTCGGCCATGGCTGTACAGGCCGCTCAGGACGCCGGTCTGCCTTCGGCCTGCCATTTGCAGGGGGGCATCGACGCCTGGAAGAAACTTAACGGGCCGCTGGAGCGCTCAAAGGTTTAGCCGTAACTCGAAATGATTATATGACACCCGAACAGCGACAGCATTGGCAGCCCCGACCCACAGCGGCGCAACTTTTGGCCTGCGCCACGGCATTGCTGATGACCCTGTCGTCGCCCGCGGCCACACAGGACATCCGCGGGATGGAAGTCTGTACGGCCGAAAAGCAGATGGAGCGTCGTACCGGGTGCCTGCAGGCCAATATCGAATTCCTTCAGCAGGCGCTGGCCAAACTCGCCCGTGAGGCACAGGACAAGATCGCCACAGCTGGCCGTGATTTGGTCGCCGCTCGTGCCGAGATCGCCGAGCTCAAATCTGCAGTGGCGAAGATCAGTAGCGAGCTGGCGCAAATGAAGGCGAAAGCCGAGACGACCAACAACAAAAAACCCGAGCCCGGCAGCACCAAGTAAGCGGCAAGCGTCGGCTTTGCTCAGACGGGTGCAGTATCTTCGCGCGCTACGCGCGACAATACCAATACTTGCGCTGCCCCAGCCGGCCCGTTCTTACGTAAGAGCTAAATTGGCTGCGCAGCAGATTTTGCTTTTTGGCGGCGGCATATTCCTGACTGGAAATGGCGGCACACGTTTTCGGAGGCGCCGGGTCTGCGCGTGCCGGTGACGAGTGGCAAGCGATCAGCATCAAGACTGCGCAGGCCCCCGCGAGCGTCGCAACCGGTGCGATGTGCTTGCCCCGCTTCATCGTCCACGCCACCCTCACGACGACCTATTATGACACCACAACCGAGCCTGTTGCCGGGACACCGCTTAATTCCGGACCTTAATTTAGCACATCAGGTTCTGGCGACGGTCTTGATCCTAAACCTTAACATTACCTCCGCCCCCGTTCGGACGCCGGCCTTCATTGGAGGCCGATTTTGCCATCCTTCTGCCATATCCCTCGTCCCTACGTGCGATAGTTCCGAAATTGATTCGAGGGGGATAACCCAGATGAAGCACATATGCATTGGAATCCTGGCCAGCCTTCTGACAGTCACGTCAGCAAGCGCAGGGGGATGGGCCACGGTTCATAAGTATGTAAAGCGATCGGGCGGTTGCGCTGGACAGGAAGTCCTCGCGAGCATGTATTCCTCAGGAAAGCGAACTGCGAGCGGTGAGCGATTCGATGTGAACGGCAATACGGCGGCAGCGCGGACATGGCCGCTTGGCACGAGCTTGACCGTGACAAATCCACAGAATGGCCGGTCCATTGTTGTGAGAATCAACGACACCGGACCTTGGGGCATTGCCTATCGCATGGGTGCAAGACTGGACCTTGCCAGAGGCGCGGCTCAACGACTTGGAATGCGCGCCTCGCAATACGTTTGTGTTGCGTAGGCTTTAAAGTGCCTGCCGCCCAACGCGATTGGGCGGCAAAGAATTGCATTCTTCCAGACTTGAAATACTCCCCCGGCGACGCCCTGCTGGCGTTGCCGGGGGATCCATGTTTATCGCGTCACGCTGTCAAGGCAGCGGCACCAACTCCTTCGGGAAGTTGGTCATAGATTCGGGCAGTGCGACACGAAGGCCGTGGACCGACACACCATTTTTTTGAAATGGGATGCTGGCCAGTTCCTTTGCGGCAATCGTCTCAGTCGGGCCGCCAATGGTCTGGAGGCCAAAGCCGACGATTGCGGCGACCACGATGATCGATAGTGCTTTGCGCATGTTGAGCCTCCTGCGCGGACGCATTCTCAACCCCATAGTTAGTCCGGGTCGCACGCCGGCTGAGTGAGCCGCCTCACAGAGCGAATTATTTGTTTTTCATACTTTTCCGGCGATGGCATCGAATTACCGCCCGCTGGCTCCGCGAGCGGACACCCCCTTGAGGATCGATTCGCCCCGTGTTCGCATGCGGATCTCAAGTGTGGGCGCAATAAAAAGGAGGAAACGATGAGGCGTATTATTCTCGCTGCTTTGATTAGCTCTTTGTCTGTCGGCACCGCTCTGGCGCAGTCCTGCGAAAGCCGCGCGATGAGCAGCGAAGGCAAGCCGCTCCACGGCGCGGCCAAAAACAGCTTCGTGAAGAAATGCAAGAGAGACGCCTGCGAAAGCAAGGCGGTGAGCAAAGAGGGCAAGCCGCTCTACGGCGCGGCCAAGAACAGCTTCCTGGCGAAATGCAAGAGGGCTGCTTAGACAAGCAGGCGTCGATCGCCATCGCCATCGGCCGTCACCGGCACGCCAGCCGCGCCGGTGACGTTTTGTTTTTCGGCCGTGCCGGCATACTGCGATACCGCCTCAAGCAGCCGTGAATTGTCCTTTCACGTGAGGCGCGGACATGATGTCCCTGGTCGCGCGCCGAAGCGGAGAACTCGACGTTTCGTACTCCAACCGGAGTCATTGCCCATGGATAAGGGTCATCACGCAGCGCACGCGCACAGCACTCACCCAGCGCACGCGCACAACACAAAGCATGTCGGCGCGCACGCCTTGCGGGAACGCGGCGCCGATTTTGTCCTGGTCGAGGAAATTCATCCGCCGCCCCGCATCGAACTGGCGCGGGAGCGGATGCTGTTGTGTCGCCTCTATCTTGGCCTGATCCGCAGCATCAATGAAGATTACGGCGCCTCGTTCGCAGGCCAGAACGACAGTTCAACTTTTCGGACCATCGGCATTTACGTATTTCTGCGCACCGTCATGTGCTCGCCGGTTGGCGCGAGCAAGATCGCAAGCGCCCTGAAACTGCCGCGCGTCACCGTGGTGAGACGCCTGCAGGAGATGGTCAAGCAAGGTTACGTGGAACGTCTTGGTAACGCCTACGTCGTGACCGACAAGGTGAACATTCCCGATCTGAAAAACAGATTGCAGCAGCGAATAGATATGATCGTGGAGACCGCAAAAAAACTTTCCGAATTGGGCCCCTCGGCATCTCGTCTGAAATAACAGACGTTTCATCTCCGCGCGTAAAAAAACGGGCGCTTTGGCAATGACTCTGCCAAAGCGCCCGTGACAAATACCCCGTT
>DASSIJ010000206.1:0-28099 GCA_035692045.1 Pseudolabrys sp. | reverse complement strand
CATGATCTTGTCTGAAAACCGGCTCCCACTTTTCGGAACCATACGCTATTTCCCCGACCAGGCCTGCCACATGCCAAGCTCGAACACCTGGAGATTGACGGCCTTGAGCATGGCCGTGACGGTCACCATGACCTCGGTTGCAGTCGCTGCGTCGGAAGCAAAGGCGGGCAGGGCGCCGTCTCGCTCACCCGCGCGCTCCGCATAGAGGCGCACGGCCTTCGCCAGCATCGATTGAATATCGGTGTCGCTCGGGCGCTCATATGCGCTCGTTTCAGCTTGCAACGACATAGATGTCCTCTCCGCGCCGGACTACCTCGAAGCTTTGCAGCCTCAGGCTTCGGTCCGCGGCGCATTCACCAGTCTTGATATCGTATTCGTAGCCGTGCCAGGGGCAGACGAAATGCATTTCATCGCTGGAAAACCTTTGCCCCAGCCAGCCGCGATCAGGGCCTATGACATCCTCGACCTTGTGCATCATGATGCCCTCGCAGGCCGGCCCGCCCTGGTGCACGCACAGATTCTCGTAGGCGTAGAACTTGCCCTGCCAGTGGAACACTCCGATCTCGCGTCCGCCATGGGCAACGATTCGGCGATCGCCCTCGGGAAATTGGTTGGCTTTGGCGACAAATACTTCCGGCATTCAGCCCGGCTCCAGCCTTTGAATGGCGGAAAAGTATGGCATCGAACCGCACAGCCGGGCAACGAAGCGGCTTCGCGAAAGCCGGAAGCAGGGTTGCAGCCATGCGCATTGTCTAAAGGTATGACATCCCGCAAGGTCCGCCGCCCATAGGGAAGGCCGGATGGACTCTGCCGCAATTCTTGTCGCTACCGCTGGTGCCTTCGCGCTGGCAGGCTTCGTGAAGGGCGTGATCGGTCTCGGTCTGCCGACCGTGTCGATCGGATTGCTTGGCTTATTGATGACACCGGCGCAGGCGGCAGCGATCCTGGTGGTGCCGTCACTGGTCACGAATATCTGGCAGGCGGCGGTCGGCGGCGGGCTGATTGCACTGGCGCGACGGCTATGGCCGATGCTTGCCGGAATCTGCATCGGCACGATCATCGGCGCCGCGCTGCTGCCGCACGACGACAGCGGGCGAGCAACGGTCTGGCTCGGCGTGCTGCTCGTGCTCTACGCCGCATTTGGTTTTGTCAAAGGGCATTTTGCCGTGCCTCGCCACGCCGAAACCTGGCTGGGATTGCTCGTGGGCGCGGCGACCGGCGCACTCACGGTGGCGACCGGCATCTTTGTCATACCGGGCACGCCCTACATCCAATCCCTCAAGTTCGATCGCGACAAGCTGGTGCAGGCGCTCGGCCTTTCGTTCACAGTGTCGACGATCACGCTTGCTCTGGCACTTGCATATGCCGGACAGATGCGGACCTCGCTCGCCTGGCCGTCGATCCTCGCGCTTGCCGCGGCGCTCGCCGGGATGGGACTGGGACAACTCATCCGTGGAAGGGTGAAAGAGGAAACCTTCCGGCTGTGCTTCTTTATCGGACTGCTGCTGCTCGGCGCGCATCTGGCGCTGCGCGGGCTCTTGTGATCGATTAGGGGTCGCCTTTTGAACTCATCAGGACCGGTGTGATGAAAATCGTCGATCTTTCCCATGTCATGAATGTGCATACGCCCGGCTGGGTCGGTTATGCCGGCAACAAGATGTATTACGCGCAAAATCTGCAGACCGTCCGCATCGTCGCACAGCGTATCGACACGGCATTGCATGTGGGCACGCATTTTGACGGCGCCATGCACGCGACCGACAACAACAAGGGCGACATGGCACACTTGCCGCTCGACTATCTGGTCAATCGCGGCGTCGTCGTCGACATTTCAAAACAAATGAAAGACTGGGCGGTGATTACGCCGGAGATCATCGAGAACGCCGGCGCCGACATCCGTGAGGGTGACATCCTCATCCTGCACACCGGCTGGCACAGGCACTACGAAGGCCAGCCGCAGCAGGATCTTGTGAAGTATTTTTGCTACCACCCCGGACCGAACCTCGACACGCTGCACTGGATGCTCAAGAAGAAAATAAAGTGGTGGGGCATGGACACGGGCTCTTGCGACCACGCCATGAACACCTCCATCCGCTACATGCGGCCCGATCTCGCAGACGAGTTCACGAAAAAGCACGGCAGGACGCCTGGCGAATTTTTCGGGACGTTCGAATACACGCACAAGAAGTCCGGCCGGAGGGTTTCGGCCGACGTGTTTCCCTTCCACAATTGGGCGTTCCAGGAAGGGCTCTTACACGCGGAAAACCTCGGCGGCGACATCGAGATGATGCTGGGAAAGCGCTGTGTGATCGGCGCATTTCCCTGGCGCTATGAAGGTCTGGAAGGGTGTCCCTGCCGTATCGTGTGCTTCCTCGACACCGACATGTCGGTTGAGGCCGTCGGCGACGCAGCCAAGGCGATTTTCCGGGCTTAGGCCTCTCGGCGACTGTTCCCGCATCCGGCAAATGCCAATCTATTGCCCAACATGCGGCAGGAACCGTTGCGCGTGCGCGCCATTAGCGTTCGGGGCGATGATCCGAGAGGAGATGAACAATGAAACTCGGAACGCTAGCGGCCGCTGCAGCAATCTCTCTCGTCGGTGTAACCGGCGCGTCAGCACAGGTTTTCGTTGCGGAACCGTATGTCGCGGATGCCTACGTCGCGCCGCCGGTCTATGCGGCTCCAGCGCCGGTCTATCGTGCGCCTGCGCCGGTCATTGTGGGCGAGCCGCTCTACGTCGCTCCAGCCGTCGGTGGCTATGTCCCGCCGAAATACAGTTACACAATCAACACTCCACGGCGTGGAATGATCTATTCGTCCTATCGCCCGTCGGTTGAATGTACCGTTGACGGATACTGCTACTGATCCGGTGCCGCGCCTCGCGAACGTCACCGCACGTTGGCGAGGCGCAGATCGGCGAGGTTATTCTGCAACGTCGACTGAATCGCTTCGCGTAGAAGCGCATAGCGGCTTTTGTCCCATTGCTTCACGAGGATATCGGCGAGGAGCCGAGCAGATTTCCCAAACACGATAATCCTGTCGCCGACGCCGATCGCCTCTTCCAGCTGATGCGTGATCAGGATTGCCGTCGAGCCGCACTCGCGCGCGAGTTCCAGAAACGTATCACGGAGCTCAGCCGCCGTTACTTCGTCGAGGTGGCCGAAAGCTTCGTCGGCCAGCAGAATGTCAGGCCCGACCGCAAAGGCGCGCGCGATTGCCACACGCTGGCGCATGCCTCCGGACAATTCGTGCGGATAGGCATTCGTAAACTGGCCCAAGCCAAGGCGGTTGAGCCACATCAATGCGCGCTCGCGCTGCTCCTCTTCGGGCAGACCGATGAGCTCAAGCGGCAGCCGTGCATTGTCGAGCGCGGAACGCCAGGGCAACAATCTGTCCTGCTGGAAGACGGTCGCAATCTTGCCCCGGAAATGGTCGAAATCGGCGTAGGGACTCTTGTCGCCGATATGGATCGCGCCCTCGCTCGGTGCTTCCAGTCCGATCATCAGATCAAAGAACGTGGATTTGCCGCAGCCTGTCTGCCCGACGATTGCCACCACTTCGCGTGGCGCAATAGCAAGATCGAGGCGATCGATCGCAACGACAGCTTGCCCGGTGGTGGTCTGGCGGAAGACCTTGCGCAGGCCGCGCACTTCGATGGGTGGGGGACCACTCATGTGCGCCATCGCAATATGCGGGCCTCGGCGCGCGCGACGACCGCTTCCAGCAAGAACAGAAGAGCGACCAACACCAAAGTCCAGGCGAAGACGTCGGCAACCGAAAACAATTCCTGCGCCACCGACAACTGGTGTCCAATGCCGGTCACTGCGCCGACAAGCTCGGCAATCGTCACAACGCGGATCGCCAGGCTGATATTGACCTTCCAGCTGGTGAAGATCGTCGGCAGGATCGCCGGCAGGATCAACTTGAAGAAGTACTGCAAGGTCGTCGGACGGAACGATTTCATCATATGACGCAATTCGCGCGGCACGCCGTGCATGGCGTCGAGCGTGTCGACAAGAAACACTGGCCCGCAGACCACCACCAGCACGAAGCCGATGCGGAATTCGACGCCGGGAAACCACAGCACCGCAAACAGGATCCATGACACGACCGGCACCGCCATCAGCAGACGGATCATCGGATGCAGGTATTTGTTGAGCGAATCCGAGCGGTACATGGCCATCGCGAGGGCGAGGCCCAGCACGAACGACACGACGAGAGCGGCGATCACGCGCGCCAGCGTTACCACAATGTCGATCGGCGTAATCGTCGCGATGCTGCGCGCGATGCGTACGAAACTGGGGATCGCAAATGGCGGAACGCCCAGGTAAGGCGCCAGATGCGACAGCACCTCCCAGACAACCGCAAAAACAAGGAGGGAGACGAGAGTCTGACGCGGAAAGGTCAGAACCGGAACAGACTCGCGGTACTCCTCAGTCATCGTACGGGCGCGGTTTCGCGCTTATGGGGCATAGATGATCTTCTCGTCCGGCATCTTCTCGTAGAAGCCAGCCTTGACCGCACGCTCCATCATGTCGGTGATGGTCTTGCGCGTCGCCGGCTCCCAGGCAGGCTGGATCACCATCTGCAAGCGCTTGCTCGCCAGCGCGGCGGTCAGAATGCCCGGCGGCAGCTTGAGCGTTTCGTTGGCGATCTTGTCGGCTTCGGCAGTGTTCGTTTGCATGAATTGCGCGACGTCCTGCAATGCCGCGATCAGCATCTTTGGGCCATTTGGGTTCTTCGCGATGGCGTCGGCACGCATTGCGGTCACGATTTCCCATCCGTCCTGTCCGGTGATTTCTTTCCAGCCCTGGGCGCCGTTGAAAATCACCTTCCAGTCGGGATTCTGCTTGACGATGATGCTCGCCAACGGCTCGATCACCAGAGCTGCATCAACGCGGTCGGCTTCGAGCTGCGCGCGCGCAACGGCGAAGTTGGCGTTGACGATAGTGATGTCCTTGCCAAGATCGATGCCCTTGGCGGCGGCATACATCTTGATGACCTGGAATTGCGAGCCGCCCATATCGACGGCGAGCTGCTTGCCCTTGAGATCGGCCAACGACTTGATCTGATCGTTTTTGGTGAAAATGACGAGATCGGCGAGCGTAAAGCCGGTACCGATGATGCGAACCGGCACGCCTTCCTGGTAGAGCTTCTGCAGAATTGTCGGGCCACCGATCAGCACGTCGGTTTCGCCTGTCGCGAAGGCTGCATAGAAAGCCGAGATCGAAGGATAGGCCTTTGCGTCCAATTCGAAGCCGTGTTTCGCATCGAAGCCTTGCGCCTTCATGATGTTCCAGACCAGCGGGTTGAATACAGGCAGTGTCAGGCTGGAAACTTTGATGACGGGCTTCTGCTGAGCGCGCGCCGGGAGCGACACAACTCCGGCTGTGGCAACAGCGAACGCAGCGGCCAGCACGGTAAAGCCGCGTCGTGACAAGTTGAACATGGACATTTCCCCCTCATGGTCGCTCAAGCTGTGATCTAGCGCGTCACGTGGCCTGAAGGCGAGCGCGACTTTACTCCGCTTTCATTTGTGTGCAAATAATCGATCAGAGTAGTCGGAGGGCGTGATGCCGCACATTACCGCGCGGGACGGGACGCGGCTCTATTACGAAGAAGCCGGCAGCGGCTCACCGGTGATCTTCGTGCACGAATATGCCGGCGACTATCGCACGTGGGAGATGCAGATGCGTTTCTTCTCCCGCGCGCACCGCTGCATTACCTACAGCCAGCGCGGTTATCCGCCGTCCGACGTGCCGAAAGACGGTGCCCGCTACAGCCAGGATATCGCGCGTGATGACGTTCTGGCAGTGATGGACGCCCTGAAAGTCGACAAGGCTCACGTCGTCGGTCACTCCATGGGCGCGTATACCGCGTTGCATGTCGGCATCCATGCGCCGGCGCGCTGCATTTCGGTCGTCGCGGCCGGCTGCGGTTGGGGTTCGAGTCCCGATGCGAAAAAGCGCGAGGAAATGAAGGCGCTCGCTGCCGAGACGGGCAAGATGTTCGCCGCAGAAGGCATCGCGGCGGCCTTTGCGAAATATGCCGACGCGCCGATGCGTCAGCCACAAAAGAACAAGGATCCGCGAGGCTACGCCGAATTCGCCCGCATGTTATCGGAGCATTCCGCGGAAGGGCATGCGCACACCATGTTCAATCTCCAGCTCAAGCGGCCGACGCTCTGGGAGATGGAAGCGGATCTGAAGAAATTTTCAGTTCCGCTGCTCGTCATTGTCGGCGATGAAGACGAGCCCTGCATCGACGGCAGCGTCTATCTCAAGCGTACCGCGCCGACGGCGGGCTTGTTGATGATTCCACGTACCGGACACAACGTACCGACTGAAGAGCCGGCTGCATTCAATGCCGCGCTGGCGGACCTCTTTGCCGCGGCCGAAGCCGGCCGTTGGCTTGCGCATAAACCGTCCAAATAGAACCGGGAGGAAGCGATGGACCTCAAGCTCAAGGGCAAGACCGCGCTGGTGACCGGCGGCAGCGAAGGCATTGGCAAGGGGATCGCCCGCGCGCTCGCCAAGGAAGGTGTCGATGTGGCGATCTGCGCCCGGCGCCAGGAGCCGCTTGAAGCCACGGCGGACGAAATCGCCAAGGAAACTGGCCGCAAGATCGTGGCCATTTCCGCCGATCTGCGTAAGGACGCCGACGCCAAGAGCTTCATCGAGCAGGGCGCCAAGGCGCTCGGCCGCATCGACATCATGGTCAACAATGCGGGCTCGGCAGCCGGCGGCGTCATCGAGCATTTGACCGAAGACGATTGGGAAAAAGGTCTGCAGCTCAAGTTCATGGGCTATGTGCGCTGCCTGCGCTACGTCCTGCCGATCATGGTCAAGCAGGGTGGGGGGCGCGTGGTGAATCTGATCGGCAATGACGGCGTGAAGCCGTCCTACTGGGAAATTTGCCCGGGTGCGGCCAATGCCGCAGGCCAGAATCTCACGCTGTCGCTGGCCGGGCAGTACGGCAGGAACAACATCAGCTTTGTCGCGGTCAATCCGGGCCCCGTGCGGACAGAACGCTGGGCCGGACTGGTCAAGGCAATGTCACGCGACATGAAGATTTCCTACGAAGAGGCCGACCAGCTTGCGCCCGCATCGATTCCCATGGGTCGGATCGCCGAGGTCGAGGAGGTCGCCAATCTCGTTGTTATGGTGGCCTCGCCGCTGATGGCGATGGTCAACGGCACGATGATCGAGATCGATGGCGGGCAGGACAAGCCGCTGATGGACCGGTTCCGCGACAAGAATCGATCTTAAAAGCCGCGACAGGAGAATGCGATGAAAGCAGTTTTCGAGAAGGTTATTCCCCCGAAGACAGGCCTGGCGGTGGAAGTGAAAACCGGCCAGATCTTTCGTGTCACCGATCTCGAAGGTAAGCAGGTCGTCGACATGGCGGTGTTCAATCTCGCGAACCTGCGCGAGAAACTGTCGACGTCCTACTCGCGCACGCGCTACGTGCCCGAGCCTGGCCAGCCATATATCCCACGCGACAAGCTCGTGGCCGGCGATACGCTGATGTCGACAATCTGCCGCCCGATGATGAAGATTCTTGCCGAAACGCCGGAGATCAAGGGCATGCACGATACGCACAACCGGATGTGCAATCGGTTCCTTTATGAAACCTTCGGTTACGGCCCGCTCGACGGGTGCCACGAAATTATTTCCAAGGCGATCGCTCCCTACGGATTGCTGCCGGAAGACGTGCCGGACACGATGGACCTGTTCATGAACTACTATCACGACTGCAAGCAGGGCCGCTGGCACATTGGCGAGCCGATATCGAAGGCTGGCGATTACATCGAGTTCGAGGCTCTAATGGATTGCCTGGTCGGACTGTCAAACTGTCCACTCGACGTCATGGTGCCGTGCAACGGCTATCATTGCACGCCGGTGAAGGTGACGGTCTTCGAACGGCAAACGGTCGCGGCCTAGCCAGATGTGGTGCGCTTGACAACGCATCACACCGGACGGACTATTTGTGCGCAAACTAATTCGCCACCTGGAGGCCGAATGGCCACTTAGGCAACTAGTGCGGGCGCCTCGCGCAAACGCGCAACGGGTCACGCAGGGAGCTGAGTCATGATCAATGCGCATAGAGTTCTGCAGCTGGCATTGACGAGCGCCGTCGCGATCGGCCTTGTCGGCTCCGCCGCGGCACAAGACACGATCAAGATCGGCGAGTTGAACAGCTACAAGATCCAGCCGCAGTTCCTCGACCCGTACAAAAAGGGCTGGGAAATGGCGGTCGATGAGGTCAACGCCAAGGGTGGCGTGCTCGGCAAGAAGCTGGAAGTCATTTCACGCGACGACGGTGGCAATCCCGGCGACGCAGTGCGCGCTGCCGACGAGCTGGTCACGCGCGAAGGCGTGTCCATGATCGCGGGCACCTTCCTGTCGCATATCGGGTTGGCGGTCACCAATTTCGCGGGCCAGAAA
Organism: Pseudolabrys sp.; assembly: GCA_035692045.1. Lineage (GTDB taxonomy): Bacteria > Pseudomonadota > Alphaproteobacteria > Rhizobiales > Xanthobacteraceae > Pseudolabrys. The sequence goes on along the minus strand of DASSIJ010000206.1, from coordinate 19,652 downwards.
AAAGTGTTCTTCCTCGCCGCCGAACCGCTCACCGACAAGATCACTTGGCAGAACGGCAATCGATACACCTATCGCCTGCGTGCTTCGACCTACATGCAGGTGGCGATGTTGATCCCAGGCGCTGCTGCCGCCAAGAAGAAACGCTGGGCGCTGGTCTATCCGAATTTCGAGTACGGCCAGTCGGCAGCGGAGAACTTCAAGGCGCTATTGAAGAAGGCACAGCCCGACGTCGAATTTGTCACCGAGCAGGCGCCGCCGCTCGGCAAGGTCGACGCCGGTGCGGTCGTGCAGGCGCTCGACGATGCCAAGCCGGACGCGATCTTCAACGTGCTGTTTGGCGCCGACCTGTCGAAACTCGTTCGCGAGGGCAATACCCGCGGCGTGTTCAAGAATCGCACGGTGGTGAGCCTGCTCACCGGCGAACCGGAGTATCTCGATCCGCTCAAGGACGAATCTCCGGTCGGCTGGATTGTCACCGGTTATCCCTGGGACAAGATCAAGACCCCGGAACACACCGCCTTCGTCGACGCCTACAAGAAGAAATACAACGACTATCCGCGGCTCGGCTCGATCGTCGGCTACGTGACATTCAAATCGCTCGCCGCCGGCATCGCAAAGGCCGGCTCGACGGACACGGAGAAGCTGGTGGAAGCATTCAAGGACCTCAAGGTGGAAAGCCCGTTCGGGCCGTTCACCTACCGGGCGAGCGACCATCAGGCCACTATGGGTGCTTATGTTGGCACGATCGCGCTTGAAGGCGGCAAGGGCGTCATGGTCGACTTCAAGTATGTCGACGGCGCGACGGTGCTGCCAAGCGACGCTGAGGTCAAAAAGCTGCGTCCGGCCGAGACGAACTAAGGTTTTCGCGCACAATGTCCTTGGCTAACCTCTCCCCGTCGCGGGGAGAGGTGACTCTTTCATGACTTTCAGCGCATTCCTGTTTCAGGCGCTCAACGGGCTGTCGACCGCCTCGGGCCTGTTCTTTGTCGCCGTGGGACTGTCGCTGATTTTCGGCGTTTCCCGCATCATCAATATTGCCCACGGGTCCCTCTATATGCTCGGGACCTACATTGCCTACTCGTTCGCAACTCGTGTCGGCGGTGCGTTCGGATTCTGGGGCGGTATAGTCGCGACGACCCTTATTGTCGGCGTTATCGGTGCGTTGATTGAGATCCTGTTGCTGCGGCGGGTCTACCGTGCCCCCGAGCTTTTTCAGCTGCTCGCCACCTTCGCGCTGGTGCTGGTGATCAATGATGCCGTGCTGTGGCTGTGGGGACCGGAAGATCTGCTTGGGCCGCGCGCTCCGGGTTTGCGCGGGTCAATCGAAGTACTCGGCCGCCAATTGCCGAGCTATGACCTGTTCCTGATTGTCATCGCCCCGCTGGTCCTGCTGGTGCTGCATCTAGCACTTGCACGCACGCGCTTTGGCCGCCTGGTGCGCGCGGCGACACAGGACCGCGAAATGGTTAGTGCGCTGGGGGTCAACCAGGCTGTTCTGTTCACTTCGGTATTTGCGCTTGGCGCAGCACTCGCCGGATTTGGCGGAGCGCTGCAGGTCGCGCGCGAGCCCGCCAATCTTGCGACAGACCTGGTTGCCATCGGCGACGCCTTCGTTGTGGTGGTTGTCGGCGGCATGGGCTCGATCACAGGCGCCTATCTCGCAGCCGTGATCATCGCGGAAGTGAAGGCCCTGTGTATCGCCATGGGTGTAGTCGATTTTGGCCTGTTCACCGTCAATTTCACCAAACTTACATTGGTTGCCGAATTCCTGGTCATGGCGGTGGTGCTGATCGTGCGGCCTTATGGCCTGCTCGGCAGGCCACAGGCTTTTGTTCGTTCAATCGCCGAGCCGGAAGATCCCATCCGTCCTGCGACGCCTGCACTGAAGATTCTCGGGGCGGTGGTGCTCGCACTATTGGTGTGCCTGCCGTTGCTTGCGCAAACATCGCCCTATCTACTCATTCTCGGCATCGACGTTTTGATTGCGGTGATTTTCGCGACCTCGCTCCATTTCATCATGGGCCCCGGCGGCATGCATTCCTTCGGGCATGCCGCCTATTTCGGCCTTGGCGCTTATGGCGCGGCGCTGCTGGTGAAATGGCTGGCCGCCCCGATGGTCGTCGGGTTGATCGCGGCGCCACTGGTCGCTCTCGCCGGTGCCTTGTTGTTTGGTTGGTTCGCGGTGAGGCTTTCCGGCGTTTATCTTGCAATGTTGACGCTCGCCTTCGCGCAGATTGTCTGGGCTTTGGTATTTCAGTGGGAGACGCTGACTGGCGGATCCAACGGTGTGATCGGCGTCTGGCCGCGGCCGCCATTCGACAAGGCGTGGGTCTACTTCCTGCTCACGCTCGCGCTCGCAACGATCGGCGTTCTCCTGCTGCGGCGCTTTCTGTTTGCGCCGTTCGGTTATGCCATGCGCGCTGGCCGCGATTCCGTCTTGCGTGCAGAGGCCATTGGCATCGATGTCAAACGGGTCCATTGGCTGGCCTTCGCCATTGCGGGTTGCGTCTGCGGAATCGCCGGAGGGCTGTTTGCATTTGCCAAAGGCTCGATCTCGCCGGAGACGATCCATGTCAGCCGCTCAATTGACGGTCTGGTCATGGTGCTTCTTGGCGGCATCCAGACACTCACCGGTCCAATCGTAGGCGCATCCGTATTTGCCACGTTGCAGGATACGGTGATGCGGCAAACCGAGTACTGGCGGGCATTGCTTGGCATTGTCATCCTGTTGCTGGTCCTCGCTTTCCCACAAGGGATTGTCGGAGCGTTCTCGTCGCTCTGGCGCAAGTCGGGTGCGAAGCCATGAGCGTGCTCGCCATTCGCTCATTGTCGAAGACCTTTGGCGGCGTTCGCGCGGTCAACGACATCAGCTTCGAGATCGCACAAGGTGAGTTTCTCGCCATGATCGGTCCCAACGGCGCGGGAAAATCGACCTGCTTCAACATGATCAATGGCCAACTCACCCCCGATTCAGGGCAGATTCTGTTCGCAGGCCGCGACATCGCCGGGCTCGCGTCGCGCGAGGTGTGGCGACTCGGCGTCGGCCGGACCTTTCAGGTCGCCGCAACATTCAGCTCGATGACCGTTATCGAAAATGTGCAGATGGCGCTGATTTCGTACGCGCGTGAGACTTACCACCTCTGGCGGCCTGCTTCGGAACTGCATCGCGATCGAGCGCTTGATCTGCTGACCCAGGTCGGCATGCGCGAAGCCGCCGAGCGCCCGAGCCGCGAGCTTGCTTATGGCGACGTCAAACGTGTCGAACTCGCGATCGCGCTCGCCAATGAACCACGCCTCTTGCTGATGGATGAGCCCACGGCGGGCATGGCGCCACGCGAGCGCAACGAGCTTATAGCGCTCGTCAAGCGGCTGGTGGTGGAGCGGGGAATTTCGGTGTTATTTACCGAGCATTCGATGGACGTGGTGTTTGCTTTTGCGGACCGCATCATCGTACTGGCGCGAGGGCGGCTGATCGCCGACGGCAATGCCGCCGCGATCCGCGACAATCCGCAGGTGCGCGAAGTCTATTTCGGCACCGGCAAGACCTTTGCGGGAGCGACACCATGAGTGAAGCGATGCTCTCGGTGGAATCCTTAAGCGCCTGGTACGGCGCGGCGCGCATTCTCTATGATCTGAGCTTCAAGGTCGGCCGCGGCGAAGTGGTGGCATTGATGGGACGTAACGGCGCGGGCAAGTCGACCACCATGAAAACGATCATGGGCCTTATGGCCAAACGTCAAGGTTCGGTTCATTTCAACGGCGAGGATATTTCAAACCGTCAGCCCTTCGAGATTGCACGGCGCGGCCTCGGCTTTACCCCGGAAGACCGCCGCATCTTCGTCGATCTGACCGTGATGGAAAATCTCGACGTCGGCCGTCAGCCGCCGCGCAGTTTTGCCGATGGGAAACCGGCGCCGTCCTGGACTCCGGAACAGCTGTTCACGCTTTTTCCCAATCTGGCCGAAATGCCGGACCGCCTCGGCGGGCGCATGAGCGGTGGCGAACAGCAGATGCTCACAGTGGCGCGTACCCTGATGGGCAATCCATTGCTGGTGCTGCTTGATGAGCCCTCGGAAGGCGTGGCGCCGCTGATTGTCGAGCAGATGGCCCAGACCATCATCGCGTTGAAGAAACAGGGCCTGTCGATTTTGCTGTCAGAACAGAATGTTCATTTCGCCCGGCTGGTCTCGGATCGCGTTTATGTATTGGAAAAGGGCCAGATTCACTGGCAGGGTTCGGTCGCAGAACTCGATGTCAATGTGGATGTGCAAAGGACTTATCTCACGGTATAGGATGTCTTGGATCAGCGGGACGAGCGCATGAAGCCATTACGGCCGGAGAAATTGAAAGTCGTTGCCACACATGCCGATCCCTCGGAACAGGGTCGCTATGTGCTCGACGACCAGGGCGGCTTTCTCATGCGCGTCGCCATGCAACGACACACGTCCATCTTCACCTCGCGCATGATCGAGGGCCTGACCCAAACCCAGTTCGCCGCGCTCGCCAAGCTCTACGAGGTTGGCCCTTGCTCGCAGAATCATCTTGGGCGGCTGATCTATCTCGACGCCGCGACGATCAAGGGCGTTGTTGACCGCCTGCACCTGCGCGGTTTCGTCACAGCTCTTAACGACTTGAAGGACCGGCGCCGCCGCGCTGTCGCGCTCACCGACCGGGGACGGCAGGTGACCGAAGCCGCCATGCGGGTCGCCGCCGAAATAACCGCTGCCACTCTTGCGCCGCTGACCGCAGACGAACAACGGCAGATCTCGAAGCTGCTGCGCAAGCTGGGTTAAGCTGGTTACCAGAGGCCCTTCAGCCGGCCGCCGTCGAGGTTGAGCGACACGCCGGTGATATAGCTCGCACGCTCGGAACACAGGAAAACCGTGGCATTTGCGAGCTCTTCAGGCTTGCCCATTCTGCCAAGTGAGTTCTTTTTCGCCGCGACTTTGCGGGCTTCCGCCTCGGTCGTCACCCCGAATTCCTTCTTCATGCCCTCGGTATTGCGCACCCAGAGATCAGTTGCGACCCAACCCGGGCAAATCGCGTTGACGAGAATATTGTCCTCGCCGAATTCAGTAGACAGTGATTTGGTGAGATTTAGCAGCGCGCTGTTCGTCATGCCGCTGCCGAACATATACGGGTCCGGCTCTTTTCCCGCGCCGCCGATCGTGTTGACGATGCGGCCCCATTTCTGCGCCTTCATCATCGGATGAACGGCGCGGATCGCCCGCATGAAGCCAAACAACTTGGTCTCCAGCTGCGTCTTCATGTCGTTGTCGTCGAAGGCTGCGAAGCGGCCGGAATACATCTGCCCAGCATTGTTCACGAGGATATCGACGCCGCCGAGTTTCTGTTGCGCGGTCTCGACCATTTTCGCGATGTCGGATTCCCTGGTCATGTCGGCAACAATGGCGTGCACTTCGCCGCCCGTGCGCTTGGCCAAATCGTCACGCGCCTTATCGAGCTTCTGCTGATTACGTCCGGTGATGAGAACGCGCGCGCCTTCTTCCAGAAATTGTCGAGCGGTCTCGAAGCCGATGCCGCTGCTGCCGCCAGTGACGATCGCGCGGCGGCCCTTGATTCCCAAATCCATCTCACTCTCCCGTTGACGCGTTTGGCCGCAGCATAGAGTATCCATCGCGGCGGCAATGCAAGAAGAAAACGAGGGCGGAAATGCAACTTGGCCTTCAGGGCAAGGTCGCTGTGGTCACCGGTGCCTCGCGCGGCATCGGCAAAGCGATCGCGCAGGCTTTGCTCGAGGAAGGATGTGCGGTTGCAATTTGCGGTCGCAACGCTGACCGACTTGACGCTGCAGTGGTCGAATTGTCTGCAAAAGGCCGGGTGCTCGGCATCGCCGCCGACGTCACCGATGAGAATGCAGTGAAGCGTTTTATTGCGGCAGTGATCGAGCAATTCGGCCGCATCGACATTCTCGTCAACAACGCCGGCACGCATTTGCGCGGCACAGTCGAAACCACGACGCTCGACATCCTCGATCGTCAATTGCGCGACAAGGTCTTCGGGTTTTTCACCATGATAAAGGCGGTGCTGCCCACGATGAAGGCGCAGCGCGACGGACGTATCATCAACATCGTTGGACAGGCAGCGCGTCATCCGCATCCGGACCGGTTTCCTTCGGGCGTCACAAATGCGGCGTTGATGGCAATGAACAAATCGGTGGCGGATTCTGTCGCGCGTGACAATATCCGCGTCAATGCCGTTTGCCCGCAATATATCGAGTCGGACCTGCTGGCCTCGCTTATCCAGAAAGAAATGCGTGAGCGCGGTGTCGATCGCGCAACCGCCGCCGCCGGCTTCACGCGCTCAAATCCCCTGGGGCGTACCGGCCGGCCCGACGAAGTGGCCGACCTGGTAGCCTTTCTGGCCTCCGACTGCGCTGCTTTCGTCACCGGCAGTGCGGTGAGCATCGACGGCGGCTACCAACGCTATGTGTTCGGGTAGAAAACGATGGATCTCGGCCTGAGCGGCAAGATTGCCCTGATCACCGGCGGCACCAGCGGTATCGGCCTCGCCATTGCGCAGAAACTTGCATCCGAGGGCTGCAGAATCGCGATTTGCGGACGCGACAAGATCAAACTTGACCGAGCCGTTGCCTCGCTTGGCCCAGCAGAAGCGAAAGGATTTGTCGCCGACATCTGCAAGACAGGCGACGTCGCCTTGCTTGTGGGGGATGTCACCAGGGTGTTCGGCGGCATTGACATCGTTGTGAGCAATGCCGGCACACATTTACCCGGCCGCCTCAGCGAAGTTTCGCCTGACAGGTTGTTGCGCCATTTTCAAACGAAAGTGTCGGGCGCCTGGGAGCTCGCGCGCCACGTCACACCAGTCATGGCCGCGAGGGGCGGTGGCCGTTTTATCGTTATCATCGGCCAAGCGGGCAAGGTCCCGCAGGCAAATGCCATTGCGTCCACGACAGTCAACGCTGCGCAGCATGCTTTCGTCAAATCGCTGTCCGATGAACTCGCGCCGAGCAATATTCTCGTCAATGCGGTGTGCCCGAGCCGTATCAAGAGCCCCCTGACCGATGCCCTGACGCTCCACAACGAAGTCTATTTCGGCCGAAGCCTGGAGCAGCAGGAGACGAAATGGGGTGCTGAGGTGCCGCTTGGCCATTGGGGGACGCCCGAAGACATTGCCAATGCGGTCGCTTTTCTTGCCTCCAGCCGCGCGGCGTTCATCGTGGGCGCCAATATCGACGTCGATGGCGGCCACCAACGATCGATTGTCTAGCGGACGCGGCCATGATCGACCTGCACCACGTCTCAAAGACTTTCCGTAAACAGGACGAAACAGTCGACGCGGTGCGCGACATCAGCCTGACGATCGCGCAAAAGGAAATCGTTGCGATCATCGGACCGAGCGGCTGCGGCAAGTCCACGCTGCTCAACATGATTGCCGGCCTCTATGCGCCTTCCAGCGGTTCAATCGTCTACAAGGGAGCGCGCGTGTCGGACGTCAACACCGACGTCGGCTACATGACCCAGAAGGACAATCTGCTTCCCTGGCGCACCGTGCGGGATAACATCGCATTTCCGCTTGAGCTCGCCGGTGCCGCAAAGGGCGAGCGCGTACTGCGTGCCGATCAGGTGATCGCGCATGTCGGGCTCGATGGTTTCGCACATCGCTATCCGCACGAGCTTTCTGGAGGCATGCGCAAGCGCGCCTGTCTCGCGCGCATGCTGATTTACGGGGCAGAAACGGCCCTGCTCGACGAACCGTTCGCGGCCCTCGATGCCCAGCTGAAACTTGCGATGCACGACTTGCTGCTGAAGCTTGCTGCCGAGACCGGGCAGACTGTCGTGCTCGTCACGCACGACCTTATGGAGGCCGTGACGCTTGCCGACCGCGTGCTGGTCTGCACGCGTCGCCCGGCAACGCTTGCGCTCGAAGAGCGCATCGGACTCAAGCGGCCGCGCGACGTGCTCAACGTGCGCTTTACCAATGAATTCAAGGAACACTACGACGCGCTTTGGGAGCGCCTGCGCGTCGAATACCACGAGGAGCGGTTATGACCGCACCCGATGCCGATGCTGCACCTGGCGGGCTGCGCGACAATGCCGCGGATGCCGGCCCGCGTGCGCTCGGCAGCGGCTTCATGGTCACCTGTCAGGTCCTGCTCGGCGCCGTGCTGCTGTTGGCATGGCAGGGCGCGTCCGGCCGGTTGGTGGACAACTTCTTCATCTCCAACCCCCTCGACGTCGGAACGAGATTGTTCGGCTGGATATCCGATGGCTCGCTTTTCGTGCACATCTGGGCGACGGTCCACGCGACGGTGGTGGGCTTCGTCATCGGCTCGGTCGCCGGCGTCATTCTCGGTGTTTGGCTTGGCGTCTCACCCTTCGCCAGCCGGCTGCTGAACCCGTATCTATCGGCCCTCAACGCGTTGCCAAAAGTGGCACTGGCGCCGCTATTTGTTCTGTGGTTCGGGCTCGGCATTGAATCCAAGATCGCGCTCGCCGCAGTACTTGTGCTCTTCCTCGTGTTTCTCAACACCTATGCCGGCGTCCGCGAGGTCGACCGGGATCTCATCGATGGTGCACGATTGATGAAAGCAACCCGCGCTCAGGTGATCACCAAGGTCATCATCCCTTCGGCGATGTCGTGGATGTTTGCCGGCCTGAAGATCTCGGTGCCCTATGCATTGATCGGTGCTGTGCTGGGCGAAATGATCGCCGCCAACAGGGGGCTCGGTTATCTGGTGCAGTTTTCCGGCTCGCAATTCGATTCCGCAGGTGTTTTCGCCGTGCTGATCGTGATCGCGCTACTTGCCGTTGCACTTAATCTCCTGGTCGAAATCGTGCAACATCGGATGCAGCAATGGCGGATCGTTGGCCGCTGAACCAGAAACTCTCGGGAGGACGCGCGATGAAACTATTGAGGATGGCGGCGCTTGCCGCAGCCACGCTGATCGTGGGCTCGGCATCGGCGGAGACTGTCAAGATCGCCAATATTGGCCACGGCTATTACTCGGGCGCCCTTTACGTCGCGGTGCAGGAAAAGCTGTTCCAGAAGTATGGCCTCGAGCCCGAGGTCTCCTACGTGCAGGGTGGCCCGCTAGCACTGCAGGCCGTGCTCACCAAGCAGGCGGACGTCGGAATCTTGTCATATGAGCATGTGCTCACGGTGGCCGTGCAGGGCAAGCGCATCGTTTCCTTCTTCAATATTGCCAATCGGCCCGTCAACAACGTGATCGCCAGCGACAAATTAATGGCGGGCTCCGAGAAGCTGAGCATTGCCGACAAGATCAAGCGGTTGAAGGGCCAGCGTGTGGCGATGCCATCGGCCAACGGTTCGGGCGAAAAAATGCTCGGGGTGCTCGCGAAGAAATACGGGCTCACGCTGCCGGGCGACATCTCGAGTGTTTATCTCGGCGCCGAGGCGCCTTCCTACGTCGCGGCCTTCCAGAAGGATCTGGTTGATGCCGCGTTGCCGTTCGAGCCGGCGGGCGTGCTCGTGCAGCAGTCGGGCAAGGGAAAGATCTACCTCAACATGATGAACGGAGAAATTCCCGAGTTTCGCGACATTCTGTTTATGACGCTCGCCACGCATCCGGACGTCATCAAGGAAAGGCCGGACATGCTGCGCAAGGTGGCGCAAATCTTCACCGAGGCACAGAAAATTCTCAAGGACGATCCCAAGCGCGGCATGGAGATCATGGCCAAGGAATATCCGAGCATGGAGCCCTCAACCAACGCGGAAGCCTACAAGACCGTCAGCCAGATCTGGACGAAGGACGGCCATATGACGGAAGCGCAGGCGCGCGGCACGTTCGCCTATCTGCAGCCAAAAGGGCCCGCAGAGGTCGATTTTCCTGCGACCTTTACCAACGAATTCGTGCCGAAAAAATAATCGGGAGAGTGCCAGTGTTCAGTGTCGGCGATATCACCATCACGCGCGTCGAGGAAACCAACCTGCCAAGCTATCCGCTTCGGGATATCTTTCCCGACTTCACCGATGCGCATATGGCGGAACACAAAGCCTGGCTCGCACCGCATCACTACGAGGCTGAAACCGGAAAGATCCGACTCTCCGTTCACAGCTGGCTGCTGCAGGTCGGCGGCAAGAAGATCCTGATCGACTCCTGCTGCGGCAACAACAAGGTCAAGCCCGGCCGGCCTTTCTGGCACATGCTCAATATTCCATATCTGGATCGCCTCGCAGCCGCCGGCGCGCGGCCTGAGGAAATCGATCTGGTGATGTGTACCCACCTGCATCACGACCATGTCGGCTGGAATACGCAGCAGAAGGACGGCAAATGGGTGCCGACATTTCCCAATGCGCGGTATGTTTTCTCGAAGCCGGACATCGATTACTTCTCCAAGGTCGACGCTGACCCGAAAGAGGGGCCCGCCGAGCTGGGTACGTTCCGCGAATGCGTTGTGCCGATCCTCGAACATGGCCGGGCCGATCTCGTCAGCGGCGGTTCCTTCCGGCTCAACGAATTCATTGAGATCGACTCTGCGCCGGGCCATTCGCCCGGCCATGTGTTCTTCAAGATCGAGAGCAAAGGCAAGCGGGCGGCCTTCATCGGCGATGTCTGGCATCACCTGTTGCAGGTTTATTATCCCGACTGGAATTTCCCGAAGAATTCCGACGCGGCGCAAGCGCGCGTGAGCCGGCGCAAGGTGCTCGACTATTGCGCTTCAAGCGGCGCGCTGGTGTTTCCGGGCCACGTCGGCTTGCCTTTCGCGGGCCATATCGAGGCGGTGCAAAAAGGCTACCGGCCGAATTTTAAACCGTGATCGGTCAGAATCCGTAAAGCCGGGCGGGATTGTCCACCAAGACTTTCTTGCGCGCGTTCTCGTCGGGCACCCAATCGAGCAACATATCCAGCATCAAGGCATCGTCTGGCACCTGCACGCCTGGTGTCGGATGCGGCCAATTGGTGGCCCATAACATCCGTTCGGGCGCGGCTTTTGCAAGCGCCTTGGCAAGTTTACCGACATCGTCGTAGTTCGGCGGCCCCACCTTCGACACTTCATAGGGCGCCGACAATTTGACCCAGGTTTGGCCACCATCAACCAGCCCGTGCAGTGCGCGAAATCCCGGGTGATCGAGCGGCACCGGTTCGAGAAATTTTCCGACATGATCGATCACCAGCGTGCTGGTCAGCCGTTTGAGCATGGCCACACGATCAGGCAGGTCGCGGCCGTCGAGCTGCAGCTGAACGTGCCAGCCGAATGGTGCCACGCGCGCCGACATTGTTTCGAGTACATCCCAGGGCAGCGGTGCGCCCGCCAGCATGAAGAAGCGGATGCCGCGGGCGCCAAGCTTTGTCAGCCGATCAAGTTCAGAATCGGTGACGTCCTGATCGACCACAACGACACAGCGCGCATTTGGCCCCATCGCGGCAACAGCTTCCAGCGTGCAGCGGTTATCCTTGCCGTAGGTCGAAGGCTGCACCACAACGGTGCGCTCGATGCCGAGGCGTGCGCACATCTTCAGGTAAGCCGACACGGGTGCCGCGGGGGCATCGATCTTGGCGGTCGGCGCCTTCGGATATTTGGGGTCGTAGACGTGCATGTGGGTGTCGCAGGTGCCAGCGGGCGCCTTGAGCTTTGGCCTGAGCGTGCTTTCGATGGCTGGCATGATGCGATCCTAATGGCAGATCAGCCCTGTCCCGTTTGGATTTTGGAAGCAGCCGACCGAAGCCGGCACCACCTGCTTGGGTATCCAGAGCACGACCTCGGGAAAAAAGATGCAGAACGCGATCGTCGCAAAGAATACGACGTAGATCGGCAAAGCGGCCCGTAATGCCTGTGAGAACCGGACACCGACGAATTTGGACGCCATCAGCAGAACCAGGCCGTAGGGCGGAGTGATCAATCCGAAAGCAAGTGTGGCGATCAGCACCACTCCCATGTGCACCGGATTGATATTGCCGGCGGTGGTAAGCGCGTTCACCAGCGGCATGAAAATGATGATGGTCGGCACCGGCTCGATGAAATCGCCGACGATGGTGAAAAGTAGCACCATCAGCAACATGATGAGGTGCGGATCGTTGCCGGCGATGCCGATGATCCACTCCGAGATGACGATCGCGCCGCGCAAATAGGCGAGCAGGTAGCCGAAGGCATTGGCCGCGCCAATCGTGATCAGGGGCAACGAGAAAATCAGTCCCGCCAGGCAGAAATCGTAAGGCAGGTTCCATATGTGTCTGGGATTGAGCGCTGGAATGATGACGACGATGATCCAAAGCGCGGCGACGACGCCGGCTTCGGTAGGTGTGAACCAGCCGGACAGGATACCGCCGAGCAGGATCACCGGAATCATGAGGGGCAGTGCCGCGTCGCGCGTCGCCAGGGCGATCATTCCGAACGAAGCGCGTGGTCGCTTAAAGCCGACCGGCCCGAAGAAGTAGCAGTAGGTCATCAGGCCGAAGCCAATCATCAGCCCGGGTACGAAACCGGCCATGAACAGCCCGGCGATCGATACGTTGCCGGTCGCACCATAGACGACGGCGGTGATGCTTGGCGGGACCAGCGCGGCGATGGTCGAAGCAGCGGCGATGATCGCTGCAATAAATGGGCCCTCGTAGCCCTCCTTTTTCATCGGTCCGGCGAGGGCCCGGCTCATCACGGCGACGTCGGCCGTTGTTGAGCCGGACATTTCCGAGAAGAACATGCTGAACACGGTGACGACTTGCGACAGACCGCCGCGAATATGACCGACCAACACCATCGACAGATTGGCGATGCGAACGACCACGTTGGCCGAGCTCATCAATTCGCCGACTAGAAGAAAGAAAGGGATCGCGAGCAAAGCCTCATTGTCGACGCCGTCGAAAACTTTCTGGATGATGGCGGCAAGCGAAACGTCCGACAGCAGTGCGCCGACAAACACGCCGCCAAGCAGCGCAAACGGCACAGGCACACCGAGATAGCCGAAAGTCAGAAAGCACGCCGTCATGAGAGCAAGGATAACCGGGGCGCTCATTGCAGCCCCTCCGGCCTGGACGCGCCGAACGCCGCCGAATGCTCCGGCTCCTGCGGTTCGGAGTGCTCGAATCCGTTGCGGCAACCGTTGACGATCTGCTCGATTGTGAAAAGGGCGATCAGGATGCCGGACAGCGGGATAGCGGCATAAAGGGAGGCGATGGGTGTATTCGATGGCAGTCGAAAACTGCCGAAACCGCGGAGGAAATTGAGATAGCCATAGTAGATCACGCAGGCAGAGACTACGAGCACGATCAGACGAATAATCACTTCGGCGGCAAGACGCGCCTTGCCGTGCATCGATTCCGCAACGGCGGTGAGATAGAGATGATCATTGCGGCGGGTGGCGACCGCTGCGCCGATGAAAATTCCGTAGATGAACAGAGTCGACGTGACTTCCTGCAGCCAAAGCCAGGGGCGACCGATGATCCGGGTCGTGATGTCGGCGCAAACCGACATCGAGAAGCCAAACAGCGTCAAGCCGCAGATGATCATCAGGATCATCTCGAGGTTGTCGAGTGCCTTCCATTTCAGATGACGCTGCCTGTTCAAGACCAGCTTGTCGGCGATGCCCATCACGCCCTTCCGCCATGTTGGAAAGGCCGGCGCTGCCGGCCTCTCCGTTGTCCTGCCTGAGGGCGGCTTATTGGACTGCCTTGATCAGTGTCTTGATCTTGTCGGCGTGCGGCCCAAGTTCCGTCGCGAGCTTATCGAGCATGGGATCGGAGATCTTCTTGAAACCGGATTTGTCGACGTCGGTCACGATCTTGATGCCGATCGCCTTGAGTTTGCCCGCCGCAGCGTCTTCGAGTTCGAAGGCCTTCTTCGGTTCCTGCGTGGTGACATCACGTCCCGCTTCGAGCACCCACTTTTTCTGATCGTCGCTGAGGCTCTGCCAAAGCTTGTCGCTGATCCAGAGGATGGCGTTATTTGCCTCGTGCTGAGTCAGTGAGAGTACGGGAGCGGGCTCATAATGCTTGTTGATGAGGTAGACGTTGACCGAATTCTCGCCAACATCGACGACACCTGTTTGCAATGAGGTGTAAACGCTGCCGAATGGCATGTGCACCGTCTGCGCGCCGTAGGCGTTGAAAGTCGCGTCCTCGGTTGCAGTGGCCTGTACGCGGATCTTCAGGCCCTTGATGTCCTCGATCTTATGGATTTCCCTTTTGCTGTACATGTTGCGCAGACCTTGCGTGCCGAGGCCGATCACATGAATGCCTTGCACGGTTTGGTCGATCATGTCGCGGATCGCTTCGAAAACCTTCGGATCGGCGAGTGCCTTGACCATGTGATTTTCATCACGAAACAGAAAATGCAGCGACATTACGCCGGCTTGTGGCGAGATCGTTGCGGTGTTCGCTGATGAAACGATCGCGAAATCGAGGTCGCCCGCCTTCACGAGCTGCAGAAGCTGTGGCTCCTGCCCAAGCTGCGCGCCAGGATATTGGTCGACCAGCATCTTGCCGCCGCTCAATTGCTTGAGCTTGGCCGAAAAGATGTCGTAGGCGACGCTGTAACCGGAATTGAGCTGCTGGTCGTGGGCGAAACGATAGTGCTTCTCCTGGGCATTCGCGTTGAATGAAACCGCCAGTGCGCCGGCAGCGACGGCCAGTCCCCATCTGCTGATGATCGTCATTGTTTCTCCCCAATATTTTATAGTTTTCGCGGCTCGACGGCCGAACGAATTGTAGTCGAGGGCTCGGGGGGAAGGATAGATATTATATGATTGCCTTGAGCCGCTGCGGCGTCACGGGAAGTTGGGTCACCGCGCCCGGTCGCTGAAGGGCGTCATCGATCGCCGAAGCAATCGCGGCGCCGACCGGATTGGCCCCACCTTCTCCCGCGCCCTTCAATCCAAGGGGATTGAGTGGGCTTGGCGCGTCCTCCGTCACCAAGATGGAAACATCGGGGACCTCGCGTGCGGTCGGCATCAGGTAGTCGGCGAACGTGACCGAAAGGGGCTCTCCGTTCTCGTCATAGCGGAACTCCTCCAGCAGCGCGCCGCCAACGCCTTGCGCCAGTCCGCCGGCGATCTGACCTTCCACGAGTTTCGGATTCACGGCCTTGCCGATGTCGTAGGCAATAACATAGCGCTCGATTGTGACATTACCGGTTTCCGGATCAACGCGTACGACGACCGCATGCACGCCGTACGGATAGACCATATGGGCTGACTCGAACGTATCTTCAGCGCTCAAGCCGCCCGGCAGAATCCGCGCAAGTTCGCCAAGGGGCATTGACGGACCGGGAGGAATGACGCGCACGATCTCGCCGTTCACGATGTTGAGCGCATCGGCGTTCGTTTGCATCAGTTCGGCCGCAGCAAACAGCACCTGAGCGCGCAGCTTGGTTGCCGCGAGCCGCGTGGCTTCTCCGCACATGACGGTCACGCGTGAGGCGAAGGCGCCCATGCCGCGTGCAATGCGGTCGGTCTGGCCGTGAATGACCCGGATCGTCGTATAGTCAACGCCGAGCGCATCGGCGCAGATCTGTGCGATCACGGTTTCCACGCCTTGCCCGAGGGAGGCGACGCCGGTGATCACCTCGACGATACCGTCGGGCTTGATCTCCACGCGTACGGTATCGAACGGTCCGAGTCCGCTTTTTTCAACGAACATCGCCACGCCCGCGCCGACTTTCTCGCCCTTCTTGCGGCGTTCGCTGAGCTGCTTCTGAAGCTCAGTCCAACGAATTGCTTCGAGTGTCTTGTCGAGTAGCAGCGCGTAGTCACCGGAATCATACACGATCTGCGTGCCGAGTGTGTCGAGGCCGAGCGTGTAGGGCATCGCGCTTTTGCCAATGAGGTTGCGTCTGCGGATCTCAACCTTGTCCACACCAACCTTGGCGGCGATCGCATCGAGCAAGCGCTCGCGTACAAAAGTGGATTCGTAACGCCCGGGTGCGCGGTAAGTGCCGCAAGGTGTTTTGTTTGTAAGGCGGATGTGGCTGGTCCCGCGGTAAGCCGGCACGTGGTAGGGGCCCGGCAACATGGCAGCGGTAAGGTCGGGCACGGTCGCCGCGTGCGTACGCATATATGCGCCATTGTCGTGAAAAAATTCGACGTCAATACCAAGAATGCGACCTTGTTTGTCGATAGCCGCACGCACGCGGTGATGCTGTTCGCGCGAATGATTGGCGGCGATCAGATGTTCGCGCCGGTCCTCGATCCATTTGATCGGCCGTTTGAATTTTAGCGCGGCCACGCAAACCAGAATGTCCTCGGGATAGATTTCGCCGCGAATGCCGAACCCACCGCCAACGTGACCTTCGTAAAGCTGGACGGAGTCTTTTTTTCGTCCCAGCATTTGCGCGATGGCATCGCGATTCCAGTGCGGCACTTTTGCCGCGCCGTGGAGTTCAAGGAGGTCGCGCGCCGCGTCGTAACGTGCGATGGCGCCTCGCGTCTCCAGCGGCACGCCGGAATGACGGCCGACGGAAAGCTCAAGTGAAACAACGGCGTGGGGCTTCTGAAAGGCCGCGTCAACGTCGCCATAGCCCTTGCGGATGATGCCGGGCTCCGTTGTCAGTTCATGCTCGTAGGTGCCCGGCTGCTCGGTCGCGAGCATCGTCGCTCTCATAGGTTCGATGGAAATCCCGATGAGGTCGGCAGCGTCTTCTGCGAGATATGCGTTGTCCGCAAAGACGATCGCGACTGGTTCGCCGACATACCGCACGACATTCTTCGCCAGCACTGGCTGCCGGTACGGCTCGAGCGCCTTGAGCCCGGTGAGACGAAACGGAATCGGCGGAATGTCGGCAACGTCGGCATGCGTCCACACCGCATGGACCCCCGGCAATGCGAGGGCTGCTTTAGTGTCGATCGATTTTATCTTTCCGTGCGCGACGGCAGAACGAACCACGCGCATATGCCACTGGCCCGCAAACGAAATGTCGGCGGAGAAGCGGCCTTGGCCGGTGAGAAGTGGCCGATCTTCCAGGCGTGGGACCGAGCGGCCGACGAATTTCGCCGGGGCGGTCATTTTCCGCGCATTTCTTTCGCTGCGGCACGAACGGCCTTGATGATGTTCTGATAACCGGTGCAGCGGCAGAGGTTGGACGAAAGCACGTCCACGAGATCTTCGTCGCTGATGTCAGGCTCGCGCTCGAGAACGCCGACAGCCAGCATCAAAAAGCCGGGCGTGCAGAAGCCGCATTGCAGGCCATGATGGTCCATGAAGGCCTGCTGCATCGGGTGCAGCTTGTCGCCGTCAGCCAATCCCTCGACGGTCCGGATCTTTTTGCCGTCTGCCTGTACGGCAAACATCAGGCACGAGCGTACCGGTTCGTCGTCGACGATGACCGTGCAGGCGCCGCAAATGCCATGTTCGCAACCGATGTGCGTGCCCGTCTGCCCACAATCCTCGCGGATTGCGTCCGCCAGCGTGCGCCGCGCCTCGACGCTGATCGGATGGTCGCGCCCGTTAATTGTAAGTGTAATCGCGGCCTTTTCCCTCATGCGGCCTTTTCCTTGGCGCGGAAAGCGGCGCGAATGCGCTGCGGCGTTGCTGGCATCTCGTCGATCTCGACACCGAACGGCGAGAGTGCGTCATTGATCGCGTTAATTACCGCAGCCGGTGCACCGATGCAGCCGCCTTCACCCAGGCCCTTGGCCATGGTGATTGAGTTCGGGCTCGGAGTTTCAATGTGATGAAGCTCGATTGGCGGAATTTCATGCGCAGTGGGCGGCAAATAGTCGGCGAGCGTTGCCGTGAGAATACCGCCGTTCTCGTCGTAGATAATTTCTTCGAGCAGCGCGTTGCCAATGCCCTGCGCGATACCGCCATGCACCTGGCCGTCGGCAATCATGGGGTTGATGATGCGCCCTGCGTCCTCCGCCACCAGGAATTTCTCGACTTTCACATGGCCGGTCTCCACGTCCACATCGACGATGGCGATGTGGCAGGCATTGGAGAAGGTGCCCGGCGGATCGTAGTGGCCGGTTTCCGTTAGTCCCGGCTCGATCTCGCCCTTGAAGCGATGCGTTTGTGTGTAGGCTTCGCGCGCGAGCTTTGCGATCGGGATCGTGCGGTCGGTGCCGGCGACTTTTGCAAGCCCGTCGGCGAGGACAATATCGTCGGCCGCTGCTTCGAGAACATGGCTCGCAATCTTGATCAGCTTGGCGCGAACTTTTCGCGCAGCAATCAAAGTGGCGCCGCCGGAAATCACCAGCGAACGACTGGCGAAAGTGCCCCAGCCATAAGGCGCCCTGTCGGTATCGCCGTGGACGACCCTGATCATCTCGGGTGTGACGCCAATCTCGTCGGCGATGATCTGCGCCAGCGTCGTGCGCAGGCCTTGGCCGTGTGGGGAGGATCCGATGCGGGCTTCCACGAAGCCGGAGGGATCGACGGTGACGATCACTGTTTCCCAGCCGGGCGTGATCTCCATGCCACGCGCGGCAAAGGCGGGACTGCCGTAGCCGGTGCGCTCGGAGAAGGTTGCAATGCCAATGCCGAGATGACGCCCTTTGGCGAGCGCGTCCTTCTGGCGCTTGCGGAAAGCGGGGAGATCGACCGCCTTGACCGCCATTTCCAGCGTCTCTTTGTAACTGGCGTCGTCGTATTCGAGGCCCATGGCCGACTTGTAGGGAAACTTGTCGATCAGGTTGCGGCGGCGCATGTCGACCGGGTCGATGGCGAAGGCGCGGGCGGCTTTGTCCATCAACCGCTCGAGCGTGAAAGTGATCACCGGCCGCGAGACGCCGCGATAGGGCGCCATGGTGCAGGTGTTGGTGATGACGCCGCGCGCGACGCATTGGTACTGCTGAACATCGTAGGGGCCCGGCATTTCGGCCATTGCCATCAGCGGCTCAACCCCGCAGGTGGTTGGAAAGCACGAATAGGCACCGATATTGGAGACGATGTCCGCCTTCAGCGCGAGTAATTTGGCATTCTTGTCGAACGCGCCTTCGAGCGTGATGTATTGATCGCGCGAGTGAAAACTTGCGATCAGGTTTTCGCGGCGGTCTTCGGTCCACGCCACGGAGCTTTTCAGTTTGCGGGCCAGCCATACCAGAACGATATATTCCGCACAGAGCGACATTTTTTGCCCGAAGCCGCCGCCGACATCCGGTGCGATCACGCGCAGGTCGGATTCTGGAAAACCGAGTACGTCACAAATTGCCGTGCGTGTGAGGTGCGGCATTTGCGTGGTGCAGGTGAAGGTGACTCGCCCGGTCGACGGATCGTAGGCAGCGTGGCCACCACGCGCCTCCAGAGGCGTGGCGTTCTGGCGGCGCGAGCGCGCGTCAACCCTGATGGTCCTGTGAGCACCGTTCCAGATCGCATCGAAGCCGGGCGTTTTCACTTTGCCTTCGAGGATGACATTGCCGGGTGCTTCAGCGTGTACCTGCGGTGCGCCGGCTTCGAGCGCTGCCTGCGCGTCCGTCACCGGCCTGGCTTCATCGATCGATACGTCGACTTGATCGGCAATGTCCTCGGCGTCCTCTTCGCTCGCAGCGACAACGGCGGCCACCGGCTCGCCGACAAAGCGCACGACGTCCTCGGCAAGGACCGGCTGGCCGACCGGCTTGTAACTGAACTTGTGCAGCATTGGCGTGATTTTCTTCACGCCTTTGAGATCGGCGGCGGTGATGACCATCGCCCCTTCGGGAGGGCTGATCTTCGCCAATTGTCCTGCCGCAACCGGGCTGCGAACGAAGCGCACCCAATGCGCAGCAGGCGAGTCGGCGGT
>DASSIJ010000205.1:0-4419 GCA_035692045.1 Pseudolabrys sp. | reverse complement strand
CCGCCACGTCCCCTCGGGCTGCCATGATGGCAACCCCGTGAGTGTTATCGGGATCGGTTAATGAGAGCTTAGCGTCCGTTCCCCGTCCGGCTTCCCACTATCCGGGGAAATTGGCCGAAAACGGGGCATTTCCGAAACTTCACCGACAAATTTTGCGGTGCAATACGGAGGTGCGGGGGTACAAATCTACTGACCCTGCACCAAACCGCTGATTCTGGGGCCTTCAGGCGTCTTCGAGGCCAAGCCCTTCAAGCTTCCGATAGAGGGTCGAGCGCCCAATTCGAAGCTTCCGCGCAACTTCGGACATCTGCCCGCGATAGTGCGAAATGGCGAATCGGATTGCATCTCGCTCGATGTCATCCAGTGGACGGACGTCGCCATGGGGGTCGGTCAACTGCAATGAATGTTGCGTCCCCCTTCCAGGCCCGTTCGAGTCGAGGGCGTTGTCGGATTCGGGCCACGATGACACCATGGCGGGTGAAGGCTCGATCAGCGGCGGATCGCAAGTTTCACCGGAGGAAACCTGAGCGGCAATCTGCGGGAACTCGTTGGTGCCAATCTCCTCGCCGTCCGCGAGTACGACCGCACGGAACACGGCGTTTTCGAGCTGACGGACATTGCCGGGCCAGTGATAGGCGGCAAGCAGTGCCATGCCGTGGGCGCTGACGGCCCGTATCCGCTTTCCTTCTTCCGCGGCAATGCATGTGAGGAAATATCGGACGAGTTCCGGAATGTCGTCGCGCCGCGCTCGTAACGGCGGTACCGACAGCGGGAACACGTGCAGGCGATAGAAGAGATCTTCGCGAAAACGTCCGGACTTTACGTCGGCGATCAGGTCACGATTGGTGGCCGAGATGATGCGCACATCGACCTTGACCGATCTGCGGCCGCCGATCGGCTCGACTTCGCCCGCCTGGAGCGCGCGCAGCAGTTTCACCTGCGCGGAGCCCGGCAACTCACCGACTTCGTCGAGGAACAGCGTGCCGCCATCTGCCTCGACGAATTTCCCGGCGTGCTTTTCAGTCGCGCCGGTAAAGGCGCCTTTCTCGTGACCGAACAGGATCGACTCGACCAGATTCTCGGGCATCGCACCGCAGTTGACTGCAACGAACGGTTTCGCACGCCGCGGCCCGCTGCCATGGATGGCGCGCGCGATCATTTCCTTGCCCACACCGGACTCGCCCTCGATCAAAACCGGGATGACTGATGCTGCCGCCTTCTCAGCGGCCCTCAGTACGGGCTGCATGGCTGCTGAGCGCGTGATCACATCGGCAATGGTCAACGTGCCGTCATGCTTCCGTTTGAGCCGCTGCAATTCGCCGGCCAGCGCCTTAGTCACGAGTGCGTTGTGCAGTGAGACCTGCAAGCGCTCTGCGCCCGCTGGCTTGACCACGAAGTCGGTCGCGCCTGCGCGCATTGCCGAAACCACTGTGTCGATGCCGCCATGAGCCGTTTGTACGATCACGGGGATGGTCAGGCCGGCCTCACGCATCCGCGCCAGCACCCCAAGCCCGTCGAGATCCGGCATCACCAGGTCGAGAACGACCCCATCAATGCGCGAAGCCTCAGGTCCGACGAGTGCCCTGATGGCGGCATCCCCGCCGTCGGCCACCATGACCTGGTAGCCAAAACGCTGGATCATGGATTCGAGCAGGCGCCGGTGAACGGGATCGTCATCTACGACAAGCACGACTTCGGGCATTGGACCCCTCACGCACAGACTGTGCCGAATTGGTGCAATGTCGCCGCTCTGCCTTAATGGGTTATTAAGTCGGC
This sequence comes from Pseudolabrys sp., assembly GCA_035692045.1. Classification (GTDB taxonomy): domain Bacteria; phylum Pseudomonadota; class Alphaproteobacteria; order Rhizobiales; family Xanthobacteraceae; genus Pseudolabrys. The sequence continues at coordinate 2,643 of DASSIJ010000205.1, read as the reverse complement.
CGGACAGCCGCAGGAGGGATTGAAAACCGCACCCTCCGCCTGCGATACCCTGAGAACCGGCTGCCATCCCGCCGCCATGGTTGGGTGGCGTTCTCCACTTATATTTCGCGTCAACGATTGCCCCCATGCCAAAGACGTCATCCCGGCAAAAACCAATGAAGACAGCAAAGCTCGGTGCGCTGCCCGAATGGAACCTGAGCGATCTTTATCCGGGCCTCGATAGCCCGGAAATCAAGCGCGATCTGGAACAGGCCGATAGCGACTGCGCGGCCTTTGAGCAGGAATTCAAAGGGCGTCTGTCGGCGCTGGCGACGGGGGAGGGTGCGGGAGGCGCGCTTGCCGCAGCTGTAAAGCGCTACGAGTCGATCGACGACCGGCTTGGCCGGCTGATCTCCTACGCCTCACTGGTTTATGCCGGCAACACGACCGACCCCGTCAGCGCCAAATTCTATGGCGACATCCAGGAACGCATAACGGCTGCGTCGCTGCACCTCCTGTTTTTCACGCTCGAACTCAACCGCATCGACGATGCTCAACTCGAAGCTGCGATGCGGGATCCGGCGCTTGGGCACTACCGCCCCTGGATCGAAGATGTACGGAAGGAAAAGCCCTATCAGCTTGAGGACAGGGTCGAAGAATTGTTTCACGAAAAATCGGTCACTGGCTATTCGGCCTGGAATCGTCTGTTCGACGAGTCCATTGCCGGTTTGCGATTCAAGGTTGCGGGAAAATCACTGGCGATCGAGCCAACGCTGAACCTGATGCAGGACAGTGACGGCAAGAAACGCAAGGCGGCTGCCGAGGCGCTAGCCAAGACCTTCAAGGAGAACTTGCGGCCCTTTGCACTGATCACCAATACGCTCGCCAAGGACAAGGAGATTTCCGACCGGTGGCGTGGCTTCAAGGACATTGCGGACGCGCGGCACCTTTCGAATCGCGTCGAGCCCGAGGTCGTCGAGGCGCTGGTGGCAGCTGTGCGCGCTGCCTATCCGAAATTATCGCACCGTTACTACGCACTGAAAGCCAGATGGTTCGGCAAGAAAAGTCTGCCGCACTGGGATCGAAACGCACCGTTGCCGAGAGTGGCACAGCGCACGATTCCATGGAGCGACGCCCGCGCCACTATTCTCACCGCTTATGGCGCGTTCTCTCCGCGGATGGCCGAAGTCGCGGACCAGTTCTTCACCAAGCGCTGGATCGATGCGCCGGTGCGCCCGGGCAAGCAGCCGGGCGCCTTTTCCCATCCAACGGTGCCTTCGGCCCATCCTTATGTCCTGCTCAACTACATGGGTAAGCCGCGCGATGTGATGACGCTCGCGCATGAGCTCGGCCATGGCGTGCATCAGGTGCTGGCCGCACCCAATGGTCCGCTGATGGCGCCGACGCCGCTGACGTTAGCCGAGACCGCCAGCGTGTTCGGCGAGATGCTCACCTTCAAGAAGCTGCTGGCGCAGACGACCGACAAGAAGCAGCGCAAGGCCATGCTCGCTGCCAAAGTCGAAGACATGATCAACACGGTGGTGCGGCAAATCGCGTTTTACAGCTTTGAGCGCAAGGTCCATGGCGAGCGCCGCAATGGCGAGCTCACCGCCGCCAAGATCTGCGACCTGTGGATGTCCGTGCAGAGCGAAAGCCTGGGGCCGGCAATCCAGCTCAAGCCGGGCTATGAGACCTTCTGGGCCTATATCCCGCACTTCGTGCACTCGCCATTTTATGTTTACGCCTATGCGTTCGGCGACTGCCTGGTGAATTCTCTTTATGCAGTTTACGAGAAATCCGCGAGCGGCTTTGCCGAGCGGTATCTCGAAATGCTTTCTGCCGGCGGCACCAAGCATCATTCCGAATTGCTGGCACCGTTCGGCCTCGATGCACGCGATCCCAAATTCTGGGACGGGGGCTTGAGCGTGATCGCCAGTCTGATCGACGAGCTCGAAGCACTCGAGTGATCACGCGGACCTTATCTTTCTCGCTGAAGCTGATTAGATGGGGAAAGTGAGCCCATCGATGTCCCCCACCGACCGCGAAAAGAACCGGTTTTCCGCACGTGCCAGGCGCTACGCCAGGGTCGGCACGCGGCTCAGCGGCACTGCGGCGCGTTTCGCAGGCGCGCGGTTTTTTGGCGTGCCGCTCGACCGCGCCGCCAACGCGCTTGAACTTACCGCAGCATTGGGGGGGCTGAAGGGCCCGATCATGAAGGTGGCGCAACTGCTTGCCACCATTCCTGACGCGCTTCCGCCGGAATACGCGAACGAACTGATCAAGCTGCAGAGTCAGGCGCCGCCGATGGGGTGGGCCTTCGTAAAACGGCGCATGAGCGCGGAACTCGGGATCGGTTGGCAAAAGAAGTTTTCCACGTTCGAACATCACCCGGCCGCGGCCGCTTCGCTCGGTCAGGTCCATCGCGCCCATGCGCTTAACGGCGATGAGGTGGCCTGCAAGCTGCAATATCCGGACATGCAGTCGGCGGTCGAGGCCGATCTCAGTCAATTGCAACTCCTGTTCGCCATTCGCAAACGCTTCGATCCGGCGATCGATACCAGCGAGATTGCGGTCGAGATCGCGGCGCGCCTGCGGGAGGAACTCGACTACGTCCGTGAAGCGAAGCACGTCGCGCTTTATGCAAACATGTTGAAAGCGGAAGGT
>DASSIJ010000204.1:0-6950 GCA_035692045.1 Pseudolabrys sp. | reverse complement strand
GTGCTAGTCGATGCGGGGCGAGCGGTCTCCGCGCAATGTTGTTGGGCGCTGCCGCCGTGTTTTGCTCGGTACTGGCGACAGCATGGTCTGATCGCGCGATGGCGGCGGATTGGCCGCTGCGCGGCACAGTAGATCCCGGCTATGCGCGATGGGATGGCTGGCAATTCGGCGTTCTTGCCGGCTATGGCAACATGAATGTCGATTTCGGGAACAGCACCAGCCCGTTGGTGGCCTCTATTCTGCGCAATACGACGCTGGAAGCAGAGGGTGTTCCCTCGAGCTGGACGACCCTGCAGAAAAAATCCACGAATGGCCCGGTGTTCGGTGCATTTCTTGCTTACAATTGGCAATGGAGCGAGCTCGTCATCGGCGCCGATCTCTCATACAAGCATCCATCCATTCTGCAATCGGGTACGGGCGATTCATTACGACGCACCTTCGACACGTCGGACAATATATCACACGATGTGATGATTGCGGCAGAGTCGTCGTTCAAGCTCGTTGACTACGCGGCATTGCGGGCCCGTGCGGGATACGCTTTCGGCCAATTCCTGCCCTACACCGCGGTTGGCATTGCGGTTGGGCGATTCAATTATCACACCACCGTAACTGTGACTGACGGCATGACACAGCTTCTGCCCGCTCCGCCGGTGTTCCTCGGCACGTTTCAACAATCGGCCAGTGTCGGCCAGAACAACGTCTTCGTTGCCGGTGTCGCGGCTGCTCTCGGCGTGGATTGGCTATTGACGCCAAGTGTGTTTCTCCGGGGCGAATGGGAATTCGTCGCTTTCGCACCCGTTAACAAGACTCGTTCCAACGTGCAGGTCGGACAACTCGCCCTCGGAATGCGTTTCTAGCAAACGAACGCGCTTTTAAGCCTGCATTTACAGCCACGTCTGGAAGCCTCTGCCCCCGGCAGTTGACCGCGGGAGGCAAGTCGCCTATCTCCGCCAGTGGGACACCCCTCCCCAACGAGGGGCGCCTATCTGGAAGGATAGAATATGACGGCGACCAAACCCGGCGTGCGGCCGGCGATCCCGCACTTCTCATCCGGCCCTTGCGCCAAGCGCCCCGGCTGGAGCCTCCAAAATCTTACCGACGCGGTTCTCGGGCGTTCGCACCGGTCAAAGATCGGTAAAGCGAAGCTCAAACGCGCCATCGATCTTACGCGCGAAGTTCTGGAAGTGCCGGCCGGCTACCGTATCGGTATCGTGCCGGCTTCCGATACCGGCGCAGTAGAAATGGCACTCTGGTCTTTGCTAGGCGCGCGCCCCGTAACGATGCTTGCCTGGGAATCATTCGGCGAGGGCTGGGTCACCGACGTCGAAAAGCAGCTCAAGCTCAAGGATCTCACGGTTATAAAGGCTCCTTATGGCGAGTTGCCCGATTTCGGCAAAATCGATTTCGCGAACGACGTGGTCTTCACCTGGAACGGCACGACATCAGGCGTGCGTGTGCCGAACGGCGACTGGATCTCCGCCAATCGCCAGGGCCTCACAATTTGCGATGCGACCTCTGCGGCCTTCGCGCAAAGACTCGATTGGCCGAAGCTGGATGTGGTCACGTTCTCCTGGCAAAAAGCGCTGGGCGGGGAGGGCGCGCATGGCATGCTTATTCTTTCGCCACGCGCGGTCGAGCGGCTTGAAACTCACAAGCCGATGTGGCCTCTGCCAAAAATTTTTCGGCTGACCAAGGGTGGCAAGCTTAACGAGGGAATTTTCGCGGGCGAGACCATCAACACACCATCGATGCTGTGCGTGGAGGACTACCTCGATGCGCTGCAATGGGCGAAATCGACGGGTGGTCTGACGGCGACGATCGCGCGCTCAGACGCAAATGCAAAAGTTTTGTCCGATTGGGTTGCGGCGACCGCATGGGTCGATCACCTCGCCAAACACGCGAACGAGCGATCGAATACGTCCGTGTGTCTGAAAGTGGTCGACCCGATGGTGACAAGACTTTCCGGAGACGAGCAGGCCGCCTTCGCCAAGACGTTGGCTGGTCTCCTCGAGAAAGAGGATGTCGCTTACGACATCGCGTTCTACCGAGATGCACCGCCCGGTCTGCGCATCTGGTGCGGAGCTACGGTAGAGCAGCGCGACATCGAGGCGCTGACCCCCTGGCTTGACTGGGCCTTTGCGGAAGCCAAGGCCGCGCTATCCAAGGCTGCGTGACTCTTGCTGTCCCTTCATGGGGTAGCGACGTTCTCATCCAACCATTGTGAAAGTTATCGCCATGCCCAAGGTTCTTATATCCGACGCATTGTCGCCTGCGGCCGTGCAGATATTCAAAGATCGCGGAATCGAGGTTGATTTCCAGCCCGCGCTCGGCAAGGACAAGGAAAAGCTCGCCAACGTCGTCGGCAACTACGATGGTCTTGCCATTCGTTCTGCGACGAAGGTGACGTCAAAAATCGTCGAGAAGGCCCAAAACCTCAGGGTGATAGGTCGCGCCGGCATTGGCGTCGATAACGTCGATATTCCGGCCGCGACCGCGCGCGGCATTATTGTGATGAATACGCCGTTTGGAAACTCGATCACGACTGCTGAGCACACGATTTCGCTCATGCTGGCGCTGGCCCGACAAATTCCGGAAGCCGATGCATCAACCCGCGCCGGCAAGTGGGAAAAGAACAAATTTATGGGCGTGGAGATCTTCGGCAAGACGCTGGGCGTAATCGGTTGCGGAAATATTGGATCGATCGTGGCGGACCGGGCCGTCGGGCTGAAGATGAAAGTGGTCGCATATGATCCATTCTTGTCGCCTGATCGTGCCACCGACCTCGGCGTGGAGAAGGTCGATCTGGGCGAATTGTTCAAGCGTGCTGATTTTATTACTTTGCATACGCCGCTCACCGACAAGACACGCAACGTCATCAACGCCGATGCTATCAAGGCGATGAAAAAGGGCGTGCGCATCATTAATTGCGCGCGGGGCGGGCTGGTTGACGAAGCTGCGCTGTACGAGGCTCTCAAGCGCGGGCACGTCGCCGGCGCCGCCTTCGATGTGTTCGTGATCGAACCAGCAACCGAAAATCCACTGTTCAACCTTCCGAACGTGGTGTGCACCCCGCATCTCGGCGCCTCCACATCGGAGGCACAGGAAAACGTTGCACTGCAGATTGCCGAGCAGATGTCGGATTATCTGCTGCGCGGCGCCATCACCAACGCCATCAATTTTCCTTCAATCAGCGCGGAAGAGGCGCCGAAACTGAAACCATTCATAGCGCTGGCTGAAAGGCTCGGCTCCTTTGCCGGCCAGCTGACTGAAACCGGCATCAGCAAGGTCCAGCTTGCCTACGAAGGCGCTGTCGCACAGATGAACACCAAGGCGCTCACATCGGCGGCTCTCGCTGGCCTGCTGCGACCGATGCTCGGCGACGTCAACGTCGTCTCCGCACCCGTGGTGGCCAAGGAGCGCGGCATTGTTGTCGAGGAGGTCACGCGGGAAATGCCGGAAGACTACGAAAGCCTGATCACCATCACAGTGACCACCGAACGGCAATCACGGCATGTCTCCGGAACGGTATTTGCCGATGGCCGGCCGCGCATCGTCAACATCAAGGGCATCCGCATGGACGCCGAGTTCGGCCCCTCGATGATCTACATCACCAATCTCGATAAGCCCGGCTTCATCGGAAAATTTTCCTCGACGCTTGGCGAGGCCGGTATCAACATTGCAACCTTTCACGTGGGCCGGGATGCACCCGGCGGCAATGCCGTGGCGCTGATCGAGATCGACGGCGAGTTGCCCGAGACGGTCTTGGCCAAGGTGCGCGCGCTGCCCCAGGTGCAGCAGGCCAAGCCGCTGCATTTCTGAAAATCGTGGGTAAAATCAGTTTGTTGTCACTATTGTCCGGCTCCATCTGGGAGGTCGACTTTGGCTTGCCTCGCGGGGGGGCATCCTTTATCCGAAGGTGGACCTGGCCGGTGGCACCCGGCTCCAAGTGTCCGGGCGCTGGCTCAGGGAAGGGATCCTGATGGCGAATGTTGTAGTTGTCGGATCCCAGTGGGGCGACGAAGGCAAAGGCAAAATCGTCGACTGGCTGTCGGAGCAGGCCGACATCGTTGTGCGTTTCCAGGGCGGCCATAATGCCGGCCACACCCTGGTGATCGATGGCGCAACTTACAAGCTCTCTTTGCTGCCGTCCGGCGTCGTGCGCGGGGGTAAGCTGTCGGTCATCGGCAATGGCGTGGTGATCGACCCCCAGGCGCTCATCGATGAAATCGCCCAACTGAAGAAACAAGGGATTGTCGTGACTCCCGAAACTTTGCGTATCGCGGAGAATGCGCCGCTGATCCTGCCATTGCACCGCGAACTTGAGGCCTTGCGTGAAGCCGACGACGCAGCGACCCGCATTGGCACGACCAAACGCGGAATTGGCCCGGCCTATGAGGACAAAGTCGGCCGGCGGGCAATTCGTTTCATGGATCTCGCGGATCTTCCGGCACTGCATGGGAAGATCGATCGGCTGCTGGCCCACCACAATGCCTTGCGGCGGGGCCATGGCCTTCCAGAGATTCGCGCGCAGACCGTGTATGACCACCTTGCCGCCATTGCGCCGAAAGTCCTGCCCTTCATGGACACAGTCTGGTCGCTGCTTGACGGCAAACGGCGCGAAGGCAAGCGCATCCTGTTCGAAGGTGCGCAAGGTGCGCTCCTCGACATCGATCACGGCACATATCCCTATGTCACTTCGTCAAACACGGTGGCCGCCCAGGCTGCGACCGGCTCCGGTCTCGGACCCAATGCGATCGACTATGTGCTCGGCATCTGCAAGGCCTACACGACACGCGTCGGGCTTGGTCCGTTTCCGACCGACCAAATGGACAATGCCATTGGAAAGACACTTGGCGAGCGCGGAAACGAGTTCGGCACCGTCACCGGTCGCGCGCGCCGTTGCGGATGGTTCGACGCGGTGCTCGTCCGGCAGACTGTGCTGACCTGCGGTATCGACGGCCTGGCGCTGACCAAACTCGATATTCTCGACGGCTTCGATGAAATCAAGGTTTGCGTACGCTATCGTCTTGACGGCCGCGAGGTCGACTACCTTCCTGCCGGTGAGCAGGCGCAGGCGAGGGCTGAGCCGGTCTATGAAACGATTGACGGATGGAAGGAGCCGACGGCCCGGGCTCGCTCCTGGGCACAGTTGCCCGCGCAGGCGATTAAATATGTTCGCCGCATTGAGGAATTGGTTGGATGTCCGGTCTCCTTGCTGTCGACCAGCCCGGAACGCGAAGATACGATCCTCATGAAGAATCCATTTGAGCTATGATTGCCGAAAAAAGACATGAACCGGGCCCAAGCATGACCTCGAACGTGGGAACCGGTTTTCGGAAGGGATCATCCTCCAGCACACTAGCGCGCAATGGCTGACTACTATCCCTTAATCTCCCGCGCGGTTAGCGGCCTAGAGAAGAACACAGGCGAAAATCGCCGTGCGCTATACGACCGCGCGCGTGCCGCGCTCGTTAGTCAGTTGCGCGGGGTCCTGCCTGCACTTGACGAGACCGATATCACGCGCGAGCGGTTGGCGCTGGAAGAGTCGATTCGCAAGGTGGAGGCGGAAGCGGCCAAACGGCCGCGGGCCGACGCTTCAGAGTCCGAGCCTGCCGACCAGTCTCTGCGCGACCGTGGCCTGCGCGATTTCCGGGAAACCATGGCGGAGGCCGAGGGGCTTGGTACTGCCGCGGCCGAGGCCAAGCGTGCAGCCCAGGCCACCTACGAGGCAATGCCTGCTCAGTCCGAACCGCATCACTTCCCCCCGAGCGCTGTTGAGCCGTCGCGCATCACGGAGCCTGTGCTGACTGATGAGGCGCTTCACGAGGACAGCTATGTGCCGCCGGGTCCGCCCCCGACCGCCTATGACGATGAAGACGTCTATACCCGCCGTCCGCCAAGGTCCTATGGCGGAATTATCAAACTTGCAGCGCTGTCGCTGATTTTGGTCGGGATCGTCGGCGTCACCTATTGGCAGCGCCATAATATCAGCTCCCTGGTCACAAGCTTCCGCTCACAGCCTGCGAAGCCGAAAGACACTGCGCAGCCCGCCGGCCGCCCAAAGATTGCCGACCGCATCGGACAATCCGGCCAACCGGCAGCGGATTCAGCCAATGCGCCGGCCGTGTCGGTGGCCCAGAAGGTCGTGCTGTATGACGAGGATTCGAGCGATCCGCAGGGCAGGCGCTATGTTGGTTCGGCTTTGTGGCGTACCGAGACAGTGTCACCGGGACCCGGACTCGCGCCTGAGCTCGCCGTGCGCGCTGATATCGAAATACCGGAGCGCAAACTGCGTATGACGTGGTCGCTGCGTCGCAACACCGACAAAGCACTGCCGGCGAGCCACACCATAGAAATCATGTTCACGCTCCCCGCGGATTTTCCGGAAGGTGGAATCGCCAATGTTCCTGGGGTCCTGATGAAACAGAATGAACAGGCGCGGGGGGTGCCACTCGCTGGGTTGGCGGTAAAGGTCACCAACGGGTATTTCCTGATCGGCCTGTCGGCGGTTGAGGCCGACCAGCAGCGCAATATGCAATTGCTCAGGGAGCGGGACTGGTTCGATATCCCCATCGTCTACACGAGCGGCAAGCGTGCAATCCTCGCTATGGAGAAGGGCACGCCGGGCACTCGCGCTTTCGAAGAGGCCTTTCGGGCGTGGGGACAGTAGGACCGGAGCAATGCGCAAAAAAGAACGGCCGGGCAAGGACCCGGCCGCAATCGTCCCAGCTGCACGATCACGCAGTTAATGTGCGACGATCGCCGCTGCTTCCGCCGGCTGCTCCATTGTAGCCATGCGGCTTTTCACGGCCTTCTGAACCTTCTCAAAGGCGCGCACTTCGATCTGGCGCACGCGTTCGCGCGAGACGCCGAACTCAGCAGCAAGCTCCTCGAGTGTAATCGGATCGTCGGCCAGTCGTCGTGCCTCGAAGATCCGCCGCTCGCGGTCG